>DASQEZ010000243.1:0-6553 GCA_035633415.1 Ornithinibacter sp. | reverse complement strand
GATCATCCGTGCGGTCGTCGTCTTGCCGTTGGTGCCCGTCACCGCGACGATCGGCACCCGCGACGGCGCGCCGGGTGGGAAGAGCAGGTCGACGACCGGCTTGGCGATGTACTGCGGCTCACCGATGGTCGGGTGGGTGTGCATCCGGAACCCGGGGGCCGCGTTGACCTCACAGATCGCGCCGCCGGCCTCGCGCACCGGTGAGGCGATGTCGGGGCAGATGAAGTCGATGCCCGCGACGTCGAGCCCGATCAGCCGCGCGGCCTCCTCGGCGATCTCGATGTTGTCGGGGTGGGCATCGAAGGTGCGGTCGATGGAGATGCCGCCGGTCGACATGTTGCCGGTCAGGGCGAGCTTGACCATCGTGTCGGCGGGCGGCACCGCGTCGAGGGACAGGCCCTGCTCGCGCAGCAGGTCCAGCGCCGCCGCGTCGACCTTGATCTTGGTCAGCACCTTCTCGTGCCCGACCCCGCGGCGCGGGTCGGAGTTGGTGATCTCGACGAGCTGGCCCACCGTGTGCGTGCCGTCGCCCGTCACGTGCGCGGGCACCCGCTCGGCGATGGCCTGCATCCGGCCGCCGACGATGAGGCAGCGGTAGTCGCGCCCGGTCACGAAGGACTCGACGATGACGTAGCCGCGTCGCGACTGGTCCTCGGCCACGGCGAACGCCTCGTGCACCTCGGCGTCGCTGCGCAGGTTGAGGCACACGCCACGCCCGTGGTTGCCGTCGAGCGGCTTGACGACGACGGGGAAGCCGATCCTGCGGGCGGCGGAGACGGCACCCTCGGCCGAGCGCACCGTCTCCTGCTTGGGCACCGGCAGCCCGGCCGAGCCCAGCAGCTTGGTCGTCATGTCCTTGTCGCCGGCGATGTCGACGGCGAGGGCGCCGGTCTTCGACGTCATCGTGGCGCGGATCCGCTGCTGGTGCACGCCCTGGCCGAGCTGCACCAGGCTGCCGCTGTTGAGCCGGATGAAGGGGATGTCCCGGCTGACCGCCTCCTCGAGGATCGCGCCCGTCGACGGCCCGAACGCGGTGCGCTCGGCACGGGTCAGGAAGGTCTCCAGCTCAACGGCGAAGTCGAAGCCCTCCTCGTCCGAGACGAGGTGGTTCACCAGGCGCACGGCGAGCCGCCCGGCCGCGAGGCCCACCTCCTCGTTGCTGTAGGAGTAGATGACGTTGTAGAGCCCCGGGCTGCCCTTGACCATGCGGGTCTTCCCGCGGCGCTGGTCGTGGCCGGCCTCCTGCTGCAGCTGCAGGGCCACGTGCTCGGCCACGTGCCCGAGCCAGGTGCCCTCGCGCATCCGCTCGACGAAGCCGCCCTTGACCCCCTTGGAGCAGGTGTGGTTCACCATCCCGGGGAGCAGCTCGAGCAGCCGGTCGGTGAACCCGGGCAGGAGGTCGGTGGGGTGCTCCTCGAGCACGCCGAGGTCCACGACCAGGTGGATCGACGGGTCGTACGACCAGATGTTGCCGCCGCGGTAGACCCGCGCCTCGACGATGCGCAGGTCGGGGGCGGCGGGTCCGGTCGGGGTGGGACGGTCCATCGGCGCTTCTCCTGAGGAGGGGGGGTGGGCGGGGCGGTGCTCGGGCGTCGGCCGGTCAGGCCTTCGCGGCGGAGGCCGAGACGAACAGGTCGGGGTGCTGCTCCACGAAGCCGGTGAGGCGGCGTTCGGCGAGGTCGAAGGTCGCCCCCGCGGGCAGGCTGTGCACGGTGGCGCCGGACACCAGCACGGGTGCGCCGGCCCGGGCGTCGGCGGCGTCGGTGACGGCGTTCGTGCAGTCGACCACGAAGACGGCACCGGTGCCGCGGACGGTGAACTCGTGGTGGTCGGTGACGACCATCGCGGTGTCCTCGTCGATCCCGATGCCGAGCAGGTGCGGCGAGGGCGCGATGACCGACATCAGGCGACCGTAGCGCGAGCGCTGGTCGAAGTGCTGGTCCACGACGACCCCGCGAACCAGGCCCAGACCGGCCGAGACCTGGCTGGCTCGCTGGCGGGGAGTGACGCCCTCCTCACCCATCGAGATCATGAAGTCGCTCATGATCGACGCACCCGCCGACGTGCCGCCGATGACGGCGCCGCGCTCGTGCGCGCGGTGCAGGGCCTGGCCGAGCGGGGTGCCGGGCAGCAGCTGGGAGAGGCGCAGCTGGCTGCCACCGCTCATGAAGACGCCGGTGGCACCGTCGACCAGCGCCACGAGGTCGGGGTCGTGCGCCTCGGTGCGGGTTGCCGGGTTGACGACCTCCACCCCGGGGGCGCCGAGCCGGGTGAAGACCTCGGTGTACGACGCGACGACCTCGTCCTGGAACGACGAGGCCGTGGGGATCAGGACGAGCCGGGCCCGGCGCCCTCCGGCGAGCTTGAGGAAGTGGCGCAGCAACGAGGCCTTGCCGACCCGGTCCTCCGCCCCACCGATGACGAAGAGCGTGGGGGTGGTCGAGGGGTAGCGCGGCACCGGGTCAGCCTAGTGGCGCGTCGTCGTAGGCGTCGGCGTCCTCGATCTCCTCCCGGGAGATCCCGAGCAGGAACAGCACCGCGTCGAGGTACGGCACGGTGAGCGAGGTGTCGGCCTGGCGGCGCACGAGGGGCTTGGCGTTGAAGGCGACGCCCAGCCCGGCGGCGTCGAGCATGTCGAGGTCGTTCGCGCCGTCGCCGATCGCCACCGTGCGGGCCAGGGGCAGCCCCTCGAGCGCCGCGAACTCGCGCAGCGCCGCAGCCTTGCCGGCTCGGTCGACGACGTCGCCGACGACCCGGCCGGTGAGCACGCCGTCGACGACCTCGAGCCGGTTGGCACGCACGTGGTCGATGCCGAGCTCGCGCGCGATCGGCTCCACGACCTCGACGAACCCGCCCGACACGACGGCCACGGTGAACCCCAGCCGCTTGAGCGTGCGCACCAGGGTGCGCGCGCCGGGGGTGAGGCGCACGGCATCGCGCACGTCGTCGAGCACGCTCGCCGGCAACCCCGCCAGGGTCGCCACACGGGCGTGCAGGCTCCTGGCGAAGTCGAGCTCACCGCGCATCGCCGACGCGGTGACGGCGGCCACCTCGGCGGCCCGGCCCGCGTGCACGGCCAGCAGCTCGATGACCTCGTCCTGGATGAGCGTGGAGTCGACGTCCATGACGACCAGCCGGCCGCCCCGGCGGGCCAGCCCTGCCGGCGCGACCGCGATGTCGGCGCCCACCGCGTGGGAGACCAGCGCGAGGTCGTGGCGCAGGTCGCCGACGTCGGCGCCGGAGACGTCGAGCTCGACGGTCGTGACCGGGTAGCGCGACAGCCGTCGGATCCGGTCGATGTTGGCGCCGTGGTCGGCGATCGCAGCGGCGACGGCGGCGACGTGCTGCGTCAGCAGGGGCGCGCCCATCACGACGACGGCGGCGCGGCCGGTGCGGCGCGGTGCGTTGTCACCGCGCCCCACCTCGAGCTCGACGCGCATCCCGAGCCGCCTGCCGGCCCGGGTGAGCCGGTCGACGAGCACGTTCTCGTCGCGACCGGGGGAGAGCAGCACCGACAGCGCGAGGTGCCCTCGGACGACGACCTGCTCGAGGTCGAGCACCTCGGCCCCCACCGTCGAGGCCGCCTCGAACAGCGCCTTGGTCACCCCCGGGCGGTCGGGGCCGTCGAGGGTGACCAGCAGCGTCCGGGCCTCGGGGTCGGGCAGCGGCGCCGGTGGTGGTTCGAACGGGGCGGAGGGCACTCGTGCAGGCTATCGAGCGTGGGCGTCACGCCACGCGACGAGGTCGCGGACCGGACCGGGGTCGTAGTCGGGGCCGTTCAGGCCGACGGTGAACAGCCGGGTGCCGACGTCATGCAGGGACTGCGCGCCCGCGGCGTAGTCGGCGACGTCCTCGGGCAGGCGCCCGGGCTTGGGGGAGACCCCCGCCGACCGCTCGATCTCGGCCGGGTCGCGCCCGACCTTCGCGCACCACTCGTCGAGCACCGCGTGCTTGTGGGCGATGGCCTCGGGAAGGCCGAAGCCGTGCCAGATGTCGGCGTGCTCGGCCACGATGCGCAGCGTCTTGCGCTCGCCCCCGCCGCCGATGAGCACCGGGATGTCGCGGGTGGGCGGGGGGTTGAGCTTGCCCCACCGTGACCGGATGAGCGGCAGGTCACGGTCCAGCGCGTCGAGCCGCCCTCCGGGAGTCCCGAACTCGTAGCCGTACTCGTCGTAGTCGCGCTCGAACCAGCCCGACCCGATGCCCAGGATGAGCCGACCGTCGCTGATGTGGTCGACGGTGCGGGCCATGTCGGCGAGCAGCTGTGGGTTGCGGTAGCTGTTGCAGGTGACCAGGGCGCCGATCTCGACCCGCTCGGTGGCCTCCGCCCACGCCGCCAGGGTGGTCCAGCACTCGAAGTGGGCGCCGTCCGCCGGCCCGTAGAGCGGGTAGAAGTGGTCCCAGGTGAAGACGACGTCGACGCCGATCTCCTCCATGTCGGCGCAGGCGCGCCGCAGCTCGGCGTAGGTCGCGTGCTGCGGCTGGAGCTGGGCGCCGATCCGGATCGGGCGGTCGGCCCCGCTCACGGGGTGACGACCTGGCCCTTGCCCACGACGGTGATGCCCGACTCGGTGACCGAGAAGCCCCGGGCCTCGTCGTGCTCGCGGTCGAAGCCGATCGACGTGGCCTCGGGGATCGTGACGTTCTTGTCGATGATCGCCCGCTTGATGCGGCAGTTCCGCCCGATCTGCACGCCGTCGAGGATGACGCTGTCGTCGACCTCCGTGTAGCTGTGCACGTGCACGTCGGGGGAGACGACCGAGCCGTTGATCCGCGCACCGGAGATGACGACGCCGGGCGAGACCGCCGAGTTGAGCGCCTCCCCGAACCGGCCGTGGTGGCCGTGCACGAACTTGGCGGGCGGGTAGGGCCCGTAGGTCGTGTAGATGGGCCAGTCGTAGTTGTAGAGGTTGAAGATCGGGTGGATCGAGACGAGGTCCATGTGCGCGTCGAAGTAGGAGTCCATCGTCCCCACGTCGCGCCAGTACCCCATGTCGCGCTCGGTGCCACCCGGGATCACGTTGTTCTTGAAGTCGTAGGTGTAGGCGGCACCCTGCTCCACGAGCGCGGGCACGATGTCGCCGCCCATGTCGTGCTTGGAGCCCTCCAGGGTCGCGTCGGCCGTCACGGCCTCGACCAGCACGTCGGCGTCGAACACGTAGTTGCCCATGCTCGCGAGGATCTCGTCGGGGGAGTCGGGCAGGCCGTCCGGGTCGGTCGGCTTCTCCAGGAACGCCCGGATCCTGGTCGGCTGGTCGGGCATGACGTCGATGACGCCGAACTGGTCGGACATCGCGATGGGCTGCCGGATGGCGGCGACGGTCACGCCGGCGCCCGACTCGATGTGCTGCTCGACCATCTGCGAGAAGTCCATCCGGTACACGTGGTCGGCCCCGACGACCACGACGATGTCGGGCTTCTCGTCGGTGATCGTGTTCAGCGACTGGAAGATGGCATCGGCGCTGCCCTGGTACCAGGACTTGTCGATGCGCTGCTGCGCCGGGATGGGCGCGACGTAGTTGCCGAGCATCGTCGACATCCGCCAGGTCTTGGTGACGTGCCGGTCGAGGCTGTGCGACTTGTACTGGGTGAGGACGACGACCTTGAGGTAGCCGGAGTTCACGACGTTGCTCAGCGCGAAGTCGATCAGTCGGTAGATGCCGCCGAACGGAACAGCCGGCTTGGCTCGGTCGGCCGTGAGCGGTAGGAGCCGCTTCCCCTCCCCGCCAGCGAGAACGATGACCAGGACCTTGGGACCTCCGCTGCGGTACGCCATGACCCCACGCTAGTGGGGTCCCTCCCTCCCCGGGAGGCCGGAACCTCACTAGGGTGAGTTTTCGTGCGAATCGACATCCTCAGCAAGGAGTACCCCCCGGCGATCTACGGAGGTGCGGGGGTCCACGTGGCCGAGCTCGTTCGTGCCCTTCGCCAGCGCGGCGACCTCGACGTGCGGGTGCACGCGTTCGGGGAGCCACGCGACGAGGACGGCACGACCGGCCATCCCGACCTCCTCGAGCTGGCCGGGTCGAACGCCGCCCTCACCACCCTGGGGGTCGACCTGTCGCTGGCCGCCGCCTGCGAGGGTGCCGACCTGGTGCACTCCCACACCTGGTACGCCAACATGGGCGGCCACCTGGCGAGCCTGATGGGCGACATCCCCCACGTGCTCACCGCGCACAGCCTCGAGCCGATGCGGCCGTGGAAGGCCGAGCAGCTCGGCGGGGGCTACCGCGTGTCGTCCTGGGTGGAGAGGACCGCCTACGAGGCGGCCGACGCCGTCATCGCGGTGAGCGCCGGCATGCGGGAGGACATCCTGCGGTCCTACCCGTCGGTCGACCCCGACCGGGTCAAGGTCGTGCACAACGGCATCGACTCCCAGCTGTGGAGGGCCGAGCGGGACGAGGACGTCGTGCGCCGCCACGGTGTCGACCCCGACCGCCCCAGCGTCATCTTCGTCGGCCGGATCACCCGGCAGAAGGGGTTGCCCTACCTGCTGCGGGCCGCGGCCGAGATGCCGCCCGAGGTGCAGCTCGTGCTCCTGGCCGGGGCACCT
>DASQEZ010000242.1:0-6922 GCA_035633415.1 Ornithinibacter sp. | reverse complement strand
TGTCGCTGCAGTACGGCTGCTCCTCGCCGGTGGCGCTGCGCGGCGGCATCGCGTTCTCCGCGACGACCCGGTCGGCCTCGTCACCGAGCGACTCCGACCTGCGGGCAACACCCCAGGCGACCCTCGGTCTGAGCGGCCAGTCGCTGCTCAGCGTCGAGTGGTCCGAGGAGGCCAGCGCCGGCACCACCGCCACACCCTGCACCACGACACCGACGACTGACCCGTCGTCGAGCGTCGACCCCACGACGGACGGCGACCCGACGGCAGGCGCCGGGGGGTCGGACCCCGACGTGACGGTCGACGCGGCTGCGACCGGCTCGCTCGCCCAGACCGGCACCGACCTGGCCCTTCCGGCCCTGCTCGGCCTGCTGTTCGTGGTCGTCGGCGGCCTGACCGTCTGGGCCTCGTCGCGACGTCGTGGGGCGCACGCCTGATGCGCCGCCCCCCGCGCCGTCTGCTCGGCCGCCTTGCCGGCGCTGCCGCCGCCTCCGGCCTGGCCCTCGCCGGGCTGGTCGTGGCGGCCGCGCCGGCCAGTGCCGCAGCCTGTTCAGGCACCAAGGGGGTCACCGTCGTGGTCGACACCGGAGGCTCGGTCAGCACGAGGTGCGCCTCTGGTGACCCGTCGTCGGCGTTGAAGGCCCTGGCCGCCGCCGGGTTCACGGTGACCTACCCACAGCAGTTCCCCGGCTCGGTCGTCTGCCGGATCAACGGCTACCCCGAGTCCGACCCGTGCGTGCGGATGCCGTCCGGCAGCGCCTACTGGGCCTTCTTCCACGCCACGCGCGGCGGCAGCTGGGTCTACAGCTCCAACGGGGTCGCCAGCTACGACCCCGCCCCCGGCAGCGTCGTCGGCTTCCGGTTCGGCTCGGGCCAGAAGCCCGGCATCGCTCCCCCGGCGCCCACGAGGACCAGCGCGCCGGCCCCCACGAAGACGACGTCGAAGCCCGCCCCGACGACGTCGAAACCGAAGGCGACCGCGTCGACGCCCACGGCGACGGCTCCGAACCCCACAGGTCCCGGGCCCTCGGGCGGCGCCACCAGCACCGCCCCGCCGATGACGACCACGCCGCCCCCGAGCGGCACGGCATCCGCCGCGGCGAGCCCCAGCACATCGGCATCCGACATCGCCGCCGCACCGACGTCGGCCGACGCCGGCGGCGGATCCGGCCCGGGCACCCTCGTCGCCGGCGTCGCCCTGGCGGCGCTCGTCGCCGGTGGGGCCGGCTGGGCCGCGTGGAAGCGACGCGTCTGACGCGATGATGCTCCGATGAGCGCCACCCTCCCCCGCGCGGTCCACCCGGCCGCGTGGTGGGGGTGGGCCGTCGGCATGGCCGTCGCGGTGAGCACGACGAACAACCCGCTGCTGCTGCTGCTCGCTCTGGCCGTCGTGGCGCTCGTCGTGGCCAACCGGCGGGGCAGCTCACCCTGGGCACGTGCCTTCCGGCTCTACCTGTGGCTCGGGCTGGCGATCATCGTGGTGCGGGTCGTGCTGCACGTGGTCGTCGGGCTCAAGTTCGGCACCATCGTCGTGCTGCGCCTGCCGGAGGTCACGCTGCCGTCGTGGGCGGCCGGCATCCAGCTCGGGGGCACGGTCTACCTCGAGGGGTTGATCGGGGCCACGGTGCTCGGCCTGCGGCTCGCCGTCATCATCGCCTGCATCGGCGCCGCCAACGCCCTGGCCAACCCCAAGCGCCTGCTGCGCTCGCTGCCCTCGGCGCTGCACGAGATCGGCTCGGCCGTCGTCGTCTCGGTCTCGGTGGCGCCGCAGCTCGCCGAGAGCGTGCTGCGGGTGCGCCGGGCCCGGCAGCTGCGCGGCGACACCAGCCGCGGCATCCGCGCGGTGCCCTCGGTCGCGCTGCCGGTGCTCGAGGACACCCTGGAGCGGTCGCTCCTGCTCGCCGCCGCCATGGACTCACGCGGCTACGGTCGCGCGAGCGCGGCGCCTCGCTCGCACCGGCTCGTCACCGGCGCGGTCACCCTCACCGGGTTGCTCGCCAGCGCGGTCGGCATCTACGGCGTGCTGGACACCACGACCCCCGCGCTCATGGGCACGCCGACCCTGCTGGTCGGGCTGGCGCTCTCCGGCCTGGGGCTCTGGCTCGGTGGCCGGCACGTGGAGCGCAGCACCTATCGCCCGGACCCGTGGCGCGGAGCCGAGTGGGTGACCCTCGGATGCGGGGTGGTCGCCGCCGCAGCGCTCGTCACCCTTTCGCGGACCTCCCCCGAGCAGCTGGCGATGCCCTTGACGCCCTTGGCGTTCCCGCCGCTGCCCCCGGCCGCGGTGGTCGGACTGCTCGTCGGAGCGCTGCCGGCCTACCTCACCCCGGAACCTCCGCGCCCTGCTTCACGGGTGCCGCAGCGCGGGGCGCGTGAGGAGGTGCTGGCCCGTGGCTGACCACGCGATCTCCCTGTCGCAGGTGTCGGTGACCCTGCCGGGGTCGGCCCGGCCGGTGCTGCGCGGCGTCGACCTGACCATCGACGAGGGCGAGCTCGCCCTCGTCGTCGGGCGCACCGGCTCGGGCAAGTCGACGTTGCTCGGTGCGCTGTGCGGGCGCGTGCCGCACTTCACGGGTGGCACGCTCACCGGGCACGTGCGCCTGCACGGGCGCGACACCCGTGACCACCGGCCGCGCGACCTCGCCGACCTCGTAGGCGTCGTCGGGCAGGACCCGCTGGCCGGGTTCGTCACCGACACCGTCGAGGAGGAGCTCGCCTACGGCATGGAGCAGCTCGGCCTTCCGGCCGCCACGATGCGCAAGCGGGTCGAGGAGACCCTGGACCTGCTGGGTATCGCCGAGCTGCGCGACGTCGCGTTGCGCGAGCTGTCCGGTGGCCAGCAGCAAAGGGTCGCGATCGGGTCGGTGCTCACCGCCCACCCCCGCGTCATCCTGCTCGACGAGCCCACCTCTGCCCTGGACCCGACCGGCGCCGAGGAGGTGCTCGCCACCATCACCCGCCTGGTGCACGACCTCGCCGTCACCGTGGTCGTGGCCGAGCACCGGGTCGAGCGGGTGCTGCACTACGCCGACACCGTGGTCCACGTCTCGCCCTCCGGAGAGGTGCGGTCCGGCTTGCCCTCCGACCTCATGGTCGACAGCGACATCGCCTCTCCCGTGGTCGAGCTCGGCCGGTATGCCGGGTGGTCGCCGCTGCCCCTGTCGGTGCGTGACGCGCGCCGCGCCGCACGCGGACTACGGGCCCGGCTCACCGCCACCCTGACTCCGCTCGCGCCTGTCGAGCCGGATCCTGCGTCCGCGCATCGACCACGAGGTCACTCGGGGGATGCCGAGGTGGCGCTCAGGGCACGCGGCCTCGTGGTGCGCTACCCCGGCGACGTGCTGGCGGTGGCCGACGTCGACCTCGACCTGCACCCCGGCGAGGTCACGGCCGTCATGGGCCGCAACGGCTGCGGCAAGTCCTCCCTGCTCTGGGCGTTGCAGGGCAGCGGAACCCTCACGTCGGGTTCGGTGCGTGCGACGCGACCGCCGGCGGGCGGCGGCACGACCGGCACGGCATCCGAGACCCTTGAACCGCGCACCCTGCCTGCGGGAGAGCGACGTTCGTTGGTCGGCATGGTGCCGCAGACCGCCGCGGACCTGCTCTACCTCGACACCGTCGGCGCGGAGTGCGACCAGGCCGACCGCGAGAGCGAGGTGCCGAAGGGCACCTGCGCGCGGCTGCTCGGGTCGATCGCGCCCGGCATCCCGCCCGAGCAGCACCCGCGCGACCTGTCCGAGGGGCAGAAGCTGGCCCTGGTGCTCGCGGTGCAGCTGACCGCCGACCCGCCGGTCGTGCTGCTCGACGAGCCGACCCGTGGCCTGGACCCCACGGCGAAGGCGGCCCTGAGCCGGGTGCTGCGCAGCCTGGCCCGGCGGGGCCGGTCGGTCGTGGTGTCGACGCACGACGTCGAGTTCGTCGCCGAGTGCTCCGACCGCGTGGTGGTCATGGCGGCGGGCGAGATCGTCGCCGACGGCCCGACCACCGAGGTCGTCGTCTCGTCGCCCGCGTTCGCGCCGCAGGTGTCCAAGGTGACCGCCCCCGGGCCGTGGCTCACCGTCGCCGACGTGCGCGAGGCCCTCTCCGGGGTGGCGTCGTGAGGCGGCGCACCCGCGCGCTGGCCCTGCGGCCGCGGTCGCTGGCCGCGGTGGCCCTGGTGTCGGTTGCCGGCCTGGTCGCGTTCGGCTGGCCGCTGCTCGTCTCCCCCGACTCGGGTCTGGCCCACGGCACCGACGCCCCCCTCGTCTTCGCGCTCGTGCTGCCGCTGTTGCTCGCCGTCGTGCTCGCCGAGATGAGCGAGGGCGGCATGGACGTCAAGGCCGTCGCGATGCTCGGCGTGCTCGCGGCCATCGGGGCCGCCCTGCGCCCGCTGGGAGCCGGGACGGCCGGCCTCGAGACGGTGTTCTTCCTGCTCGTGCTCGGCGGCCGGGTCTTCGGCGCCGGGTTCGGGTTCGTGCTGGGCGCGACCACCCTCTTCGCCTCCGCGCTGGTCACCGGCGGGGTCGGGCCGTGGCTGCCCTTCCAGATGCTCGGCGCGGCCTGGGTCGGCTGTGGCGCCGGCCTGCTGCCCCCGGTGCGCGGTCGCGCCGAGGTGCTGATGCTGGCCGGGTACGGCGCCGTGGCCGGGCTGGTCTACGGCCTGCTGCTCAACCTGTCCTTCTGGCCCTTCAGCACGGGGCTGGGCGGTGAGCTCTCGTTCGTCGCGGGGGCACCACTGCTCGACAACCTCCACCGCTTCCTCGTCTTCACCCTGGCCACCAGCCTCGGGTGGGACCTCATGCGCGCCGCCACGACCGCGGCGCTGGTCCTCGTGACCGGGCGCGCGGTGCTCGGGGCGCTGCGCCGGGCAGCCCGTCGGGCCGCGTTCGAGGAGCCGGTGACCTTCTCCGGGCCACCGGATGCGTCGTCGGACCGGCGCGAGGACATGGCACGATCGAGCCCATGAGCAACCTCGAGCTGCACCACAACGCCGCCTGGCTGAGCCGCGAAGAGCTCGACTTCGCCCGCGAGAAGCTGCCGATCCTCTACGTCGACGCCGTGCCGGTGCGGGTCGACGACCGGGGGTCCGTGACCGCCGTCGGGGTGCTGTTGCGGCTCGGGTCCGAGGGCAGCGTCTGCCGCGAGCTGGTGTCGGGGCGGGTGCTGCACCACGAGCGGGTGCGCGACGCGCTGCTGCGGCACATCGAGAAGGACCTGGGCCCGATGGCGCTGCCGCGGGTGCCGCCCAGCCCGCAGCCGTTCACCGTCGCGGAGTACTTCCCGACGCCGGGGGTCACCCCCTTCCACGACCCGCGCCAGCACGCCGTGTCGCTGGCCTTCGTGGTGCCGGTCGCCGGCGACTGCGCCCCGCAGAACGACGCGCTCGACCTCACCTGGCTCACCCCCGAGCAGGCGCTCGACCCGGGTGTCCAGGCCGAGATGGAGCGGGGCCACGGGGTGCTGCTGCGCCAGGCCCTGGCCCACCTCGGTTCCGCCGTCTGACCCGAGGTCAGGTGTTGAACTTGTCCCGCGTGCGGGTCATGTCGTGCAGGTCGGCGGCGTGGGCCTGCGCGAGCGTCGGCGCGGTGCCGCCCAGGCGAGCCGGAACGTAGCGCAGGTCGTCGCCGGTCAGCACCGGGTAGGCCGCCTGCTGCGCGTCGAGCTGGGCCTGCATCACGGCCTTGAGCCGCTCGGTCGCCGCCATGACGTCGTCGCGGCGGCCGATCTGGAGCGGTTCGCCGACGGTGATGCTGATCGGGATCCGCGACGCCGGCTTCATGTGCTTGGGCAGGTTCTTGGTCCACACCCGCTGCGCGCCCCAGATGGTCGTCGGCAGCACCGGCACCCCGGCGACCTGCGCCATCTTCACGGCGCCGGGCTTGAACTCCTTGAGCTCGAACGAGCGCGACATCGTCGCCTCGGGGAACACCCCGACGATCTCTCCCGCCCGCAGCGCCCGGATGGCCGCGGCGAACGCCTCACCGCCCTTGTGCCGGTCGACCGGGATGTGCTTCATCCCGCGCATGAGCGGCCCGGCGACCCGGTGGGTGAAGATCGACTTCTTGGCCATGAAGCGCACGTAGCGGCGGTGCGGCCACACAGGCAGCCCGGCATACGTGAAGTCGAGGTACGACGTGTGGTTGATCGCCATGACCGCACCGCCGGTGCGCGGCACGTGCTCCTCGCCGAGGATCGTGAAGCGGGTCCCCTGGAGGAAGAAGAGGGTCTGCGCCGCGGAGATCACCGGCCGGTACACGGGGTCGCTCATGGTGCCCACCCTAGGCCAGCGCCAGGCCCCGACCGCCCTCGGCTCCGGCCGGCCTCAGCCCAGCCGCGGCGGCTGCCAGGCGAGCTGCAGTACCTGGTCGACGAGCGGGCGCAATGGGCGGCCGGCGGAGGTGACGACGAGGTCGTAGTCGTCCTGTGGGTCGGCATCGCGGTCGGCAGCGCGGTGCTGGGGCTGGCCCTGGTCCGCCTGGTCCGCCGCCGCACCATGGCCTGAACCCCGGTGAGCCGGGCCCGGTCCGTCTGGGATGATGTCCCGCATGACCGAGCACCTCCCCTCCCTTCGCGCTGCCTCCGTTCCGGACCGGCCGTCCCTCGACGGCCTCGAGGACAAGTGGGCCGCCGTGTGGCAGGAGCAGGACACCTACGCGTTCGACCGCGAGCGGGCGCTGGCCGGCCCGCGCCAGGACGTCTTCTCGATCGACACCCCGCCACCCACGGCCTCCGGCTCGCTGCACATGGGGCACGTCTTCAGCTACACGCACACCGACTGCATCGCGCGCTACAAGCGGATGGCGGGCTTCAACGTCTTCTACCCGATCGGCTGGGACGACAACGGGCTGCCCACCGAGAAGCGGGTCCAGAACTACTACGGCGTGCGGGGCGACGCCTCGCTGCCCCACGACCCCGGCTTCGAGCCACCCTTCCGCGGCGACGCCAA
>DASQEZ010000241.1:0-8278 GCA_035633415.1 Ornithinibacter sp. | reverse complement strand
GACCAGGACGACCGCTGGTACCCGGACAAGCTGGAACGGCTCGTACCCCTCCTCGACGACGCCGTGCTGTGCTCGGCTCGGTGGCGGGTGGTCGACGCAGCGAGGAGCGCCACCCCACCACGTCGTCGGCACGGGTTCTCGCTGGCGGGCGTCCTGGCGCAGAACCCCGTTCCCGGCGCGGCCATGGTGTTCCGGCGAACGCTGTTGGACTGGGCTCTACCCTTTCCCGACAGTGCAGCGCCCACCGCGGCGCACGACCATTGGCTCCTGGCTTGCGCCGCTGCGGTCGATTCCTGCCCGGTGTCCCCTGACGTGCTCCAGGACTACGTGCAACACGGGGGGAACGTCATCGGTCACGAAAGGCAGGGGGGCATCGTCGACCCCTTGCGCACGCGGTTCTCTTGGACCCTTCGCAGGGCACGCCACCCCCGCCGACTCGTCGCCGAAGCGGAACGGTTGAGCTTCGGCTGGCGAAGGGTGATGGCGCAAGCGCTCGCCGAGCGGCTGACAGCGGCCGACCTGCACGAGCACGGCCCGACGCTTCGTGCCTATGCGGGCGCTCGACGCCTCCCCGTGTACCGAGAGCTCGCCAGGAGCTGCTACCGGGGTGACCTGCGGTTCCCGACGGCGCTGACGTTCGTCGTCGGCTCGTTCCCGGGAGCCACCGATTCGGGCGAGCGATGAGCACGTCGACAGAGTGGCGCACGGGAGCGTCATGGTCGCTGTCCGGGGGCGTTCTCGCCGGGGCCCTGATGTACGCCGCCACGCTGGTGAGTGGGCGGATTCTCGGCCCCGAGGGGTTCGGCGAGGTGGCCTTCGCGGTTGTCCTGGCACAGCTCGGCACCATTGCCTGCGTACGCGGGTTCGACTTCGCCGCCGCTCGTGCGATCGTGCTGAGCAAGAGGCGACAGGAGGTCCCGACTCTGGTCGGTACGGCCTACGCCGTCGTTTCGGCCAATGCCATCGGTGCCGGCCTGGTCCTGTGCCTGATCGCGACCCCCCTTGCTGCCAGCGTCGGATGGGCCCGGGTGAGCATCATCGGCGCCGCCGCCCTGCTCCTCCCCGCGAGCTTGAAGGCGTTGCACGAGCGCGTGGTCCCCGCCTTGGGGATGACTCGGGCACTCGCCACGGTGCGCCCGCTCGAAGGCGCCCTCCTGTTGGTTGCGCTACTGGGTCTCTTCCTCGCCTCCGGCGTGAGGCCGAGCACCGTCCTGGCTGCCATGGTGGTGTGCTCCCTGGTGGTCTTGGGAGTGCTCATCGCGGTGATGAGAAGGCGACGAGTTCTGGGCAGGCCGAGCCGCAGGGCTCATCGGGACATCGGTAAGTACGCGGGCGTCGTCCTGGCCCTGACTCTGGCGCCGTTGCCCCTTCAGTACGCAGACCGCATCGTCGTACAGCAGAGCCTCAGCGACACGGATCTCGGTCTCTACGTAGCGTGCGCGACCGCCACGCAGGTGGTGGCATCGCAGGTCGTCTCCCTGCTGAGCGGCGTGCTCCTTCCCGGTGTGCTCCAGGACGGCCCGAGTGCGATCGCGAAGCTCCGGCGTTGGGCCGCTGTGGCACTCCTACCTGGCGTCGCGCTCTTCGGCGTCGCCCTGACCGCCTCACTGTGGTTGTTCGGCTCGGCGTTCCAACCGTCTCGGGCGCTGGTGGCGCTCTTCGCCTGCCTGGGTGCGGTACAGCTCGTGAACGGCCTGCTTCATGTGATCGTGATCGCGGAGCCCCGCTCGGCGCGCCTGGACGTCCGGATGACGTTGGCACGGTCCGCGGTCTTCGTCACGGCACTGCTGGTTCTTGTCCAACGCGACGCGCTGACCCTGGAGAGTGTGGTGGCCACCTTGCTCATCGTGGAGCTCATCCACACGGTGCTCCTTGCTTGGCTGACCTCCAGGACGGCCCGTCTCTGGGCGGGCGAAGGGATGGACACGCATGCTGAACGATGAAGGGCCGACGCCGCGCATCTCGGTCGTGATCCCTTGCTTCAATGACGGCGCGTATGTCGGCGATGCCGTCGCTTCGGTCCGCGAGTCCGAGGACGTGGCGGTGATCGTCGTCGACGACTGCTCGACCGACCCCCTCACGGCTTCGGTGGCCGAGGAGCTGAACCGCCACCCTGCGGTCACTGTCCTTCGCCACAGCCACAACCAGGGCGTGGCCGCCGCGATGGACACCGGCATCCGCAGCGCTCGCACACCGTATGTCTTCTTCCTGGGCGCGGATGACCTCGCCGAGGCCGGAGCGCTGGCTCCGATGGCGGACGATCTCGACAGTGACGATGACCTCGGGGTGGTGTGGGGCGCGTACAGCCTCTTCGGCGCCCGCACCGGCTCGGTTCGCGTGCCACCGTTCGACCCGTGGCAGGTCACGTATGTCAACCGCTGGCCCGGCGTTGCCATGGTTCGCGTCCGGGACTACGTGCGAGTGGGGGGGTTCGACCCGTCAGCCCTCTTCGAGGACTGGGACCTCTGGCTCTCCTTCGCCGAAGCGGGGATCAAAGGGCTCGCCCGTGAGGTCCCCCCGACCTTCCGGTACCGCATCCACCCGGGCACGTCCCGACGCCACAGTCGCGGAACGGAACAGTTCGGGAGGGAGTACCGGAGCCTCCGTCGGCGCCACCCAGCGCTGTATGCGAGACGACGCGAGCTGAGTGGAAAGAGCCCCCTGGGCGCTCGAACGAAGATGCGTGAGCGGCTGGGCTTGTGGCTGTTGTTGGTGACCCCCGGCCGGTGGCGCTGGACCCATTCGGTCGTGGGCGACGCCGTACGGCGCGTGCGAGCCGCCGGTGGTCATGGCGGGTCCGAGGCGGCGGGGACGACACGAATGGCTGCTGAGGAGCCCACCGACACCTGACCGGTGCGAGAGCGCGCGGCCCGACCGCCCGCAACCACCGGCTCAGCGGGAGAGGCGCTCGGGATCCTGGGTCGGCGGCGGCAGCGTCGCGAGGATCGCGTCGAGCTGCGTGCCCGCTGCCCGGTAGGCGTCGCCCATCCGGCCGAGCACGGCCAGGCCGAGGAGGGCGAGAACCGCCCCGAGCTGCGCACGCGGCACGTCCATGCCGTGGATGCCGTGCAGCCACGTGACGGCGATGAGGCTCACCGCAGCACCCACCCCCCAGATCGCGAGGGTGCGCGCTGTCGGGGAGTGGCCGGGCCGCAGGGCCCGCACGACGAGCGAGACCATGACCGCTGCCGCCACCTGGCCCAGCAGCAGGGCGGTGCTCACGGAGACCGGGACCAGGGGCGCCGCGGCGAGGACGCCCAGGACCCCCACCTGCACGAGGACGCGGGCCGAGCGCGGGGTGAGGGCGGGCCGGTGCACGGCCCCGGGAGCGTCCGTGAAGGAGCCGGCCGGCGAGTGGGCACGGAGCGTGCGCACGTCAGCGACGGCGACGGCGACATTGCGCGTCATCGGCGAACCTCCTCCACTTCCGGACGGGACCCCTCACACAAGAAACAGTAGGGCCCGTTGCGCTCGGATGCGGGATCCGACGCGAAGGTTCACCCGTTCGGACGATGCTCGCCCGGCCGTACGGAGCGCCGCCGGAGGGTCCGGCGGCGCCTCGTACGTGGTCGTGCACCGAACAGGAACCCTGGTCAGTAACGGTAGTGCTCCGGCTTGTACGGGCCGGCGACGTCGACGCCGAGGTACTCGGCCTGCTCCTTGGTGAGCTCGGTGAGCTCGACCCCGAGCGCGTCGAGGTGCAGCTCGGCGACCTTCTCGTCGAGGTGCTTGGGCAGGGTCTCGACCTTGGGCGCACCCTCCTCGTCGAAGTACTCGTCGGTCTTCCCGAACAGCTCGATCTGGGCGATCGTCTGGTTCGAGAAGGAGTTCGACATGACGAACGAGGGGTGGCCGGTGGCGTTGCCCAGGTTCATCAGGCGGCCCTCGGAGAGCACGATGATCGAGTCACCGTCGTCGAAGGTCCACTCGTGCACCTGCGGCTTGATCTCCTGCTTGCTGATGCCGGGCACCTTCGCCAGGCCGGCCATGTCGATCTCGTTGTCGAAGTGGCCGATGTTGGCGAGGATCGCCTTGTTCTTCATCTGCTGCATGTGCTCGGCGGTGACGACGTTGAAGCAGCCGGTCGAGGTGATGATGATGTCGGCCTTGTCGACGACGCTCTCGAGCTTGGCGACCTGGTAGCCGTCCATCGCGGCCTGCAGCGCGCAGATCGGGTCGATCTCGGTGACGATGACGCGCGCACCCTGGCCGCGCAGCGACTCGGCGCAGCCCTTGCCCACGTCGCCGTACCCGGCGACGACGGCGACCTTGCCGCCGATGAGCACGTCGGTGGCGCGGTTGAGGCCGTCGATGAGCGAGTGGCGGCAGCCGTACTTGTTGTCGAACTTGCTCTTGGTGACCGAGTCGTTGACGTTGATCGCCGGGAAGAGCAGCTCGCCGGCCTCGGCCAGCTGGTAGAGGCGGTGCACGCCGGTGGTGGTCTCCTCGGTGACGCCCTTGATCTCGGCGGCGACCTTGGTCCACTTCTGCGGGTCCTGGGTGAGGGTGCGGCGCACGAGGGCCTTGAAGACACCGAACTCCTCGGTGTCCTCCTCGGTGGTGGGGGGCACCTGGCCGGCGGCCTCCCACTCCTTGCCCTTGTGGACGAGCATCGTGGCGTCGCCGCCGTCGTCGAGGATCATGTTGGCGAGCTCGCCGCCGGGCCAGCTGAGGATCTGCTCGGTGCAGTCCCAGTACTCCTCGAGGGTCTCGCCCTTCCAGGCGAAGACCGGCACGCCCTGGGGGTCCTCGGGGGTGCCGTGCGGGCCCACGACGACGGCCGCGGCGGCCTCGTCCTGGGTGGAGTAGATGTTGCAGGAGGCCCAGCGGACCTCGGCACCGAGCGCGGTGAGCGTCTCGATGAGCACCGCGGTCTGCACGGTCATGTGCAGCGAGCCGGCGATGCGGGCGCCGGTGAGCGGCTTGCTCTCACCGAACTCGGCGCGCAGGGACATCAGCCCCGGCATCTCGTGCTCGGCAAGGCGGATCTGGTGGCGGCCGGCCTCGGCGAGGGCGAGGTCACGGACCTTGTGGTCAACGGGCATGCGGAAGCTCCTTGGGAGTTCTGACGGTCTGGTTGACCCGGCGTCGCCCTTCAGGGCCGCACGTTCGTGGAGGGGTATCACCCGCGCCGGCGAAGGCCGAGTCTACCGCAGGGGCTCCTCCCCGCAGTGAACCCGCAGGTCACGAACCCCCCGAGGCCGTTCACGGTGTGGTGGGATACGAGGTATGCCCGGTCCCACCGCGAGGTGGGTGCGGGGCCACCAGCGCTGAAGAAGTCGGCGCACCACGACGGGGTTGCACGCCCTCCCGCAGGGCTCGGGCACCGTCGATCGGTCGCGCTGGCGATGCGTCGGAGGGGACGTAGGCGACGCGCTGCCACCACGGGCCCGGGCCTCGACCCGGTCCTGCTCCCGGACCGCCGAGCCGTCGCACCCGCAGGGGGGTGCGGCGGTTCGGCTCCTGGCCCGGTCGCTCAGTGCCCGCCCGGCGCCGGCGGCTCGGGCCGATCGGCCGGCACCTGCACGTCGCCGTGGTCGACGTCCGGCTCGAGGTACATCACCAGCGTCAGGTCGGGAACGGCATCCCGAGCACGTCGCTCGGCCTCGTCGATGGCGGCGGCGACGTCTCGCGCCCGGTCGGTGGGTGCGACCGCCAGCTTGGCGGCCACCAGCAGCTCCTCGGGGCCGAGGTGCAGGGTCTTTGCGT
Source organism: Ornithinibacter sp. (assembly GCA_035633415.1). Taxonomy (GTDB): domain Bacteria; phylum Actinomycetota; class Actinomycetes; order Actinomycetales; family Dermatophilaceae; genus Fodinibacter. The sequence continues at coordinate 2,569 of DASQEZ010000241.1, read as the reverse complement.
GGATCACCCGCTCGACCCCCGCAGGAGCGGCCAGCGCGTCGAGGATGGCCTTCTGGTGGGCGGTGGTGGCGCTCTCACCCACGAGCAGCGAGTTCATCTCGATGGCGAGGAACGCCGCGATGAGCACCAGCAGCACGCCGATGCTGCCCGAGCCCAGCACGTCGAAGATCGGGTTGCCGGTGATCAGCATGAGGCCGACGCCGGACAGGGCCAGGGTGAGGCCGATGAGGGCCCCGAAGTCCTCGAGCAGGATCACGGGCAGCTCGGGCGCCTTGGAGCTGCGCACGAACCGCAGCCAGGAGCGCTTCCCGCGCACCTTGTTCGACTCGCGCACGGCGGTGCGGAAGCTGAACCCCTCCAACCCGATGGCCACGACGAGCACGACCACCGGCACCCACCACCACTGCGACTCGAACGGGTCGTAGTCGGCGTCGCCACGGGTCTCGCGGAACTTGTGCCACGCCTCGTAGAGCGCGAAGCAGCCACCGAGGGTGAACAGCACGATCGACACGACGAAGGAGTAGACGTAGCGCTCGCGGCCGAAGCCGAACGGATGGGTCGGGGTCGCCTCCTGTCGCGAGCGCTTGCCCCCGATCAGCAGCAGGATCTGGTTGCCGGAGTCGGCGACCGAGTGGATCGCCTCGGCCAGCATCGAGGAGAACCCGGTGAGGAAGAACGCGACGAACTTGGTCACCGCGATCCCGAGGTTCGCCAGGAGCGCCGCGATGACGGCCCTGGTCCCCCCTTCGCTCGACATGCTCGCGATCCTAGGGCCGGCGCCCGGGCGGGTGGGTGGGCCAGCCACGGACCGCACCCCGCGCCCGCTGGTCTACCGTCGGCGTATGCCGTCTGCTCGCGGAACCCTCGACTGGTCGCCCCCCGCGTCACACCCCGACCTGCTCGCTGCGCCGGTCGCCGCAGCGGTGGGAACGGTGCCCTCGGCCCTGGTGGCGCCCATCGACCCGGGGCACGCCGACACCGCCGCGTTCTGCACGGCCTACGACGTGTCGCTGGCGGCGAGCGCGAACTGCGTGGTCGTCGCCGGCCGCCGCGGGGACGTGACGACCTACGCGGCGGTCATGGTGCTGGCGACGCACCGCGCCGACGTCAACGGCGTGGTGCGCCGCCACCTCGGCGTGCGGAAGATCTCGTTCGCCCCGATGGACGATGCCGTGGGCCTGACCGGGATGGAGTTCGGCGGCATCACGCCGGTCGGGCTGCCGCAGGGGTGGCCGGTGCTCGTCGACGAGTCCGTGGTCGCCGCCGGCGAGGTCGTCATCGGCAGCGGGCTGCGCCGCAGCAAGCTGCTGCTCCCCGGCGCGGACCTGCTCACGCTGCCCGGGGCCGAGCGCCTCGCCCTGGCCCAGCCCGCCGGCTGACCCGGCGACGCCTGACCCGGCGACGCCTGGCCGACGCGCGTCAGCCGGTGCGGTCGCGCAGGTCGACGACGTGGCGCGAGACGGCCGGGTCGAGCCCCAGCCCGAGCGCGAGGTAGGTGGCGGCGAAGTCGGTGAGGGCCACGAGCGACGCCAGCCGCTCGATGGGCTCACCGGCGCGCGCCTCCTGCTCGATGACCGTCGCGCCGGCCTCGCGGGCCGAGGCGACGACGGCGTCGGCGAGGTCGCGTCCGCGGGGGTCGAGGGCGGGGTCGCGCAGCGCGAGCAGGCCCAGCCGCGGGGCCGCCGGTCCGTCGAGGTAGGGGTCGGCGAAGATGTCGTCGCCCACCCCGGTGGGGCGCTGCATGCCGGCGCCGGATCCGTAGGGGCCGTCGAGGCAGGCGACCACCTGGGATGCCGCGTCGGGCAGCTCACCGTGCGTGGCCGGGATGCGTGCGGTGCGCGAGAGCATCGACGCGGCCCGGGTGGCGGCGACCCCGGTGAGCGGCCCGTCGCCGAGCACGACCGGCACGCTCTCCCCCAGCCCCACCGCGAGCACCTTGGCGGGGTTGACGAAGGCCTCGGAGCTGGGCCGGCACTCCTCGGCCACCTCGTCGAGGACGTCGGCGACCCGCTCGAGCACCGGGCGCGAGCACGGGGCGAGGCCGAGGAGGTCGGCCGCGACGAGCACCGGCGTGAGGATCGACCACAAGGCCGTGCGTGAGGACGGCGTGTGGATCGCCACGTCGACGTGCACGCCCCGGGCCCGGGCGCTGACCTCCGCCAACGGGGAGTCCGCGGCACCGACGGTGAGCAGCGAGGCCCCGCGGCGAGCGGCCTCGGCGGCCAGCGCCAGCGGACCGGCGGCCCGGCCGGACTGCGAGACGGCGATGACGAGGTCGAGGGGGCCGACCCATCCGGGCAGCGGGGCACCGCGACGGGTCATGACCGGGACCGGCGAGCCGGGCTCGGCGAGCAGGTCGAGGACGTCACAGACGAGGGAGGAGCCCCCCAGCGCGGCGACGAGCACCGAGCGGGGTCGCTCGCCGCCGGAGACGCGGTCGACACCGGCCTCGTCGGCGGAGACCAGGGCTCGGCGCACCTGCGCGCCGGCCGAGGCCAGCGATCGCAGGGAGTCGCGGGAGTCGAGGGCGCGCAGGCCCTGCGCGTCGTCCAGCAGGCTCTCGTCGACC
>DASQEZ010000240.1:0-1578 GCA_035633415.1 Ornithinibacter sp. | reverse complement strand
GGCGGCGACGGAGCTGGGGCTGATCCGGGCGCGTTGGGTGCGACGCCCGGAACGGTGGCTCCGCCGGGTGCGAGGAAGGCCGACGGGGGGAGGTACTGCTGGGCGGCCACTGGCGCGCTCGGATCGAGCGGCGAGCAGGCGAGGACGGCATCGGCGAACGCCTCGGCGCGGGCGACGTTGCCTGGTTCGCGCGGATGGATGCCGTCGACGGTCAACCAGTCGGGGTGCTCCTCGACGATGGTGGTCCAGCTCACGGGCACCACGTTCGGGTGCCCGTCCCACGCGCGGGCCAAGGCGTCGTTGGCAGCCGCCATCCCGTCTCCGTAGGCGTCCGGTCGGACGACGTCGGCCCAGACGACGCATCGCTTCGGTCCGGCGATCTCCAGGATGCGCCTCGCTTCGGCCTCCAGGGTGCGTGCATCAGGGTCGTTGGTGCCACTGCTCACGAGGATGACCGGCGGTACGTCGCCCGCGGCGGCGGCTCGTTCGAGCGCGATCCGGGCTTGCTGCGTGCTCCTCCCCACCACGGCGTCCCACGACACGTACCGGTCGGGGAGGAGGTCGGCCAACCAGGCGTAGGTGCTCAGCGCCAAGGAGTCCCCGAGCGCCAGGACGTCCTGGGCCGGCGCCAGCAGCGGGGCGGAGTAGAGGGGCTCGGTGCTCGGGGCGAGCAGCACGGGTGACGGTATCGGCGTCGACGAGGCAGCGGGGGAGGTCGCTGCGGCGCTCGGCTCTCCTGCGGCACGGACCGTCAGACCGACGACCAGCGCGCAGGCGGCCACGGCGACGACCGAGGTGGCGAGGCGCGCCCTGGTCATCGCGGCGCGTCCTTCCCCGGGGTGTCCACCCGCCGGATCGTATGCCAGACTCGCCGCGTGCCCGCGGCCCGTGCGATTACCAGCCGGCGCACCGGCTGACCGATCAGCCCGTGCGCAGACCTCCCACGACCGTGGGGGGTCTTTTTTCGTCCCGGCACCCGTTCGAGGAGCAGTGACCCCCATGGTCGACCCGCAGGCCGAGCCGCCCGTCGTCGACGACGCGTTCCACGTCTACGACACGACCCTGCGCGACGGGGCCCAACAGGAGGGTCTAGCCCTGTCCGTCGAGGACAAGCTCTCGATCGCCGGGCACCTGGACGCCCTAGGTGTGGGCTTCATCGAGGGTGGGTGGCCGGGTGCCAGCCCGAAGGACACGGCGTTCTTCCAGCGGGCCCGTACCGACCTCCGGCTGAAGCACGCGTCGCTCACTGCTTTCGGGTCGACCCGTCGGCCCGGCGTCGCCGTCGGCTCAGACGCGCTGGTGCGGGCGCTGCTCGACTCTGAGGCGACCGTCGTGACCCTGGTTGCCAAATCGCACGACCGGCACGTGGAGCTGGCCTTGCGCACCGACCTGGCCGAGAACCTCGCCATGGTGACCGACACGGTCGCGTTCCTCGCCGCCGAGGGCCGGAGGGTCTTCCTCGACGCCGAGCACTTCTTCGACGGCTACCGCAGCAACCGGGCCTACGCGCTCGAGGTGCTCCAGGCAGCTGTGGCCGCGGGTGCCGACCTGGCCGCACTGTGCGACACCAATGGGGGG
>DASQEZ010000239.1:0-10379 GCA_035633415.1 Ornithinibacter sp. | reverse complement strand
CGGGCGCGCGGTGGGGCAGGTGCAGCCGGTGGAGGTGCACCTCGTGATGACCGACCGGGCGCTGCTGGGTACTGGTGACCCGGGCCGGTCGGTGTTCGAACCGGCCCGCATCCCCGGGCAGGGCAGTGTGCCCGCACCGGTGGCCCGCGCCTGGCTGCGTGAGGGTCTCGACGGTACCGGCGCGGACCAACCCGATCAGCTCGGCACGGCCGCGGTCCCCGCCGGTGAACCGGGTCTTCCGGGCCGCGCTGCGCGGGTGTGGGTGCGGCGGTTGTACACGACCCCCGATCGTGCACGCCGACCACACCGTCCCGGTGCGTGCGGGGGGCCGCACCGAGTTCACCCAGGGCAGTGGGCTGTGCGCCCGGTGCAACCAGGGCAAGGAAGCCCCCGGCTGGCGCCACCGGGCCGTCGGCAGCGACGCCGGCCGGGTGGTGCGAGTGAGCACCCCCCTCGGGCACCACTACGACTCCGAACCACCACCCCTGCTCGGCTGGGGCAGCAAGACCTCTCTGCCTGTGAACGGGTGGCTCCGGGGAGAGGGCGCACCGAGCGCGCCCACCCCGGTGCGCCCGCATCGTGAGCCGCGGGACCGGCATCCGGACCTCTCTCTAGACTGGACGCATGCGAATCGGAGTCTTCGGCGCCACCGGGCAGGTCGGCAACGTCATGCGCACCCTTCTCTTCGAGCGGAACTTCCCGGTCGACGAGATCCGCTACTTCGCGTCGGCGCGCTCAGCGGGCACGACGCTGCCGTGGGGCGACACCGAGATCACCGTCGAGGACACCGCCACCGCCGACTTCTCCGGCCTCGACGTCGCGCTGTTCTCCAACGGTGGCTCGACCTCGAAGGTCTGGGCGCCACGGGTGGCCGAGGCCGGCGCGGTCGTGGTCGACAACTCCAGCGCCTGGCGCAAGGACCCCGAGGTGCCACTCGTGGTGTCCGAGGTCAACCCCGAAGACCTCGACGACATCCCCAAGGGCATCGTCGCGAACCCCAACTGCACCACGATGGCCGCGATGCCGGTGCTCAAGCCGCTTCACGACCTCGCCGGCCTGGTGCGCCTGCACGTCAGCAGCTACCAGGCGGTGTCCGGGTCCGGTGGGGTGGGGCTCACCGAGCTCGACGACCAGCTGCGTGGCGGCTACGCGGCAGGCGACCCGAAGGACCTTGCACTCGACGGCTCGGCGCTCACCCTGCCCGACCCGAAGATCTACGCCGTACCGGTCGGTTTCAACGTCGTGCCGCTGGCCGGCTCGATCGTCGACGACGGCTCGCTGGAGACCGACGAGGAGCAGAAGCTGCGCAACGAGTCGCGCAGGATCCTGCACATCCCGGGGCTTCGGGTCTCGGGCACCTGCGTACGCGTACCGGTCTTCTCCGGCCACAGCCTGGCGATCGCCGCCGAGTTCGAGGGCGACATCGACCCCGCCCAGGCTCTCGCGGTTCTCCGCCGGGCTCCCGGCGTCGTCGTCACGGACGTGCCGAACCCGCTGCAGGCCACCGGCCGCGACGAGGTCTTCGTCGGCCGGGTCCGCGCCGACCAGGCCGCACCCGAGGGCAAGGGTCTGAACCTCTTCGTCGTCGGCGACAACCTGCGCAAGGGCGCTGCCCTCAACGCCGTGCAGATCGCCGAGGAGCTGCTCAAGCGTCGCTGAGGGCGCCCTCAGCGAACCGCCCGCCAGGCCGACTCCTGCGTGCTCGGCCCCGCCTCCCACCGCGCGATCCACGGCCCGGTGCCCTCGCTCGGGTCGATCACACCCTCCTCGAGCCAGGTGAGGTCACCGGCGAGCACCGCGGCCGCCAGCTTGCGGTCGGTGTCGTCGGAGTTGCTCCACAGCTCGTCGAAGAGCACCTCGACGCGCATCCGTGCCTGCCCGCAGAAGGCGTCCGCGAGCCGTTGTGCCGACCGGCCGTGCTCGGGGTCGTCCGCCACCAGCATCTCGGCCCGCACGCAGGACGCCGCCATCGCGAACAGCTCGGCGCCGATGTCGACGACCCGACCCAGGAACCGCTGGTGGTGCTCCATCTTGGCCTGCCACCGCGACATCCCGTAGAACGTCTGCCGCGCCAGCCGCCGCGACGAGCGCTCGACGAACCGCAGGTGCCGGGCGAGCGGCCCGAACTCGCCGTACGAGGTCGGCACCGACCCGGCCCCGGTGACGAGCTGGGGCAGCCACTTCGCGTAGAACCCGCTCGCTCCGGCAGCGGCGCGCGCCTTGGTCTGCAGGTCGGCATCCGCGGAGGCCAGGTCGCCCGCCGCCTTGAGGTGCTCGTCGACCGCTTCGCGGGCGATGAGCAGGTGCATGATCTCGCTCGACCCCTCGAAGATCCGGTTGATCCGCACGTCGCGCAGCTGCTGCTCGGCCGGCACCGCCCGCTCACCCCGGGCGGCGAGCGACTCGGCCGTCTCGAAGCCGCGGCCACCGCGGATCTGCACGAGCTCGTCGGCGATCAGCCACCCCATCTCGCTGGCCCAGAGCTTCGCCAGCGCCGCCTCGATCCGGATGTCGGTCTCACCCGCGTCGGCCAGCGCACACGACAGCTCGACGACCGACTCCATCGCGAAGGCCGTGGCCGCGAGGAACGCGATCTTCCCGGCGACCGCCTCGTGCTCGCCCACCGGGCGACCCCACTGCACGCGCTCGGCCGACCACTCGCGAGCGATCTTCAGCGACCACTTGGCACCTGCCGAGCTCATCGCGGGGATGGACAGCCGCCCGGCGTTGAGCGTCGTCAGCGCGATCTTGAGCCCTTCACCCTCCTTGCCGAGGCGGTTCTCGACCGGAACCCGCACCTGGTGCAGCCGGGTCAGGCCGTTCTCGATCCCGCGCAGCCCCATGAACGTGTTGCGCCGCTCGACGGTGATGCCGGGCGCAGTCCCCTCGACCACGAACGCGGTGATGCCGCCGCGGCCGCCGGCGTGCTTGGGCACCCGTGCCATGACCACGAGCAGCTCGGCGACGACCCCGTTGGTGGTCCACAGCTTCACGCCGTCGAGCAGGTAGGCCGAGCCGTCGTCGGTGAGCACCGCCGTGCTCTCCATCCGAGCCGGGTCCGAGCCGACGTCCGGCTCGGTGAGGAGGAACGCCGAGATCGCACCGGCTGCACAACGGGGGAGGAAGCGCTCCTTCTGTTCCGGCGTGCCGACCAGCTTCACCGGCTCGGGGACGCCGATCGACTGGTGGGCCGACAGCATGGCGCCGAAGGCGGGGTGCACCGACCCGATGAGCATCAGCGCGCGCCCGTAGGAACGCATGGTCAGCCCCAGCCCGCCGTACTCGGTGGGGATCTTCATCCCGAAGGCACCGATGTCCGCGAGCGCCTTGATGTCCTCGTCGGGGATGCGGGACTCCCGCTCGATCCGCGCCCCGTCGATGCCGGCACACACCTCGCGAAGCCGCGCCAGGAACGCCTCACCGCGCGCCTCGTCGTCCGGGTCCGGCCGTGGATGGGGGTGCACGAGGCCGAGGTCGAAGCGGCCCAGGTAGAGCTCCTTGGCGAAGCTCGGCCGGCTCCAGCCGCTCTCGCGAGCATCCTCGGCCACCTGGCGGGCCTCGCGCTCGGACACGCGTGGAGCGCCCGACCCCTCCTCTCCCGTCGCGTCGTCGGTGTGCGTGGCCCCCGTGCTCGCGCTCATCGTGGCCCCTTCGCCGTCGGTGTTCCCCAGTGTGTCCGACCGCCCTAGAGTGGCGCCATGGCCACTGAGGACGAGTTCCACGCCGCTGCCGAGCACGTCAAGACCCTCGTGGTCGACCCCGGCAACACCGTCAAGCTCCAGCTGTACGCGCTGTACAAGCAGGCGACGGAGGGCGACGTACAGGGCAAACGCCCCGGCTTCACCAACCCCGTGGGGCGGGCCAAGCACGATGCGTGGGCCGCCGTGCAGGGCACCGGCCCGGACGACGCCCGCGACCAGTACGTCACGCTCGTGCGCAGCCTGGGTGCCTGACGCACTCGGCGCCTACCGGGGCAGCTCGGTCACCAGGTGCGTCCACACCTGGGTGACCTCCATGCCGACCTTGAGGTAGAGGTCGAGCGCCCCGGTGCGTGAGTCGGTCGACAGCTCGCTGCGGGTGGCACCGCGTTCGCGGGCGCGGCCGAACGCGTCGGCGAGCAGCGCCTGGGCCAGTCCTTGCCCGCGCTGCGAGTGCTGCACCGCCAGCTGGTGCACGTAGCCGGCACCCTGGCTGTCCAGGATCGTGAACGAGGCCGCGACGACGACCCCGTCGTGCTCGACGACCCGCAGCTGCCACGGTTGTGCGCCCGGCCGACGCACGGTCGTCGCCGCCCAGTCCTCGAACGACTCGCGCACCCGCCCGTCCCACTCGTCGAAGGCGTCCTGGATCACCCGGTGCGCCGCCTCCTCCCGGGCCGGGGTGTCCCCGGTGACGAGGGTGTAGCCGGCCGGTAGCGGACGCTCGGGCACCGCCCGGCCCTCGGGCAGCTCGAGCACCCACGACGTGTGCCCCAGCGTGTAGCCCCGGCCGAGCAGGAGTCGCTGGGGGAGCGAGTCGTCCGGCACCACCTGGCCGACCCGGGTCGAGCCCAGCGAGGTCGCCCGGCGCTCGGTCCAGTCAGCGAGCCACGACCCGATCCCGCGTCCCCGCGCGCCTGGCAGCACGGCCCCCTCGGCCCGCGCCCCAGCCCGGGTCACCTCGGCGGCACCGACGAGCCGGTCACCGTCGAACACCCCGACGCTGTCGGTCGCGAGGTCGAAGCTCGGTCGCGCCCAGTCGCCCTCGATGTCCTCGGGTTCGAGCGCGACGTGCCCGGAGTCCTCGAGCTCGGCGGCGGAGTAGACCGCGAACGCAGCGTCGAGGTCGTCGATGGTGAGCGGGCGGGCGGTCAGCCCGGGCGGCAGGTCGGTCGTCACGGGACACAACACTGGCGCACGGACACCCCTGCCCGCATCCGGGTTGTCGGTGGTAGAACCAGCACCATGCGCCTGCAGGACATCCCCCGCTACCCGCTCACGTTCGGCCCCAGCCCGCTGCAGCACCTGCGCCGGCTGAGCGACCACCTCGGGGGCGCCCAGGTGTGGGCCAAGCGGGAAGACGTGAACAGCGGGCTGGCGTTCGGTGGCAACAAGATACGCAAGCTCGAGTACATCGTCCCCGACGTGCTCGCCAGCGGCGCCGACACCCTCGTCTCGATCGGCGGCTACCAGTCCAACCACACCCGCCAGGTCGCGGCCGTCGCCGCCCACCTCGGGCTCGCGTGCCGTCTGGTCCAGGAGAAGTGGGTGCCCTGGGACGACCCGGTGAACGACAAGGTCGGCAACATCCTGCTCTCTCGGATGATGGGCGCGGACTCGCGCCTCGACCCGCACGGGTTCGACATCGGCATCCGCGACTCGTGGAAGGACGCCCTGCGCGAGGTCGAGGAGCGCGGCGGCACGCCGTACCCGATCCCGGCCGGCGCGAGTGAACACCCCCTCGGCGGGGTCGGGTTCGCCAACTACGCCTTCGAGCTGGCCGAGCAGGAGAAGGCCCTCGGCGTGCACTTCGACACGATCGTCGTCTGCACGGTGACCTGCTCCACCCACGCCGGCATGGTCGCCGGCTTCGCGGCGCTCGAGGACCTCACCGGCGTGAAGCGACGCGTCGTCGGCATCGACGCGTCCGCCACCCTGGAGAAGACCAGAGCCCAGCTCGAGCGCATCGCCCGGCACACCGCCGAGGTCATCGAGCTCGGCCGCGACCTGCGCGACGACGAGTTCACCCTCCTCGACGGCTGGGCCGGCGACCTCTACGGCGTCCCCGTCGACTCGACGATGGAGGCCATGCGGCTGGGCGCCGAGCTCGAGGCGATGATCACCGACCCGGTGTACGAGGGGAAGTCGCTCGCCGGCCTGATCGACCTCGTGCGAGAGGGCGACATCCCCAAGGACTCCACGGTGCTCTACGCCCACCTCGGCGGCCAGCCGGCGATCAACGCCTACCACTCGCTGTGGCCATGACCGTCCCGGTCGCGCTCGTCCGCCGGCCCGGTCCGCGCCTGGCCGACGGCATCGTCACCCACGTCGACCGCAGCCCGGTCGACCTCGACCGGGCACGGGAGCAGTGGCGGGGCTACGTCGATGCTCTGGCGCAGCACGGCTGGCAGGTGGTCGAGGTCGAGCCCGCGGACGGCCACCCCGACGCCGTCTTCGTCGAGGACCCGGTGGTCGTCCACGGCGACCTCGCCGTCATCGCGCGCTCCGGTGCACCGGCACGTCGTGGCGAGGCTCCCGGTGTCGAGCGCGCCGTGCGAGACCTCGGCCTGCGTGTCACCCACATCGAGGCGCCGGGAACCCTCGACGGCGGCGACGTGCTGCGCGCCGGGGACACCGCCTACGTGGGGCTCGGCGGCCGCACCAATGGCATCGGCATCCAGCAGCTCGCGAAACACCTGCGGGAGTTCGGAGTTCGCGTGCAGGCCGTGCCCGTGGAGCGGGCTCTGCACCTGAAGTCGGCATGCACCGCCCTGCCCGACGGCACGGTGGTCGGCTGGGGCCCGGTCGTCGACGACAAGGACGCGTTCCCGGCCTACGAGGACGTGCCAGAGGAAGCCGGCGCCCACGTCGTGCGCCTCGCCGACGACCACCTGCTCATGGCGACCAGCGCCCCGCGCACCGCCGCCTCGTACCGAGCCCGCGGCTACACGGTCACCGAGGTCGACGTGTCGGAGTTCGAGAAGCTCGAGGGCTGCGTGACCTGTCTGTCGGTTCGGATCCGCGGATGAGGCCCGATTCCGTGCTCGACGACGTCGCCTGGCACGCCCTCACCGGTCCGCAGGCCGACCTCGCCGTCACCGCCGGTGGAGGAGCCGCCCGCTGCTACCGCGACGACATCGCGCCCTTCTGCGGCGTGGAGCACCTCGACGAGCGTGGCTGGGCTGCCCTGGCCGAGCTCGTGGGCCCGCAGGGAGTCGCGGTGTTCCTGCGCGGTGAGGTCGAGCCCGCCCCTCGCGGGTGGCTCGAGATGCTCCGCGAGCCCGCCACCCAGTACGTCGCCGCCGACCTCACCGAGCCACCGGCACGGGCGAGCCGCGAGGTCACCGAGCTGACGGCATCCGACTCGGCCGACATGGTGGCACTGGTCGCCGCCACCGAGCCCGGCCCCTTCGGGCCCAACAGCCACCTGACCGGGCGGTGGTTCGGCATCCGTCGCGAGGGCCGGCTCGTCGCGATGGCCGGGGAGCGGATGCGGGTCGAGGGCTTCGGCGAGGTATCCGGCGTCTGTGTCGACCCGACGGTGCGCGGTCAGGGGCTGGGCGCCGTGGTCACGCTCGCCGCAGCACGCGGCATCTGCGAGCGAGGCGACCGCGCGATGCTCCACGTGCGCGACGGCAACGACGGTGCCCACCGGCTCTACCGCCGGCTCGGCTTCGAGGAGCGTCGCACGGTCACCGTGGCGGTGCTGCGTCCCGCATCGTGACCCGCGCCGACCCCGGGGTTGGCGCGGTGCCGGGTCCGTGGGACCCTTGCCGGGTGCGTACTGGACGCCTCCTCCTTCGCTGCCGCGGCGGGGCCTGAATCGGCCGCCCCTCGTCGCGGAGCTTCTGCTGCACCGGCTGAACCCCGACGAAGCGTGAAGGAAGCAGACCAGTGATCCACCCCCAGCAGCCCTCGGGCATGCCGACCCAGAAGTACGTGCCGTTCCAGGAGCAGCTCGAGGTGCACGTGCCCGACCGCACCTGGCCCGACCAGGTGATGTCCAAGGCCCCGCGCTGGTGCGCGGTCGACCTGCGCGACGGAAACCAGGCGCTCATCGACCCGATGGACGCCGAGCGCAAGATGCGCATGTTCAAGCTCCTCGTGAAGATGGGCTACAAGGAGATCGAGGTCGGCTTCCCCAGCGCCAGCCAGACCGACTTCGACTTCTGCCGCGAGCTCATCGACGGCGGTCACATCCCGGACGACGTGACCATCCAGGTACTCACCCAGTGCCGCGACCACCTCATCGAGCGCACCTTCGACGCCATCCGCGGTTCGAAGCAGGCGATCGTGCACTTCTACAACTCGACCTCCGTGCTCCAGCGCCGGGTCGTGTTCGGGATGAGCGAGGAGGGCATCATCGACATCGCCCTCCAGGGCGCCCGGCTGTGCAGGAAGCTCGAGGAGACCGTTCCCGAGACGGACGTCTACTACGAGTACTCGCCCGAGTCGTACACCGGCACCGAGCTCGAGTTCGCCGTGCGGATCTGCAACGAGGTGATCGCGGTGATCGACCCGACGCCCGACCACAAGATGATCGTCAACCTTCCCGCGACCGTGGAGATGGCGACCCCGAACGTCTACGCCGACTCCATCGAGTGGATGGTGCGCCACCTCGACCGCCGCGAGTCGGTGGTCGTCAGCCTGCACCCGCACAACGACCGCGGCGAGGGCGTCGCGGCCGCCGAGCTCGGCTTCCTCGCAGGCGCCGACCGCATCGAGGGCTGCTTGTTCGGCAACGGCGAGCGCACCGGCAACGTCTGCCTGGTCACCCTGGGCATGAACCTGTTCAGCCAGGGCATCGACCCGCAGATCGACTTCTCCGACATGGCCGAGATCCGGCGCACCGTCGAGTACTGCAACCAGCTACCGGTGCACGAGCGGCACCCGTGGGGCGGCGACCTGGTCTACACGGCCTTCTCCGGCTCGCACCAGGACGCCATCAAGAAGGGCCTGGAGGACATGGACCGGCGCACCGCCGCCGCCGGCACCGACATCGACCACATCGACTGGGGTGTGCCCTACCTGCCGATCGACCCCCACGACATCGGCCGCTCCTACGAGGCCGTCGTCCGGGTCAACAGCCAGTCCGGCAAGGGTGGGGTGTCCTACCTCCTCAAGGCCGAGCACGGCCTCGACCTGCCGCGCCGGCTGCAGGTGGAGTTCAGCCACGTCGTGCAGCGCCGCACCGACTCCGAGGGCGGCGAGCTGTCGGCCGCGGAGATCTGGCAGATGTTCGCCGACGAGTACCTGCACGCCGACGAACCGGCGCAGCGCTGGGGCCGCTTCGCACCGGTGCGCTCGACGCTCAGCGGCGCCGACGACGGCATGGACTACATCGAGTCGGTCATCACCGACGCCGGCAAGGAGGTCGCGATCTCCGGCACCGGCAACGGGCCGATCGCCGCGTTCCTCGAGGCGCTCGCGGCGCTCGGTGTCGACGTGCGCGTGCTCGACTACCACGAGCACGCGCTGTCGGCCGGTGGTGACGCCCGGGCGGCCGCCTACGTCGAGTGCGCCGTGGGCGAACGGGTGCTCTGGGGCGTCGGCCTGCACGAGTCGATCGTCAAGGCGTCGCTGCGCGCGATCATGTCGGCAGTCAACCGGGCCGAGCGCGACACCGCGGTCGCCGTCTGACCCGGATGCCGGTGCTGGCCTGCGGCCTGGCGACGGTCGACGTCGTCCAGACGGTGGAGCACGTCCCCGGCCCCGACGAGAAGGTGGTCGCCCTGTCGACCCGGGTCGAGGCCGGTGGTCCCGCGCTCAACGCCGCGGTGACCTCGGCCCTGCTCGGGATGCCGTGCCGCCTCGTCACCGCCGTGGGCCGCGCACCGCTGGCCGCCGTGGTGCGGGCCGACTGCGCCCAGCACGACGTCGACCTCGTGGACCTCGCCGGCGACGGGTACGAGCTGCCCGTCGCGACCGTGCTGCTGACCCTGGCGACCGGTGAGCGGGCCGTGGCGTCCACCGGAGCCCTCGGTGTCGAGCCCGGCGCTGTGCAGGCCCCGAGCGAGGTCGACGCGCTGCTCGACGGCGTGCGCGCCGTGCTCGTCGACGGCCACCACCTGCCGGTGGCGGTGCCGCTGGCAGCGGCGGCCCGGGCGCGCGGCATCCCGGTGCTCGCGGACGGCGGCTCGTGGAAGCCGGGGCTGGACGCCCTGTTGGCGCACGTCGACGTGCTCGTCGCGTCGGCCGACTTCCGGTCGCCGACGGGTGACGAGGTGGACGAGCTGCTCACGCTCGGTCCGGCGTGGGTGGCCCGCAGCGCCGGCGCCGGCCCGGTGGCCTGGCGCGCCGCGAACGGCGCTGGGGGACAGGTGAGCCCGCCCGTGGTCGAGGTCGCCGACACCCTCGGGGCCGGTGACGTGCTGCACGGCGCGCTGCTGGCGGAGGTGGGCCGGCACGGCATCCACGACCTGCCCGGCGCCCTCGCGAGGGCGGTCGCCACGGCGTCGCGCTCGGTGGAGGCTCCCGGCGCGCGCGGGTGGGCCAAGCCCGTCCGCTGAGGCTCAGCGCGCCCACGCACGCGGAACTGCACGAAGATGCGCGGACCCACCGGTCGACGCGTGGCCTACGTCGAGTGCGCTGTCGGTGAGCTGGTGCTGCGGCTCACATACGCCGAGCCGGTGACCGGTCCCTGAGCTAACGTTGCCCGGGTGGCCGTACCAGGGGGGCGTG
>DASQEZ010000238.1:0-26036 GCA_035633415.1 Ornithinibacter sp. | reverse complement strand
CGTCGCCGCCCCGCAGCGGACTCGACGTGCAGCGGGTCACCTTGCCGAGCGCGGAGGAGCCCATCGTCGGTCGCTCGGTGACCGCGGTGGGATGGGAGTTCACCAACCCGGGTGAGTACCAGCCGCCACAGCCGCTGGTGTTCGGTGTGGTGGAACGTCAGGGCGAGTGGCTCCGGGTGCAGCTCCCCGTCCGGCCCAACGGCACCACCGGGTGGCTCCGCGCCCAGGACGTGGTGGTGACGTCCACGTCACGGTCGATCCAGGTCTCCCTGTCCGAACGGCGGCTCCGTGTCGTGGACGCCGGCGTCGAGCTGATGGACGTCCCGGCCGGAATCGGGCGGAGCGCGACGCCCACCCCGACCGGGACCTTCACCGTGACCGACCTCGTGCCCTCGACGAATCCGGCAGGGGGCTACGGGCCCGTGGCGCTCGCGCTCGACGGCTACTCGGAGGTCATGGACGCGTTCCCCGGCGAGAACGACGGCGACGCGCCGGACACCATGGCGCCGGTCCTGGCCGTGCACGGCACCAACCGACCGTCATCGGTCGGCGCGGACCGGTCCAACGGGTGCCCCCGCCTGTACAACGCCGACGTGCTGCGTCTGGCCGAGCTGGCCCCCGCGGGTACGCCGGTGCAGATCTGGCCCTGAACGAAGCTCAACCCAGCGTCGCCGCCGGCGGCGACCCGAGGTACTCGGCCAGCTTCGCCTCCGCGGCATCTCCGAACAGGATGCGGGCGACATCGACCAGGCCCTCCGCGCTGCGGATCGCCTCGGCCGGCACGACCTGGTCGATCTTCGTGCGCCGGCGCATGAAATCCTCGAGACGGGTGACCATCTCGGTGCTGGCCGCAAGGTGCAGTTCGACACGCAGGTAGTCGCTCGGTGCCATGACCTCCTCCGCCATCGAGGGGTCGGAGCGGATCGCCTCGAGCATGGCGAAGGCCCGGCGGCCGTAGCGCCTCCAGAGCCGGTCCGACAGCGGCTCGACGTCGGAGCGGACCCGCATCCGGTCCAGCTTCATGAGGTGCGCCTGCCGGTAGAACTCCGCCCTCGTCTGCTTCGACGGCTCGCCGTACCAGTTGCGTCGGTCACGTTCGAGCGGCAGCCCGAGTGCCTCGACCGCGGCGGCGACCTCCTCCCCCACGTTGAGGCAGTCGGTGAGCTTGCCCCCGAGGACCGTGATGGCGCTGCGTGCGTGATCGACCTCGATCTCGTGCTTCCGGCTGAGCGAGGTCCAGTCGACCTCGGTCTGGTCCGAGCCGCCGGCGTCGACCACCAGTGGTCGCACGCCGCACCGCTCAGCGATGACGTCGTCGGGGGTCAACGGGGCAGGGAGGTCGAGTCGCTTGTTGATCTGGTCGAGCAGGAACCGGCGGTCCTCGTCGTCCACGTGGGTGTGGGCATGCTCGACGCGCGTGTCGGTCGTGCCGATCACGGACCGGTTGCCCATGGGCAGGACGTAGAACAGCCGCTGGGTGTCGTCGAAGAACGCGAGCACGCGGTCGTGCCGGGTCGTGGTGAGCCGCGGCACGATCAGGTGGATGCCCTTGGAGTAGACGATCCGGTGGGCGGTCCGCAGTCCCCACGACGTGTTGAGCTCGTCGACGAACGGGCCGACGGCGTTGACGACCACCCGGGCGGACGTCGTGACCTCCTCGCCGGAGTCGGTGTCGCGCAGCCGGCAGACCCACCGGTCGCCGACCCGCTCGGCCGAGACCAGCTCGACGTAGTTCGCCACGGCGGCTCCGGCCTCGATCGCCGAGCGCACGAAGGAGAAGACGAACCGGGAGTCGTTGTCGACGAGGTAGCAGTCCTGGTACTGCACCGCACCACGCGCGGTGCTGGTGTCGATGACCGGCTCGACCTCTTCCAGGTGCTCGGCGTCGAACACCCGCGGCGGCTTGGTGCCGAACAGCCCGATCCCCCAGTAGGCGGTCGCACCGAGGGCCGCGAACCACGGCCGGTAGGGCGCGGTGCGGTCGAGCGTGGCCAGGAAGGAGATCTCCTTGATGTTGTCGGGGTAGGCCTTCATCAGCCGGTTTCGGGACCGGCACAGGCCGAACACCAGCGGCAGCTCGTAGTTCTCGAGGTACTTGAACCCACCCCAGACCAGGTTGCTCGACTCCTGGCTGGTGAACCCGCCGAAGTCCCCACGATCGATGAGCGCCACGGACGCACCACGGCCGGCGAGGGCCGCCGCCGAGACCGCTCCGTTGATGCCGGCTCCCACGACCAGGACGTCGAAGAGACCGCCGCTGATCCGCGCGATGTTGGCTCGCCGCAAGGTCATGCCCCCAGCCTCCCAGACCTGCGGCGCGGCGGTCGAAACCTGTGACGATCGAGCCTCCCGACGGGGAATCCTGCGCTACCCCGACATCACTGTGGTGGCTCGGAAGTTCAGGGATGTCGGGGAAGTTGCCCCGCCACCCTTGAACTTCCCCGACGTCACACTGATGGCGGGGGAGCTCAGCCACCCCCGGCGGCCTCGCCCGGCGTCAGCCCGTCGGCTCGGCCAGCCCGGCGGCGAGCCTGGTCAGGTGGCGCCGCTCGGCCAGGTTGGTCGCCCGCGCGGCCGCCGCGAGGTAGTGCCGCCGGGCGGCGGCCCGGTCTCCCCGCAGCTGCGCGACGTGGCCCCTCACCGCCTGCCGCCGCTGGTGGTCGCCGAGCACCCCCGCCAGCCGGTCGAGCAGCGGCCCGGCGGCCTCCGGGCCCTCGGCCTCGGCCATGGCCACCGCGCGCGCAAGCGTCACGAACGGGCTCGGCGCCACCTGCTCCAGCAGGCCGTAGAGCGCGAGCACCTGCGGCCAGTCGGTGTCGGCAGCAGTCGGGGCGCGGTCGTGCACCGCCGCGATCGCGGCCTGCACCTGGTAGGGGCCGGGACCGCCCTCGCCACCGAGCGTCGAGTCGAGCAGCGTGGTGCCCTCGGTGACCAGCCGACGGTCCCAGAGGCGGCGGTCCTGCTCGGCGAGTGGCACGAGGTCGCCGGATGGCGTGACCCGGGCCGGGCGTCGGGCCTCCAGCAGCAGCATCAGTGCGAGCAGCGCCGTCGCCTCGCGCTCACCGGGGAGCAGCCGGTGCGCGAGCCGCCCCAGCCGGATCGCCTCGGCGGAGCGGTCGGCGCGGGTCAGGGCGGCACCGGTGCTGGCGGCATACCCCTCGTTGAAGAGGAGGTAGATGACGGCGAGGGCGCGCTGCACGCGGGTCCCGAGGCGGTCCTCGGGAGGCAGGGCGAACGGCTCGGCGGTGTCCCGCAGGGTGCGCTTGGCGCGCGAGATCCGCTGGGCCATGGTCGTCTCCGGGACGAGGTGGGCCCTCGCGACCTCGGCCGTCGTCAGACCGCCCACCGCGCGAGGGGTGAGCGCGACCGCTGAGGCGGACGACAGCACCGGGTGGCAGCACAGCAGCAGCACGGCGAGCGAGTCGTCGTCGTGCACGACTGGCGCGCCGGTGGGTTCCCCTGCCGCCCACCCGATCTCGCGGGGCCGGCGGGCCGCCGCGCTCCGCTGCTCGTCCACGAGCCGCCGGGCGGCAGCGGTGACCAGCCATGCCCGCGGGTTGTCGGGGATGCCGTCGCGCGGCCAGGTCGTGTGGGCGGCGACGAGGGCCTCCTGCACGGCGTCCTCGGCCGCCGCGAAGTCACCGGACCGGCGGGTGAGGATGCCGACGACCTGCGTCGCGAGGTCGCGCAGCAGGCCGTCGGTCGTTCGGTCGGCGCTCAGCGCCCGCCCCCTGCACCCTCCAGCCAGGCGTCCATCTCCACCGGGTCGGACGGCCCGTCGTCCATGACCCGACGCACGTGGATCGGCTGCTGGAGGGGCACCCCGCCGGGCCCGGGGACGGCGGAGACCAGGGCCGCGATCTCCAGCGCTCGTTCCTCGGTGTCGACGTCGATCACCTGGAAGCCGGCAGCCCACTCCTTGAACTCCTGGAACGGGCCGTCGGTGACCACCCGCCCCCCGGAGGTATCGGCGCGGACGATGCGCGCGGCATCCGGCGGGGTGAGAATCGTGACGTCGACGAGCTCGCCGCTCTCCTCCAGCGCGGTGTTGAGTGCGCGGTAGTAGTCGAGGTGCGCGGTGATCTCGTCCGGCTGCCACTCCTCCATGGGGGAGTCGACGACGCCGGGCTCGAAGGTGACGATGAGCAGGTACCTGGCCACGGGTGGCCCCTTCCGGTCGACGGGCTCATGGCCCGTTCTCGATGCTGACACCCTAGGGACGGAGCGGTCCCCGTGGTCTCGACATCGACCGCCGGATCGGTATGTGGGGTCAGGCCGCGGCGTGCGCGCCAGCGGTCTGGGTCTCGTCCGAGGAGCCGCGGCGCAGCACGATGAACACGCCGACCAGGGCCAGCGCGAAGGCGCCCCACTGGAGGAAGCCGACAATGGTGAAGGGGGACTTCGCGTCGACCGCGGCGTCCGAGAATCCCAACGTGGTGAAGTCGATCCAGGCGTGCAGCACCATGCAGAGGATGAGCGTGCCCGACACCCGGCGGGTGATGTAGAAGACCGAGCCGGCCAGGAAGGCGAAGACGATCTGCTGGATCGTCGAGCCGATGCTCTGCCCGAAGAAGGCGTTGAGGGCGTGGATGAGGCCGAAGAGCAGGCAGCTCAGCGCCCAGGCGACGGGCTCCTTGAAGCCGCCGCGCAGGCCGACCAGACCGGTGCCGCGGGTCAGCATCTCCTCGCTGAAACCGACGAACAGCGTGCCCACGGCGAGGGCCGCCAGGTAGCCCAGGCTGCGGTCAGCCGTGGGCGCACCCCCGAGCAGGCTGCCGAGGCCCGGGATCGCCATCAGCACGGGGACCGCCCACAGCCACTTGGGTGCGCGCATCGTCTCGTGGACAGCCGGGCGCCACCAGCCGAGGTAGCTCGTGGCGATGGCCAGGAAGACTGCGCCGAGCGCGATGGGGATGACGATGCCCTTGACGACGGTCGACGTCGAGTCGCCGACCTCGTCGTAGTTCAGCCCGACGACCGCCCAGGTGATGCCGACGATCGCCATGTAGACGACCGCGAGGCCGAGGGTGATGAGCGGGCGGGGTTGGACGCGCATGGCAGGCCTCGGATCCAGGTCGCGGTCGCACGGGCTCGACCGATCGCACGCAGCCTAGCCCCAAAGTCCTTCGCTCGCGGGACGTTGTTCATCGTTGTCAGAGACCCGTCCTGAGAGCATTCCGTTGCCCGGCGGGAGAACGTGGGTGAAGACCGTCGCCCGGCCGAAGGATTTCACCCACGTTCGCGTGACGGGCCCGGGGTCAGAGCGAGATGGTGACTCCGGTGAGCTCCTCGCTGCGCTCCCAGAGCAGGGCGGCCAGGGTCTCGTCCCGGGCGAGTGCGCTCAGCCTCGCCTCGCCCACCGGACCGCGGGTCTCGCGCAGGCCCGTCGGCCCCGAGTAGGACCCGGGGGCTGCCTCGGTCGCCGCGTAGAGGACGGCCTCGGCCCCCTTCTCCGGGCCGGGGAAGAGCAGCTTGACGCCCCACTGGCCGATCGTGCCGACCACCGGGATCGACCCGAGGCCGTCGCGGCTGGCGACGAGGTTCGTGGCGGAGACACCGGGGTGCGCGGCCGTGGACGTCAGGCGAGAGCCGGCTGCCGTCGCCCGCCGCTGCAGCTCGAGCGCGAAGAGCAGGTTGGCCAGCTTGGTGCGTCCGTAGGTGACGTTGGGGTTGTACCCCTGAGCGGGGTTGCCCTCCAGCACCGCGCCGTCGCCGGCGTGGTGCGCGATCGAGGAGACCGTCGTGACCCGCGGTGCGGGCGCCGCCAGCAGGTGCGGCATGAGCAGGCCGGTGAGCGCGAAGTGCCCGAGGTGGTTCGTGCCGAACTGCAGCTCGAAGCCGTCGACCGTCTCGCGCCGTCGCGGCGGGGCCATGACCCCGGCGTTGTTGACGAGGAGGTCGAGCGGTCCCTCGAACCGCTGCGCGAATGCGTGCACGGACTCCTGTGCGGCGAGGTCGAGGCGTTCCACCCGCACGCTGCCGGAGACGCCGGTGGCGCGTATCCGCGCGGAGGCCGCCTCGCCGGCGTCCGTGTTGCGCACCGCGAGCACGACGTCGGCGCCGTGCCGAGCGAGCTCGCGCGCCTCGACGAGACCGATGCCGGAGTTGGCGCCGGTGACCAGGGCCGTGGTGCCGGACAGGTCGCCGATCTGATCGGGGGTCCAGCGCATGGGTTCTCCTCGGTGGCAGGGGCGGAGTGTCAGTATCCGTCGGGGGACCGTGCTCCCGGTAACGGGGGGGCGCGACGCACTCTCGGCCGTTGAACCTTCAGAAGCCGGCGTACCGCGTGACCCTGGTGGCGAGGTCCGGGTCGCTGGGAAGGTTCCGGCCGTCGAGCGTGGTGACGAGCGCGGGGCCGCGCCCGGACGACACGAGCCACACGCCATCCGCCGTGAACAGGTCCGCGGTGGGCACGAGCTCGTAACGGGTCTGGTACCCGTCGGCACGCGCCGCCTGCATGACCGCGGCCACGGTGAGCGACTCCAGGATGCCGGTGCCGCCCGTGGGGGTGCTGACGAAGTCACCGTCTCGCGCGACGAGCAGCCCGGAGGTCGGGCCGTCGAGCGCGTACCCGTCGGTCGAGGTGAAGACGACGTCGTCGGCCCCGCGACGCCGGGCCTCCCGGGTCGCAGCCGTGTTGACCACGTAGGACAGGCTCTTCACCCCGCCGAGGAGCCACGGTGCATCGGCGAAGGCATCACTCGGGTGGCCCCGGCTGAGGGTGACCGCCGTGATGGTCCGCGGACCCTGGCTCGGTGCGGTGGCGGGCCCGCGGTGGGTGATCGTGACCAGGGCCGTGGGTCCCGCGTCCGTCCGCCACTCCCGGCCCCGGGTCAGCAGCAGCTTCAGCACGGCCTCGCCGGGGGTCGCCCAGGCGGCCAGCGCCTGCCCGACGAGCCCTCGCCACTCGGCCCTCGACGGGCCGCTGATCGACATGGCCAGGGCGGAACCGGCAAGGCGGTCGAGGTGGTCGTCGAGGTCGACCACGGTGGCCTGGCCGCCACCATCCGTGACGACCCGGGCCGAGTCGAAGCACCCGTCGCCGCGGGTCAGGCCGAGGTCGTCCGCGGTCACCACCGGCTCGTCCGGGCCGACCACCCCACGACCGAGCACGGCGACCAGGTGCGCGACGTCGTTCATGACCTCAGGCTCCCACCTCCCGGTCGCGTCCGCGTCGGGCTACGGTTCCCTGACCGGCAGCAGCCGGCCGAGAGGGGCGTGAGCGACGTGCGAGTGGCAGTGATGTCGACGTGTCTCGGTGACGCGATGTTCCCGGATGCCGTGCGTGCGACGGTGCGCCTGTTGCGGCGGCTGGGCGTCTCGGTGGACGTGCCCGAGGCCCAGACCTGTTGTGGACAGCCGATGGTCAACACCGGGTACCTCGACGAGGCGGTGCCACTGGTGCGTGCGTTCGTGTCGGCCTTCGAGGGGTACGACCACGTGGTGGTGCCGTCGGGGTCGTGCGCCGGGTCGGTCCGTCACCAGCACGGGCTCGTCGCGGCCCGGTCGGGCGATGCGGCCCTGGCGGATGCCGTGGCGCACACCTCCCCGCGGACGCTGGAGCTGAGCGAGTTCCTCGTCGACGTGCTCGAGGTGGTCGACGTGGGAGCGTCGTTCCCGCACCGGGTGACCTACCACCCGACGTGCCACTCGCTGCGGATGCTGCGGGTAGGGGACAGACCCACCCGGCTGCTGGCGGCGGTGCGGGGGATCGACCTGGTGCCGCTGCCGCGGGCCGAGGAGTGCTGCGGGTTCGGGGGGACGTTCTCGGTGAAGAACTCCGAGACGTCGGTGGCGATGGGGTCGGACAAGGCGTCGCACGTGCGCTCCACCGGGGCGGAGGTGCTCGTGGCCGGCGACTCCTCGTGCCTGATGCACGTGGGCGGGCTGCTGTCGCGGCAGCGGGCCGGGATCCGCACCATGCACCTGGCCGAGGTGCTCGCCGCCACGGCGGACGACCCGGTCGAGGTGACCCGGTCATGACCACGGAGCACGCCACCTTCCTGGGGATGCCGCCGTTCCCGGTCGCCGCCCGTGCGGCTCTTGCCGACACCCAGCTGCGGCGCAACCTGGCCCATGCCACCGGCACGATCCGCGCCAAGCGCGCGGCCGTGGTGGCCGAGGTGGACGACTGGGAGTCGCTGCGCCGGCGCGCGGCCGCGGTCAAGGACGAGACCCTCGCGCACCTCGAGGAGCACCTGCTCACCCTCGAGGCCGCGCTGACCGCCCAGGGCGCCACCGTGCACTGGGCCCGCGACGCCACCGACGCGTGCGCGGTGGTCGCGGACGTGGCGAGGGCGCACGGCATCCGCGAGGTCGTCAAGGTCAAGTCGATGGCGACCCAGGAGATCGAGCTCAACGAAGCCCTGGCAGCCCGCGGAATCTCGGCGTGGGAGACCGACCTGGCTGAGCTGATCGTGCAGCTCGGCGACGACCTGCCCAGCCACATCCTGGTGCCGGCGATCCACCGCAACCGCTCCGAGATCCGCGACATCTTCCGCGACAAGATGTCCGGCGTCGGCCGCCCTGCACCCGAGGGCCTGAGCGACGACCCGGCGGCCCTCGCCGGCGCGGCGCGCTTGCACCTGCGCGAGAAGTTCCTGAGCACTCGGATGGCTGTGTCGGGCGCCAACTTCGCCGTGGCCGAGTCGGGAACGCTGGTCGTCGTCGAGTCGGAGGGCAACGGCCGGATGTGCCTGACCCTGCCCGAGGTGCTCGTCACGGTGGTGGGCATCGAGAAGCTGGTTCCGACGTGGGCCGACCTCGACGCCTTCCTGCGACTGCTGCCGCGCAGCTCGACGGGGGAGCGGATGAACCCCTACACCTCCACCTGGTCGGGGGTCACCCCCGGCGACGGGCCGCAGGAGGTGCACGTCGTGCTGCTCGACAACGGCCGCTCCCGGGCGCTGGCCGACGAGGTCGGGCGGCAGGCGCTGCGCTGCATCCGCTGCTCGGCGTGCCTGAACTCCTGCCCGGTCTACGAGCGGGTCGGCGGGCACGCCTATGGCTCGGTCTACCCCGGCCCGATCGGCGCCATCCTCAACCCGCTGCTCAAGGGCGTCGGCACCGACCCCCAGGTCGACTCCCTGCCCTACGCCTCCACCCTGTGCGGTGCGTGCGCCGACGTCTGCCCGGTCGCCATCGACATCCCCGGCATCCTCGTGCACCTGCGCACCAAGGTCGTCGACGCCCACCGCGACGACCCCGTGCCCAAGGCCGAGGCGCTGGCCATGCGCGCCGCGTCCTGGGGCATGGCGGATGCCGGCCGAATGGGTCTCGGCGAACGGGTCGCCGGACTCGCGGGCCGGCTCGGCCGCGGCCGGGGGATGCCGGGTGGTCGCCGCGCGCTGTCCGCTCTGCCCTGGCCCGGGTCACGCTGGACCCAGGCGCGCGACCTGCCCCTGCCGCCGCGGGAGTCGTTCCGGTCCTGGTGGCGTCGGGTCGGCCGCGACGAGGGTCGGCGATGAGCGCCCGGGACGAGGTGCTCGCGGCCGTACGTGCCGCCCTCGCGCCGAACCGCGAACACGGTGACGACAGCGCCGGGGGACGCTCGAACGCGCGCGACGGCACGGCATCCGGCGAGCCGTCGGCGGTTGACCGCCCAGCGATGCTCGACCTCTTCGCCGGGCGGGTCGCCGACTACCGCGCCACCGTGACCCGCTGCGGGGCAGACGAACTCGCCGCCACCGTGCGCTCGGCACTTCGGGGTGCATCGACGGTGGCCGTCCCCCCGGGCCTCGAGCTCGACCTACCGGGCGCCGTCGTCGACGACGGTCTGACCTCCGCGGAGCTCGACGCCGTCGACGCGGTCGTCACCCGTGCCGCCGTCGGCATCGCCGAGACCGGCACCGTCGTGCTCGACCACGGCCCGGGCCAGGGCCGACGCGTCATCACCCTGCTGCCCGACCTGCACGTCTGCATCGTGCGCGAGGCGCAGGTGGTGCCCGACGTCCCCGACGCCCTCGCGCGGCTGGACCCGCGCCGCCCGCAGACCTGGATCAGCGGGCCCTCGGCCACCAGCGACATCGAGCTGAGTCGCGTCGAGGGCGTGCACGGCCCCCGAAGCCTCCACGTCATCCTCGTCGCCGACTGACCTCTTGACCTGAGCACCCGACTCCGGCTCCACGCCAGGGTGGGGACGGTCAGGAGCCGGGCGTGGCCGCCTCCGACCCCGGCGCACCCTCACGCTCGGCGAGGTTGCGCAGGATGCAGAACTCGTTGCCCTCGGGGTCGGCCAGGATGACCCAGCCGGTGCCCGGCCCGTACTGGCCGCGGTGGTCGGCGACCTCGACGGCCCCGTGCGCGAGCAGCCGGGCCAGCTCGTCGTCACGGCTGCCCTCGACCGGTTCGAGGTCGAGGTGGATGCGGTTCTTGCCGGACTTGGTCTCGGGCACCTCGATGAAGAGCAGCTGGTGCGAGCCGTCGCGACTGAGGATCATGCACTCCTCGTGGCCGGGGAGGTTGGGGTCGCCCTCGACGTCGATGTAGTCGAGCACCCCCTTCCACCACTCGGAGAGCGCGTAGGCGTCGCGACAGTCGATGGTCGTGTGGGACACCCGTGCGGTCATGCGGTCACCCTGCCACTCGGGGATGCCGTGCGGCCATCCGAGTGCCCGCGTGTCCGGCAGGTCGAGCACGACGTGCTCAGACCACGATCGCCGCGCGGATGCCGTCCGAGAACACCTCGGGCGGGTCCGGCAGCAGCCGCGCGTGACCCGTGGCTCGACGATGCGCCGACCAGGCCACCGCACAGGCGTCGAGCACGTCGTCGGCCGCGTACCCGGTCCCCTTGAGCACCGACGGCCGGGCCACCCCGGCCGCGGCCAGTGCGTCGAGCCGGGCCTGCCGTCCGGCCTCGGTGCGTTTTCCCGGCAGCACGGTGCCGGCCATGGTGGCGAAGGAGACCTCGGGGTGCACCTCGACCACCTCGACGGTCGGCCGGGTCCGCAGCCAGGCGTCGACCTCGAGGATCTTGGCGCGCAGCGCGAACGCCTGGGCGCCGACCCCTTGCCCGCTCAGGCCGCGGTTCACGGCATCCGCCGCGGTGCGGTCGCTCGCGAGGTAGGCACGCCTGGTGAGCGTGGTGAAGACCGAGCCGGCCCGCCCGGGCAGCGCACGACGGGCCAGGACATCCGCCTGCCGGACCGTGCTGTCGGGCAACCCGATCGGGATGTCGATGCCCACGACGAGGACGTCGAGGTCGGCACGCACGGTCTCGACGAGCAGCTCGATCGTGGGGGCGACGACGACCCGCGGCCGTGGGGCGCCGGGCACGAGCACGGCACCGACCCAGCCGCCGGGGCACCCGTCGACGCCCACCACGGGAACGCTCACCTCCAGGGGGGCGACCGTCACCGGCGCGGCCGGGGCCGGCTCGGAGGCCCGCAGCGTCTCCAAGGTCCCCAGCACCAGGTCGAGGGTCACCTCGAACTCGTTGCCGAAGAGGTAGCCGGGCTGCAGCGCACGACCTTCCGCGAAGGCCGTGAAGTGGGGGTACGAGGCCCGCACGTCGGGCCCGAGGATCTCGGCGCCCAGGGCGGCGAGATCGGCCTCGCCATCGAAGGGCAGGCTCACCTCCTGCACCATGAACCCGTACAGGTGGGCATCGAGCAGTGCGAAGGCTGTGCCTGCGTTGATGAGCGAGAACCCCTGTGACAGGGCGCAGCCCAGCATCGCGTCATGGTGGCGGAGCGTCTCGGGGCCCGGGCTGCGTCGCGAGTCCATCAGGCCGACGGCCCACCGGTGCTGCAGGAGCACCGCGCGCCCGGACAGCGACCGGGCGCGGAGCTCGGTGCGCCAGTCGCCCCCCACCACGGGCAGGTGCATCTCGCCGAACACCGCGTCGACCATGGCGTCGAGCAGCCCCTCCTTGCCGGCCACGTGGTGGTAGAGCGACATCGCCTCGACCCCGAGGCGACCGGCCAGGGCCCTCATCGACAGAGCCGCCAGGCCCTGCTCGTCGGCCAGCGCCATCGCCTCGGCGACGACGCGCCGGCGGCTCAGCGCGGGGCGGGCGGACGGCATCGGGGCTCCTGGTGGCGGGGACGGGCTTGCCAGATCTTACAACGTAAGGCTACCGTGTCCGCATCCAGTCAGACTTACGACGTAAGGGAGCACGATGAGGGCGATCGTCCAGGACCACTACGGCAGCACCGAGCAGCTGCGGCTCGCGGAGGTGCCCGACCCCGTGGCCGGTGCCGGTGAGGTGCTCGTCCGCGTCAGGGCCGCCGGCGTCGACCGCGGCACGTGGCACGCCATGACCGGACGGCCGCTCGCGGCCCGGCTCGCCCTGGGCCTGCGGGCACCGCGCGACCGGACCCCGGGTCGCGACGCTGCCGGCACCGTCGAGTCGGTCGGCGCGGGCGTCACCGGCTACGCGGTGGGGGATGCCGTGTACGGAACCGCCCGTGGCTCGTTCGCCGAGCTCGCCGTCGTGCCCACCACCCGGCTCGCGCGTCGTCCCGGGAACCTCTCGGTGGAGGAGGCGGCCGCCGTGCCCGTGTCGGCACTCACGGCGTTCCAGGCCCTGCGCTCGGCCGGGGTGAAGGACGGCGACCGCGTGCTCGTCATCGGGGCGTCCGGTGGAGTGGGTTCGTTCGCCGTCCAGCTCGCGGTCGACCTCGGCGCCCGGGTGACGGGGGTGTGCGGCCCGGCAAAGGCCGACCTGGTGCGCTCACTCGGCGCCGAGCGGGTCGTCGACCACACGAGCACCCCCCTCGACAGCCTCGGCGAACGCTTCGACGCCGTGCTCGACATCGCTGGTCACCGACCGGTTCGCACGCTGCGCCGCCTGCTGACCGACCGCGGCTGCCTGGTCGTCGTGGGCAGCGAGAACGAGGGCCGGTGGCTCGGCGGCCTGCAGCGGTCGATGGGCGCGGCGCTGCTGTCACCCTTCGTGCGGCAGCGGCTCGTCATGCTGGTCGCCTCCGAGGACGGCGCCGACCTGGCCGCCCTCACCGAGGTCATCGAGCGCGGCGCGGTGCGCCCCGCGCTCGAGCGCACCTTCGAGCTGGACCAGGCCGCGGCGGCCGTCGACCACGTGGCCGGCGGTCACGCCCGGGGCAAGGTCGTGGTCACCCTCGCGCCCTGACCCCGCGCACCCCCAGCTCGGTCAGGGCGCCGGGACCGGCAGCTGCTCGAGGAGGTAGGCGACGGCGTCGGCGGCCGACCAGCCCTGCGGGTGCCGGCGGATCAGCTCGCGGGCGCCGGCAAGGTCCTCACCGAGGGTGACCAGCGCGGGCTCGTCGTAGCCGTCCTTGCGATGCTGGCCCATGCCGACGGTGGCCGTCAGGCCGTTGCACAGGCACTTGCGGCCCTCCGTGTCCTGCGCCGCGCCGCCCTTCTTGACGTACATGTGGACCGGCTCGCCGGCGCAGCGGTAGCCCACCGTGCCGTTCTCGCGCTCGTACGGCTGGCGCAGGTAGGACAGGTCGCACAGCCGGGTGCGGTCCTCGTAGACGTCGGGCTGGCTGACCGTGCCCTCCACCGTGACGACCTTGAACGGGAAGCCCGTCGGGCTGGCCCGGGGGTCGTTGCGCACGGTCAGGTCGCCGGCCCGCAGCCGGTCGAGCGCCTCGCCGCGCGAGGTGTCGGTGAGCCCGGAGTCCTGGCACAGGGCGAAGAGCGTGCCGACCTGCACGCCGACGGCGCCGGCCCGTACCGCCGCAGCCACCTGGTCGGGGGTGCCGTAGGCGCCGGCCATCCAGAAGGGCAGGCCGATGGCCGCCATCTTCTCGAGGTCGGCCTCGTCGCGGGCGCCGTAGACCGGCTCGCCGTTCTCGTCCAGCTGCATCCGGCCTCGCGGCGGCGCGGAGTGTCCTCCGGCCGGCGGGCGCTCGACGACGAAGCCGTCGGGGCGGATCTCGGCGTCGCGGTTGAGGTAGGAGGCCAGCTGGTCGAGCGAGACGATGGCGAGGAAGTCGGGCCGGGTGAGCCCGGGCAGGTCGGCGCCCAGCAGGTCACTCGGGTCGACCTGCACGAAACGCGGCAGGGTGCTGCCCGCGACGTCGACCGGGATCCGGCCCACCTCCCCGGCCGCCAGCGAGCGCAGCAGCTGGGGCACCTCGCGCGGGATGCCGGCGCCCATGAGCACGTAGTCGACCTCGGCCAGCATCGCCCCGAGGATCGCGGTCGGCGTGGCGAGCTGGATCTTCTCGAGGCAGTTGATGCCGACGACGCCGTCGTGGCCCTCCTTGGCGAGCCACACCTCGGCGAAGTTCCCGACGACCGCGAGCTCCTGGCCGGCCTGGGCCGTGTGCATCATCAGCTTGGGCAGTGGCCGGTAAGGGGTGTCGGGGTGGCGGCCGCCCTCGACGAAGTAGGTGTCGAGCACCCGCTGGGCCATGGCCCAGCGGGGGAAGTGCGCGAGCGCCCGGCGGTAGTGGCCGCCCGGGTCGCCGTCCTGCAGGCGGCGGGCGATCACGGCATCCATGGCGGTGCCCGAGACGACGCCGAGGTGGCCGGCGCGCGACACCTCGCGGGCGAGGCGCCACCCGGAGACGGCCACGCCCATGCCGCCCTGGATGACGGCCGGGCGGGCCCGGCGCGGCGCGTCGGGGCCGGCCGGCAGGGCCTCGGTCGGGACAGCGGCCATGGGTGCAACCTTCGTCGTCGTGGGACCTACGTTCCCGTAGGTTTCGCTACCGTAAGTTACGGTAGCGTAAGTTAGCGCTGGTTGTCATGGCGGCTCGGGTGCCGACCCTCAGGGTGCGCTCAGCCGCCTCAGCCCCGAGCCGCGACGAGCCGGACCGGTTCACCCGGGCGCAGCTGGGCGGCGCGGTCGCAGGAGGATGCCGTGAGCACGCCCACCACGGGATACCCGCCGGTCACGGGGTGGTCGGCGAGGAAGACGACCGGCTCGCCGCCCGGGGGCACCTGCACGGCCCCGCGCACCATGCCCTCGGTGGGCAGCTCGGCGCCCTGCCGGGCGGCTGCTCGCCGGACGGGAGGACCACCGAGCCGCAGCCCGACCCGGTCGGTCTCACCGGCCACTGCTCGGTCCACGCCGAGCAGGCCGCCCAGCCCCGTGTCCCCGCCCCCCACCCAGTCCGGCCGTGGGCCGGGCAGCACCTCGAGCACCACCGGCCCGTCCTGACGGGTGGTGGCGTGCTGGGGGGCGTGGTCGACGGTGGGGAACCGGGCCCCCGGTGCGCCCACCGGCAGCACGTCGCCGGCCATGACGGCGGGGGGCCCCAGCCCCGAGAGCGTGTCGGTGGAGCGTGACCCGAGAACCGGAGGCACGTCGATCCCGCCGCGGACGGTGAGGTAGGTGCGCAGTCCGCTGGCCGGCATCGCGAGGGTGAGAACCCCTCCGTCGGGCACCTCGACGAGCGTCGCGTGGGCGACCGGCCGGCCGTCGAGGGTCGCGGGGGCGGGCGCTCCGGTGACGGCCATGATGATCCGGCCCACTGCCCGGACGGTGAGCCCACCGAGAAGGATCTCGAGCGCCGCGCGGTCCTCGGGGTGGCCGACGAGGCGGGCACCGAGCCGGTGGGCCGTGCGGTCCGCCGCACCGGAGCGGCCCACCCCGACCGCGGCGAGCCCGGGGCGACCGGAGTCCTCGACGAGCACCAGCGGCCCGGTGGCCAGGACCACGAGGGCGGTCACCGGGGTGCCTCGACGGCGACGAAGCGCACCGTGGTGCCCGGGCCGAGCAGCGCGGGTGGCTCGCGGGAGACGTCCCACAGGGTGGCGTCCGTGGTGCCGACGAGCTGCCACCCACCGGGGGAGGCCCGGGGGTAGATCCCGGTGAACTCGCCGGCCAGCCCGACGGCCCCGGCGGGGACGAAGGGCCGAGGTCGGTCGCGTCGTGGCACCCGGAGCCGGGCGTCACCGCCGACGAGGTAGGCGAAGCCCGGGGCGAACCCGCCGAAGGCGACCCGCCACGGCGTGCCGGTGTGGGCCGCGACCACCTCGGCCCGGCTCAGCCCGGTGAGGGCCGCGACCTCGTCGAGGTCGCGGCCGTCGTAGCGCACCGGGATCTCGACCTCGTGCGAGGTGCGCGCGGTTCCGAGCACGGGTCGGCCCACGGAACCGTGCTCGACTCGCACCGAGCCGCCGATCCCGAGCACGGCGGCGCGCAAAGCAGCGAGGTCGGTGCCGTCGCCGGTGAGCAGCAGCACGGTTCGTGCCGCCGGAACGATGTCGGTGACCTGCCGCCACGGGCCGGACCCGGTGGCGAGGGCCTCGCGCAGCGCGCTCTCGAGCGCGAGCACCGAGTCGAGGTCGGGCACCTCCAGCAGCAGCCCCTCACCGCCGACCGGCAGCACGTGGACGACGACACCCGTCGGCCGTGGTCCGGTCACGGCAGCGGGTCGACGAACGAGGCGATGGTCACGCCGGCGGCCTCGAGCCGGGCCCGGACGGCACGGGCCAGACCGACCGCCCCGGGGGTGTCACCGTGCGTGCAGATCGACCGAGCAGGCACCGGGACGAGGGTGCCGTCGACGGCCAGCACCGATCCCTGCGTGGCGATCCGGAGCACCCGTTCGGCGACCTCGGTGGGATCGTGCAGTAGCGCTCCGGGGTGCGAGCGGGGCACCAGCCGGCCGTCCGCGGCGTACCCGCGGTCGGCGAACGCCTCGGCCACGACCGGCAGCCCGAGCGATGATGCGACCCGCAGCAGCACCGAACCCGGCTGTCCGAGAAGGGGAAGCGAGGCGTCGTAGGCGGCCACGGCATCCACGACCGCCCTGGCCTGCACCTCGTCGACGGCGGCGGTGTTGTACAGGGCGCCGTGTGGCTTGACGTAGGCGACCCGGGTGCCGGCCACTCGGCACATCGCCTCGAGCGCGCCCAGCTGGTAGAGCACGTCGGCGGTGAGGTCGGCGGCATCCATGTCGATGTGCCGGCGGCCGAAGCCCGCGAGGTCGCGGTAGCCGACCTGGGCGCCGACGACCACCCCGCGGTCGGCGGCCGCGGCGACGGTGCGGCGCAGCGTGGTCGCGTCACCGGCGTGGAAGCCGCACGCGACGTTGGCGCTGGTGACCACGTCGAGCATCGCCTCGTCGTCGCCGAGCACCCAGGTGCCGAACGACTCGCCGAGGTCGGCGTTGAGGTCGATCCGCACGGTCATGGCACGACGCTAACGCCGCCGGCGGGTTTCGACACCGGGATCGCGTTCCCACGTCGACCACCAGAGGGTGCACCGAACGCACGACCGCCGCCCGGCAGAGCCGGACGGCGGTCGTGGGGTGCGCCTTGCGGCGCAGAAGGAGGCTGGGTCAGCCGATGACGGTGATGTTCGCCGCCTGCGGGCCCTTCGCGCCCTGCTGGGTCTCGTACTCGACCTTGGCGTTCTCGTCGAGCGAACGGTAGCCGTTCGAGTTGATCGCCGAGTAGTGGGCGAAGACGTCGGCGGAGCCGTCGTCCGGGGCGATGAAGCCGAAGCCCTTGTCGGCGTTGAACCACTTCACGGTGCCAGTAGCCATGGGAGGCCTACTTTCTGAGTAGGAGCCACCCGCTTGTCGGGGGGCTCCGCGTTGGTGATGCCTGGAATACCTCTGCTCAGAAAGTGCTCAGTCCCGGCGGGACGTTCTGCCACTACTTCACAACGGAAAGCTCAACAACTGCGGCCAGCCTAGCGCTCCGGACCCACGCTTGTCGCATTCAGGGCGAACCGATCTCGTGAGGTACCAGGAACGGGCAGGGTGAGCACCCGGGCCGGGGGCGGAAAGTGGCCCCCACCTACGCTGTCGCCATGGACCAGCCGAATGCCGGTGTCACCCCCGGGCGCGCCGCCGACCACCCGCTGGCGACGGCGAAGTACGTCGCGCTGACGACGTTCCGCCGCACCGGGACTCCCGTCACGACCCCGGTGTGGTTCGCGCCGTCCCTCGACGAGTCCGGGGTGTTCGCGGTGATCACCGTCGACGACACCGGGAAGACCAAGCGGCTGGCCCACACCGACACCGTCGAGCTGCAGGCGTGCGACATGCGCGGTCGCATCGCGCCGGGAACCCCGATGTTCCGCGGCTCGGCTCGGGTGGTCCGGGACGCCGACGGCATCGGCTCGGTGCGCCGCGCGGTCGTGGCGAAGTACGGCATCCCGGCGCGGCTCTCCGACCTCACCGACACGATCGGCTCGAAGGTGGGCCTGAAGCGGGCGCCGCGGGCCGGCATCCTCGTGGCGGTCGAGCCCACTCCCGGTCGAGAGTAGAGAGCACGCCGCGTGGGCTTCGGCTCGGGCGGAGTGTCGTCCGCTCTCGACCGGCGGATCAGGTGGGGGAGACGAGCCGGCCGAGCGCCAGCCGGGCGACCGGGGCGTACCCGGCGGCAACCGGCCACAGGGCGTGGGTGAGCAGCCAGGCGGTGCTGCCACCGACGTGGCCCGAGCCGACCCCCGCCGCCTCGACCCCGTGGTCGAAGCTCAGCCGCAGCGGCCCGCTGCGCACGCTCCACGACCAGGTGCGGGCTCCGTGATCGACGGCGTCGATGCGGAACACCGCCACCAGTCCTCCGATGCCGGTGACCCGACCGGTCGTGCCCGGCTCCACCACGTCGTGCGGGTAGTCGACCTCGCGCAGGTGCGGGCTCCACCTGGGCCACCACACCGGCTGGGTGTAGCGCTCCCAGACCTCGTCGGGGTCGACCGGACCGGTTGCGGACTGGCGCAGGCTGCCGGAGAGCATCGAGGTCAGGTCCATGCGCACCAGTGTCGTACCCCGAGTGACCACCAGGTGGGTGTCGGTACGGACCGGCTGCACCCCGAGCGACCTCCTGGTCGATGTGGGTACGAATCGGGTCGGCCTGCGTCGAAGGATCTGGCCCCGGACGCTGCGCGGGGTTAGCGTTGCTGCGTGAGCCTGCTGCGCACCGACCGGTCCTGGCGTGAAGAGGTGCGCCACCGCGTGCCCGTCCGCTACCTCCCCCAGACGACACCCGACCACCTGCGTGGCACGTGGCGCGAGGCCAAGCCCGCCCGCATCGAGGCGTCCTTGCGCGCGGCGCTGCGCCGGCCGACCCACGGCTGGCTCGTCGCTGCCGCCTCCGCCGACGTGCCGGTCGGCCGCACCCTGCTGCGCACCGTCGCCGGCCGTGAGGTCGTGCTGTGGCGCGACAAGGACGGCTCGGCGCTCGCCGGCCCCGGCGCGTGCCCGCACCTCGGGGCCCGTCTCGACGCCTGCGACGTCGTCGACGGCACCGTGCTGTGCCGCTGGCACGGCATGCCGCTCGGCGGCGAGGGCCAGCGCAGCTGGCGCACCTTCGCGGCGTACGACGACGGCATCCTGTTCTGGGTGCGCGCCGGCGAGGTCGAGGACGGCGTCGAGCCCACCGACCGGCCGGTGCTCGCGACCCGCCCCGACCTCGAGGAGTCGCTCGCCTCGGTCATCTCCCTGCCGACCGACTGCGAGCCCCGCGACATCGTGCAGAACCGTCTCGACCCGTGGCACGGCGCCTGGCTGCACCCCTACGCCTTCAGCGACCTGACCGTCGACGACGAGGCCTCGACCGACGACCTGCTCGTGCTCGACGTGGCCTACCGGCTGGGCCGCTACTTCGCCGTTCCGGTACGCGCCGAGTTCACCTGCCCCGACTCGCACACCATCGTCATGACCATCGTCGACGGCGAGGGCACCGGCAGCGTCGTCGAGACCCACGCGACCCCGCTGACCGCGCCGGGCACCCACCCCGCGCGCACGGTGATGACCGAGGCCGTCGTCGCGACGTCCGACCGGTTCGGGTTCCGGGTCGCCCGCGGCCTGGCCCCGCTCGTGACGATCGGGATGCGCGCGTCGGCCACCCAGCTGTGGGCGGACGACCTCGTCTACGCGGCCCGGCTCTACGAGCTGCGTCGCGCCGCCGCCGACCGGTAGGCCCGGATGCCGCGCCGCGCGAGCCGCGGCACCGGCCCCAACCGCGACCCCATCGGCACCGACCAGACCCCGTGCCCGCGCTCGCCCCAGCCCGTGAGCAGCCGGTCGGCCGCCATCCAGCCGGTCGTCGCGGCGCGCTCCATCAGCGCCACCGGCAGGTCGCAGCGCACCGCGTCGCCGGCGAGCAGCACCCGCGGGTCCGGGGTCCGCACGCCGGGTCGTGACCGCCACGGCTCGAGCCCCACGAGCACGCAGTCGGCCGCGACGAGCCACTCGTCGTGCACGACGTCGAGCGCCTCCGTCTCGGGGTAGACCCGGTGCAGCTCCGAGAGCATCCGCTGGCGCAGGTCGACCTCGGCGGTGCCCTCCGGCAGCGCGTAGGCGTGCAGCTCGACCACCGACCCGTCGTGGGCCGCGCTCCACCGGGTCGCGTGCTCCTCGAACTGCTCGAGCACCGAGATGTTGTCGAGCGGGCCGTAGCCGCTCGTGCCGAGGAAGGGCGGCCGCTCCGGTGCCACCCGCCCGCTCAGCCACAGTCGCCAGACGGCGAAGGACGGAGCCGACCGGATGCCGGCCACGGAGTCCCGCCACGCCGCCCCGGCGTCGTCCTCGCCCCCCAGGCCGGGGGACGCCGCGACCACGCGACGCAGCCCCACCGGGTCCAGCGCCAGCACGACGGCATCGGCCCCGAGCCAGTCCTGGTCGTCGCCGCCGGGCACCCCGTGCAGCACGGAGATGCCGTCGCCGACCTCGGAGACCGAGCGCACCTCACGGTCGGTGACCACCGAGACGCCGAGCGAGTTCAGGTGCGCGCCGAGCGGCCCCCACAGCGTCGTGTCGTAGTCGTCGCGCGGCACGTCGAAGAGCAGGCCCTCGGCCGAGCCGACGAAGTACATGTGGAACATCGCGACCAGCTCGGCGCCGGAGAACTCGCGCGGGTCGGCGAAGAAGCTGCGCGCGAAGACCTCGAGCGCCAGGTGACGCGCCGCCTCCGGGAAGCGCAGCCGGTCGAGCACGTCGGCGGCGCTCACCCCGTCGAGCGCGGTGAAGGTCGCGGGGAAGTCGACGTCGAGCAGCCCCAGTGCCGCGTCGACGTCGACGGCGGCGAGCCCGGCGAGGTCGAAGCTCGGGCTGCGGGCCACGAACGCGGCGAGGTTCCACGGCGGGGTACGCGGGATCTTCGCGAACGAGTCGTGGCCGCCGCCGTCGCGCACGAGCGGGTAGTCATCCAGCGCCCGAAGCCGCTCCAGGGTCGGGTCGGTGCGGCGCAGCACGGCGCGCAGGTTGTAGTACTGCCGGAAGAACGCGTGGAAACCCCGGCTCATCTCGCCGCGCTCGCCGTCGCCCAGGTCCACCGGCCACGAGCGCACCCGGCCTCCGAGCCGCGCCTCCCGCTCGAGCACGGTCACCCGCACCCCGCGCTCGGCGAGCCCCAGCGCCGCGGTCAGCCCCGCGATGCCACCACCGACGACGACGACGTGCCGGCCGGATGCCGGGACGCGCGCGGGACCCGGCGGGGTCGCCGGAGCCGGCGGTGGGTGGAACACGGCCCGCCGGTCGAGCCCGGGTGTCCAGCGCGCACTGCGCCCGGGGATCATGACGGTGCCGACCCGGCGACGGTGTGCACCAGGCCGTGCTGCCAGCCGGGGTAGGACCGGTGCCGCACGTCGACCAGCCCGGCGGAGAGCAGCCGCTCGCAGATGCGGCCGACCGAGTCGAAGTCGCGCACGCTCGTGTAGAGGTAGCGGTGCAGCGGCACGTCCGAACGCTTCACCACGGCCAGCGGGATGATGACGCCGTGGCACACCGCGGCCCAGAGCGCCCGGGCGCGGGTGTTGCCGGCCACGGAGTAGTCGTGGATGACCAGCGCGCCGCCCGGTCGCAGGACACGAGCCACCTCGGCGACCAGTCGGGCGCGGTCGGGCACGTTGCGCAGCAGGTAGGCCGCCAGCACCCCGTCGACCGAGCCGCTGGGGAGGGACTCCAGGTAGGCCACGGCGTCGGAGACGACCAGCGTCACCGTCGCGGGCCAGTCCTTCGCCCGGGCCTCGCCGACCATCCCCTCCGAGGCGTCGACGCCGGTGACCGACAGGCCGTCCGCCGACCTGCCGCGAACCGACCAGGCCTCGAGCAGGGCGCGGGTCGAGGCGCCCGATCCGCAGCCGAGGTCGAGCACCCGCAGCGCGGTGCCCCCGTCGCCTCCGGGCCCGGTCAACCGATCGACCAGGGCCTCGGCCGCGGTGCGCAGCTGGTCGTGGTAGCCCGGCGAGAGGGCGACCATCGCGTCGTAGGTCGGTGCCGCCCGGTCGAACGCGTCGGAGAGCACCCACCCGTCGCTGCGTGGCGCGTCGGTCACGGTGTCTCCTCGGTGCTCGTGTGGTCGCCGCGGTCGCCGAGGCGCACCCACAGCATCAGTGTCAGGGTGATCATGCTGAACCCGAAGAGGTAGTCCTCCACCGGGATGTCCCAGGGGATGCGGAGACCGGTGATCTGCCCCTCGTCGTAGAGGACGATCGGCGCCGACAGCTTGGTGAGCCAGCCGTCGACGAGCACATGGAAGAAGTAGACGATCGCCATCGCGACCCAGTACTGCGACCTGCGGAAGATGCCGGTCCGCAGCCAGAAGACCTCCGCGAGAACCGTTGCGACGACCGAGACGACGGCCAGCAGGGTGTACTCAGGCATCGCGACCCCGCCACTGGCGCAACCAGCCGAGCACCGTGCCCACCGCTTCGTAGGTCAGCAGGGCGCAGATCGGGATGACGACGAAGAAGACGACCTCCTCGAGCGGCACCTCGAGGGGGAAGAAGATGCCCGTCGTGTACTGCTCGCTGTACCACCAGTGCCCGCGCACGATGCCGACGACGTCCCACACGATGAAGATCGCGAGCACCGGCAGCAGGGAGAGCAGCAGCCGCCTGGGCCGCCGGTACACCCGTGCGCGGAGCACGAACTCCAGGGGCAGGGTGATGAGCAGGCACCCCGCCATGAGCAGGAGGTACTGGTAACGGTCGTCCACGGTCCGCCCTCACGCCGCCTCGGCGTCGGGCCCGAGCTCGGCCGCCGGGGGGAGGTCGTCGCGCGGCCCGGCGGGCCAGGTCCGCGGCTCGGGCCCGAGGGCGTCGAGCAGCGGCACCTGCTCGGCGCACCACGGCGAGACGGCCCGGTCGCCGGCGAGCACCTCGGCACGGAACTGGGCCCAGGGCACCCACTGGGCGTCGTCGACCTCCTCCGGGTCGGGTGCCAGCCGGTCGTCGTCGACGAACCCGACGAACACCGGGCAGAGCTCGTGCTCGACGAGCCCGTTCATGACGGCGCGGTAGCGGAAGTCGGGCAGCACGAGCCTCAGGTCGCGCACGTCGACTCCGAGCTCGCTGCCGGCCCGGCGCCGCACCGCCTCGGCGAGGTCCTCGCCCGGCAGCGGGTGGCCGCACACCGTGTTGGTCACGACCCCCGGGAAACTCGGCTTGCTCGCGGCGCGGGTGGTGACGAGCAGCCGCCCGGCCGGGTCGACGACGTAGCAGGAGAAGGCCAGGTGCAGCGGGGTGTCGTCGTGGTGAACCACCGACTTCGGCGCCTGCCCCACGGGTGAGCCGGCCTCGTCGAGCAGCACGACCGGGTCGTCCGACACCCAGGCGCCCTGGTGCGGGGCGCGAGCGGCGCGGTCGGCGTGCACCAGCCGCATCGGCTCTCGGGTGACCACCATCCGCGCCGCGAGCGATGCCTTGGCTACCGTGGGAACCCTTGCCCGAGAGGCGAACACGTCGTAGTCGGCATCTTCGATGCGCTCGAGGATGCGCGCGTAGAGGACGCGTGCCGTCGCCACGCACCGTCGCGACGCCGACGGCAGCGCAGGGAGACCGTCGTCGGCCTCCCGGTACAGCCGCCGGTTGCGCTCGATCTCGAACGCCATCAACGCGCGCCACTCGGGGGTGACGACCCGGGCGTGCGGGTCGGCGCCGAAGCGCCGCAGGTCCTCCTGCGGCACGTAGACGCGCCCACGGTCGAGGTCCTCGCCGATGTCGCGCAGGAAGTTGGTGAGCTGGAAGGCGAGGCCGAGAGCGCGAGCCGGCGCGACGGCATCCGTGCCGGGCCGCAGCACCGGCAGCATCATCTCGCCGATGACGGCGGCGCTGCCGTCCATGTAGCCCAGCAGGTCGCCCCACGTCTCGTAGGTTCGCCGGGTGAGGTCGGTGCGCATCGCGCCGAAGAAGCGGGAGAAGCACTCCTCGTCGATGCCGCACTCGCGCACCGTCGTCACGACGGCCGCCATGACGGGGTCGGGTGAGGTGCCGACGGCCAGTGCGTCCCAGAAGGAGCGCTCGAAGGCGTCGAGGGCGAGCGCGGTCTCCGGGCCGGGGTCGGGCCCCGCGAGGTCGACGATGTCGTCGGCGAGCCGGGCCAGCGTGTAGACCGCGTAGACGTGCCGGCGACTCTCGGCGGGCAGCAGGCGGGCGCCCCAGTAGTAGGTCGTGCCGTGCTTCCGGGTGACCTGCGCGCAGTGGGCATAGCCCGAGGCCAGCACCTCGCGCGAGGTGACCGGGGTGGGTTCGCTCACCGGACCACCGTACGCGGTACCGGCCGGGCCGCCCCGGCATACTCCTGAACTCGCGCGGCCGCGAGCTTGCCGCTCACGAGCACCATCGGGATGCCGACCCCCGGCTGGGTGCCCGACCCGGCGAAGACCAGGCCCGGCACCCGGCGGTCGACGTTCGACGGCCGGAACGGGCCGGACTGCAGAAAGGTGTGGGCCAGGGCGAAAGGAGTGCCGAGGTGCATGCCCTGCGCGCGCCAGTCGTCGGGTGTGACGAGCAGCTCCTCGCGCACGTCGGTGGGGTAGCCGCCGGCCTCGAGGAAGGCGTGCAGCCGCTCGCGCATCGGCCCGGACTCGCGCCGCCAGTCCAAGCCGGCACCGGTGTGCGGCACCGGTTCCAGCACGTACATGGTGGTCGAGCCGGGTGGCGCTGCGGTCGGGTCGGTGACGCTGGGGACGGTGACGAGCCGCGACGGGTCGGGCATCAGCTCGCCGCGGTCGATGATCGCCTCGAACGCGCCGTCCCAGTCGGAGCCGAAGTGGATGTTGTGGTGGCGCAGGTGGGGGGCGGGGGCACCGGCGGCACCCACGTGCCACACGACGGCCGAGGGCGAGAAGTCGCCGCTGCGCACCGCGCGTGGTGCGGCGACCCCGGGCAGCAGGCGGTCGTAGGCGACGGGCAGGTCGAGGGTGCAGACCACGGCATCGGCAGCGAGCCGCTCACCGTCGGTGGTGGAGACCCCGACGACGGCGCCGTCGCTGCGGCGGAGGATCTCGCTGACCTCGACGCCCAGGTGCACGGGCACGCCGGCATCGGTGAGGGCCTGCGCCATCGCGCGCGGCACGGAGTGCATCCCGCCCTCGGGGTAGAAGACGCCGCGCACGGTGTCCATGTAGGTGATGACGGCGAGTACGGCGCGCGCCTTGGCAGGGGCGATGCCGGCGTACAGGGCCTGGAAGCTGAAGATGCGGGTCAGCCGGTCGTCGGTGAAGAACCGGTCGACGGCGGGGCCGAGTGCCCCGAGCCCACCGAGCCGCAGGAGCCGGGCCGCGGTGGCGGGCGAACGCACCAGATCCAGCGGGGAGGAGTAGTTGTGGTCGACGAAGGTGGCGAACTCGGTCTCGTAGAGCTGTTCGAGCCAGACGAGGAACCGGTCGAACCCGGCGGCATCGGCGTCACCGACCTTGGTGCGGATCTCCTCACGCAGGTCGGCCATGTCGGCGCGGATGTGCAGTTCGCTGCCATCGGGGTAGACCGCCCGGTAGGCGGGGTCGAGGTGCCGCATCGGCACCAGGGCCTCGGGGTCGCCGCCGACGGCCCTGATCGGTGCGTGCAGGAGCTCGGGCATGGTCATGACCACCGGGCCGGTGTCGATGCGGAAGTCGCCCAGGCGCAGCTCGCCGGCCCGGCCCCCGACGATGGCCTCGCGCTCGAGCACGCTGACGTCGTGGCCCGCGGCGGTGAGGTGGCAGGCGGCGGCCAGGCCGGAGAGCCCGGCGCCGATGACGACGACCCTCACGTGGACCGCCAGGCGACGGCATCCGCGAGGTCGCGCAGCGCGGCGTCGGCGCCGGGGTCGACGTCGAGGTCGTCGAGTGCACGGTGGGCCCGCGTGACGAGGTCGGCCACGACCTGCTCGGCCCGCTCGCGCACCCCGGCGTCGACCATCGCCTGCTGCAGCGCGTCG
>DASQEZ010000237.1:0-3456 GCA_035633415.1 Ornithinibacter sp. | reverse complement strand
ACGATCTTGAGCAGCGCGTTGAAGCCCTGCGGCGTCACCATGTGCGCCTCGTCGATGATGTAGATCTTGTAGCGGCTCTGCGCGGGGCCGTAGGAGGCCCGCTCGCGCAGGTCACGCGCGTCGTCGACACCACCATGGCTCGCGGCGTCGATCTCGATGACGTCGACCGTGCCGGAGCCGCCGCGAGACAGCGCCACGCACGAGTCGCACGTTCCGCAGGGCTCGGGGGTGGGGCCCGACTCGCAGTTCAGGCAGCGGGCCAGGATGCGCGCGCTCGTGGTCTTGCCACAGCCGCGCGGGCCGCTGAACAGGTAGGCGTGGTTGACCCGCCCGGTGCGCAGCGCCTGCATGAGCGGCTCGGTCACGTGCTCCTGCCCGATGACGTCGGCGAACGTCTCGGGGCGGTAGCGGCGGTACAGCGCGGTGCTCACGTGCCGAACCCTAGTCGCGATACCGGACACCGGGTACGCCTCGGCGCCGGGTGTGGACACCGGCCCCGAGCGACCGCGGGGCGCCGCGACGTGGACACCCGTTCGGTCCTCGGGGGGTGCGCGGCTTACCCTCGTGACGTGCGCATCGACGTCTGGTCCGACATCCTCTGCCCGTTCTGCCACCTCGGCCGACGGCACCTCGAGCTCGCCCTCGAGCAGTTCGAGCACGGCGACGAGGTGGGGGTCGTCTGGCACAGCTTCCAGCTCGACCGCACCGCGCCCTCGGTCGACGACACCCCGGCCGTCGAGCGGGTCGCCGAGAAGTACGGCGTCCCGAACGACCAGATGGTCGCGCAGCACGAGCGGATGGCGTCCGACGCCGCCGCCGTCGGCCTCGACTTCCAGTGGGAGAAGCTGCGCGGCGGCAACTCCTACGACGCCCACCGCCTCATCCACCTCGCCCGGGCGATGGGGCGCGAGGACGCTGTCACCGCTCGGGTGATGCACGCCTGGTACACCGAGGGCGCAGCGATCGGCGACGCC
Source organism: Ornithinibacter sp. (assembly GCA_035633415.1). Classification (GTDB taxonomy): domain Bacteria; phylum Actinomycetota; class Actinomycetes; order Actinomycetales; family Dermatophilaceae; genus Fodinibacter. The sequence continues at coordinate 2,482 of DASQEZ010000237.1, read as the reverse complement.
GACACGCTCGTGCGGCTCGGCGTCGAGGGCGGGCTCGAGGAGGATGCCGTGCGCGGCCTCCTCGACGGAGACGACCACGGCATCGACGTGCGCACCGACCTCGCGCTCGCCTCGCAGATCGGCATCACGTCCGTGCCGACCTTCGTGCTCGACCAGAAGTTCGGCGTCACTGGGGCCCAGCCGGTCGACGTGATGCTCAACGCGATCCGTCAGGTCTGGGACCTGCAGGGCACCGAGCCCGAGCAGGTCGCCGAGGGCGGCGGCTGCGGCGGAGGCTGCTGCGGTGGCGCGTGCGGCTCCGGCGGCGAGGCGTCGGCCGACGAGGAGCCCGCCGAGGATGCCGGTCACGCCTGTGGTGCGGACGGCTGCGGTGGTGCGTGCGAGCCCGCTGCGCAGGAGCCCGTCGCCAGCCCACGCTGAGGGTCGTCTCCCGACCGGATCCGGGGACGAGGACACCCCGCGTACCTGGAAGAGCCCACCTGCCCTTGCTGCATTCCTGCCCTGGGGGAGTTCAGCGGGGTACCACCACGCGGGGTGCCGGGAACGATCCTAGGTGGGGCGGCAGCATCACGGGAAATCGCGCGCGCTGTTCCCCACCCGGCGGTCCTGACGGGAAGGCATCGGCTGCGTCACTGGTGAAGCATCCGCCGCACGACGATTTCGGGCGGTGGCTTCCCCTCTAGTAGCCTCACCCGCGGAGGATTCGCATAGTGGCCTAGTGCGCACGATTGGAAATCGTGTTGGGATAAAACCCTCGGGGGTTCAAATCCCCCATCCTCCGCCATCAGGGAAGTCCCGGGAGCTCGCGACCGGGGCTTCTCCTGTTGCCGGGAGAGCGGGCTGCCGGGTGGCCGTGCTTCCTGCACCTGCCGCCTCAGGCGAGCGGCAGCCGCTCCCCCACCCGGCAGCGGGCGTCGTGCAGGACCACGAGGCGCTGCTCGTCGGGCCCGGGCACCGGCCCGGAGGCGCTGACCAGCCGGCACACCGCGTTGCCGGCGGCGCGCCCGTCGTACTGCGACACCCATTCCTCGTGGGCGACCCGGGCCGCGTCGTCGGCGAACGGCCACGACACCGACAGCGCCCGCTCGCCGACCCGGAACGGCTTGGGGGTCAGCCGGGCCCGATAGCTGTCGTGGGTCGCGCACAGCTCGACGTAGAGCGGGTCCGAGCCGAGCTCGGTGAGCAGCTCGCGCGCCCGCTGCGAGCGCGGGGGCGCCGCGGCGCCCGTCACGAGAACCCGCAGCCCCGCGGCGGTCCGGTACACCCGCACCCCGAGGTCGGGGTGGCGCCTCGCGAACTCCCACACCGGCTCACAGGCCTGGCTCTCGGCCACGCTGCCGTCACCGGGCCGCGGAACCGCGGGCACCGCATCCGAGGATGCCGCCTCGCCGGGTTCGCCGGGCGTCATCGGCGTGGGCACGGGGTCCCCGGACAGCAGGCGGCGCAGGAAACCGGCCGCCCCCTTCCCGCCGCGCGGGTTGAGCGCCGACTCGATCGCCGAGCCGATGCTCGACGCGATGCCGGGCACGTCGCGGCCCGCGGACGCGCGCGAGGCGACGTCCTCGAGCTCGGGCACGTCGACGTCGGCGATGAAGAGCAGATCGGTGCACAGCACCTCGCACCCCATCCGGTTGCGTGTGACCACGCCGAGCAGGGCGCCGGACGCCGCCTCGACCTCCTCGAGCACCCGTTCGCGCAGCGGCACCCGCGGGTAGTAGCCGTGACCCGCCGGGAGGCGCCCCTCACGAGCGACCCGCTCCAGGGCCTGGGCCAGCCGCTCGTCCGCGACGCGCGCGGCATCCGCCTCGGACAGTGACGACCACCCCCACACGGTGAGGGTGCCGCCCCCCTGCCCCAGGTGCGGGCTGAACCCGTCGGCCGTGACCCAGTGCTGCGGGAGCTCCATGGCGGAAGTCTGGCAGCGCGGCCGTCGAGCCGGAAGCAGGTCGTCCCAGGCCGGACCGCAGGGTCACGGCGACGGCCTCGTGCCCGCTCGGCGCGGTTTACGCCCGCCCGCGGACGATGCCGACCGGACCGGTGGCGGACCCACCCCCCCGGGGGGCCACGATGGGTTCATGAGCAACGGCGCCTACGCAGCGGCATACGAGCAGTCGATCTCCGACCCCACGACCTTCTGGGGCGACGCCGCGAAGGCGGTCGAGTGGATCACCGAGCCGACCACCGTCCTCGACGACAGCAACCCCCCGTTCTACCGGTGGTTCCGGGGCGGCTCGCTCAACACCTGCTTCAACGCCCTCGACCGCCATGTGCGCGACGGCCGCGGTGACCAGGCGGCGCTCATCTACGACAGCCCCGTCACGGACACGGTGGCGACCTTCACGTACGCCGAGCTGCTCGACAAGGTCGCCACGTTCGCCGGTGCCCTCGCCTCGCTCGGCGTCGAGAAGGGCGACCGGGTCGTCGTCTACATGCCGATGGTTCCGCGGGGGCTCGCTCAACACCTGCTTCAACGCCCTCGACC
>DASQEZ010000236.1:0-1869 GCA_035633415.1 Ornithinibacter sp. | reverse complement strand
GCTGGGGCTCACTCCGGGCGCCTTCCCGAGCGTCGACGTGTTCGCCCCGCCGCGTCGCGGCGACCCGAACGCCGTGCCGGACGTGGCCGGTCGCCAGTTCGGGGTGACCTCGTTCTTCTGGACCGTCGAGGAGTTCTGCGCCGAGGAACTGCTGCCCTTCCTGTTCGCCGACGGCGAGGACGACCGGGCCCAGTACACGCTCGTCGTGCACAACGTCACCGCTCGGCTCGCGGCCGACGCCAAGGCCGTCGGCGATGGCGCGGTGAACATCGACGGACGGGTGGTGCGGACGTTCCGCGAGTTGGTGGAGGTCGTCCACGACAAGATCGACGGTGACGACGACCACGAACGGGAGCGATGGGCGGGTCGGGCCGTCGGCCAGGGCACGGTCAACGCGTTCATCCGCCGGCTGTCCGGTGCGGTGCGCCACGTCGAGCACCTGGTGCGTGGCGACGTGCCCGAGCCCGACCGGCACCGGATCCGCGACGACGCGCAGGTCACCGTGGTCGATCTCCACAATCTCAACGACCGGGCCAAGCGCTTCGTCGTCGGGGTGGTGCTCCGCAAGCAGTTCCTCGCCAAGGAGCGCTCCGGCGTGGCTCGTCCCCTCCAGTTCGTGGTGCTCGACGAGCTCAACAAGTACGCCCCCCGGGAGGGGTGGAGCCCCATCAAGGAGATCCTCCTCGACGTCGCCGAACGCGGTCGCTCGCTCGGCATCGTGCTCATCGGTGCGCAACAGACCGCGAGCGAGGTCGAGCGCCGGATCGTCGCGAACTCGGCCATCCGTGTCGTCGGCCGACTCGATCCTGCCGAGGCGGCGCGGGGTGAGTACGGGTTCCTTCCTGCGGCTCAGCGTCAGCGGGCCACGATCATCAAGCCCGGCACGATGGTGTTGGCCCAGCCCGAGCTCCCCGTGCCGCTCATGGTCCAGTTCCCGTTCCCGGCGTGGGCCACCCGGGCCAGCGAGGCCGGCGCCAACCCCGCCGCCGTCGACCAGCCCGACGACCCGTTCTCCGGTCTGCCCACGTGAGCTCGTGCCGGTGAGAGTGGGCCCGTGAGGCTCCTGCACACTGCCGATTGGCACGTCGGAAAGACGATCCGCGGCCGTTCCCGATTCCTGGAGCACGAGGCCGTCCTGTCCGACCTCGTCCGGATGGCCGACGACGAAGAGGTCGACCTGGTCCTCGTCGTGGGCGACCTCTTCGACACGGCGGCGCCGCCGCCGGAGGCCGAACGCATCGTGTATCGCACCCTCCTCGAGCTCGGCCGCGGGGGCCGGCCCGTGATCGTCGTGTCCGGCAACCACGACAACCCCCGTCGCTTGGCCGCGGTCGCCCCGCTGTTCGAACAGTCGAACGTGCACGTGCAGACCGCCGTCGTGCCGCCGGCCGACGGCGGCGTCCTGGCTCTCGAGGCCGGCGGCGTGCCCGTGCGGCTGGCGCTACTGCCGTTCGTGTCCCAACGCCACGTGATCGGGGTCGACGAGCTCCTCGGCGCCGCCGCGGACCAGCACGCCCAGCAGTACGCCGACCGCCTCGGTCGCATCGTCGCGGCACTCGCCACCGGGTTCGAGGCCCACACCGTCAACATCGTCGTGGCCCACGCCATGGTCTTCGGGGGGGTCATGGGTGGGGGGGAACGCAGCGCCCACACCGTCTTCGAGTACGCGGTGCCCGCGACGGCGTTCCCGGCCTCGGCTCACTACGTGGCCCTCGGCCACCTCCATCGGGGGCAGAAGATCGGCGGCCCTTGCCCCATCTGGTATCCCGGTTCACCCCTCGCGCTCGACTTCGGCGAGCAGCACGACACCAAAGGCGCCCTCCTGGTCGAGGCCTTGCCCCGCACCCCGGCGCGGGTCGACCCCGTCGC
>DASQEZ010000235.1:0-8591 GCA_035633415.1 Ornithinibacter sp. | reverse complement strand
GCGGACGGGTCGCCGGCTGCGAGGTCGACCTCGGCCTCGGTCACCCTGAGCCATCGCGCCAGGAGCCTGGGCGGCTCCCAGCTGCCGAGATCGCGGTGGAGCCGCGCGAGCTGGCTGCGGGCGGCAGCCACCCGCCCGACGGCGGCGTCGATGCGAACCTGGTACAGCACCATCGCACTGCGCGGCGCCGGCTCGAGGGCCGCGGCCGCACGCCCGGCGTCCAGTGCCGCCCGGGCCTCCTCGATCTCGTCACGCTGCACGTGCACGATCGACAGGGCGAGGTGGGCCGTCGCCTCCTGCGTGGCGGGTGACCACCCGCGGTCCTGCACGAGCCGCACCGCGCGCGACGCACGCTCCTCTGCCTCGCTGAGCCGCCCCGAGACTGCGGCGGACAGTGCGAGGTGCGCGAGCATGTTGACCCGGCTGGCGTCCGGGACCCCTTCCGCCTCGGCCAGACCGCGGGCGAGGGTCGCCTCGGCCTGCCGCAGGCGGCCCGACCAGAACTCGCCTGTTCCGAGGTTGGCCAGCGCGGTGGCCCGGTAGGCGGCGGCGGCGGGCAACGCGGCACCGCGGGCCGACAGCTCGTCGAGCGCGCGGGTGGCGAGCGCCATCAAGGAGGTGGTGTCACCGACCGTGCGGGCCACCGCGGTCGAGAAGAGGAGCATCCCGATCCGGGTCGCTGCTGCGTCCTCGGGGTCGATCGTGGCGAGCTGTGCCTCGGCCCGGGCCAGGTGCGGCCGCATGTCCGAGTAGCGGTTCGCCAGCAGCAGCCGGGTGGCGGCCGCGAGGGCGAGCTCAGGGGTGTCGGCCAGCTGCTGGACGGGGATCCGCCCGAGCACGAGTCCCAGGTCGGCCCGCTCGGCCGACAGGACCAGTGGGAGAGCCTCGGTGACGAGCAGCCTGCCCATCAGTGCCCAGTCCCGTGCATCGGCGGCGTGACGCATGGCCTCCAGGGGCCGGCCCTGCTCGCTGAACCAACGGGCCGCGCGTCGGTGCAGGTCGGGCACCACGTGCGGCGACTCGACCGACAGCCGGTGGCGCAGCATCTGGCGCAGCAGCGAGTGGTACCGGAACCATGCCCGCCCGGGCCCGAGCCCGATGACGAAGGTGTTCGACGCGGCGAGGTCCTCGAGGAGCTGCTGGCTTCGGGCCTCGCCGGTGAGCTCCTCGGCAAGGACCGCGTTCAACCGCTCGGCGACCGAGGTGCGCAGGAGGAAGCGCTGCACGTCCGGCGGATACCGGGCGAGCACCTCCTCCGCCAGGAACTCGACCACCGCGTGGTCGTCGCCCCCGAAGTCGGCGGCCCGGTGGCCGTGCCGGTCGCGCGCCAGGAACAGCGAGGCGAGCCGGAGCCCGGCCGGCCAGCCCTCGGTCCGCTCGACGAGCAGCTCGGCGTCCCCGGTGCCCAGCTCCACGCCGTCGTGGGCGACCAGGATGGCGGCGTCACCGACGGTCAGCGCCAGGTCGGCGGACCGGATCTCGAGCAGATCGCCGGCGACTCGCAACCGGTGCAGCGGCAGCATCGGGTCGGAACGCGTGAGCAGCACCAGCCTCAGCTGCGGCGCGGGCGCGCGGAGCAGGGCAGTGACCTCGTCGATGACCGCCGGGTCGTCGACGAGGTGGAAGTCGTCGAGCACCAGCACCACCGGCTCGGGCAGCTGCTCGAGCCCGGCGACGAGCCGACGGAGGGTTTCCGCCTCGGAACCGAGACCCGGAACCAACCCCCTCAAGGGGTTGTCCGACCCCACCGCAGCGGATGCCCGCACGGCGCCGATGACGCAGGACCAGAACGCGCGCGGCTGGTTGTCGGTCGCGTCGAGGGACACCCAGGCGACAGGGCCGGCCTCCGGGGAACCCGCTGCCCAGGCCGCCGTCGTCAAGGTCTTGCCCCAGCCGGCGCCGGCGCTCACGAGGGTCAGCGCACCGCGCGTGCCGACATCCAGCAGCGCCTCCACGTGCGGGCGGGCCACGAAGCCGGGTGGGAGACGCGGGCGTGACAGCTTGGTGCTCAGCAGGCCCAGCTCGGCCGCGACGGCGGACGGGGCGTCGTGCACGCGCCCGGCAGCGTCCGCCTGCTCCACCTGATGGTCCACGCCACGACTCCCCGGGATCTGCCCGCACGGGGAGGCGGGCCTCGGTCGACGTCACCCTACCGGCGGCGCCCGCTGCGCCCTACCCCTTTCGGGTGACGCGCAGCGGGCCGGCAGCGGTCACCGTGGAGGCGTCGAACCGAGGAGGAGTCGTGGTCGCGAAGGCGTTCGAGGTGCACGTCCGCGGAGAGCTGTCCGCGGAGGACCTCGAGGACCTCGAGTACCTCACGGCCACCGTGGTACCCGCCGAGACGGTCCTCACCGGCGTGGTGCCCGACCAGGCCGCGCTGCTGGGCCTGCTCGGCTGGCTCCAGTCCCTCGGACTCGAGGTGGTGGAGGTCCGCCGGGTTCCGGATGGGCGTGGGTCATGAACGATGGCCTCCGGGTCGAGGTGCACGTGACCGGTTGCCTGGGCGGTGACCTGCTGGAGATGGTCGCGAGCCTCGACCCCCGCCTCGTGCCGCGCCACACCGTGCTCGCCATGGGCGGTGAGGGCGGTCGCGACCTGGCCGGCGTCCTGCATGCGTTGGAACGGGCCGGGATCGAGCTGGACCGAGTCGTCCTCTGACCCGTGGCCGGGGCCGCCGTCGTGGGCGCGCACGGCATCCGCAAGCATGGGTGTCGCAGGGACGGCACCGAGGAGAGACCCGTTGAGCACGCAGCACGACCGCACCCGTGACCTGGCCCTGACGGCCACCTTCGCCGGCCTCGTCGCGGCCCTCGGGCTCGTGCCGGCGTTCTCCCCGTTCGGCTTCGCCGTGCCGATCACCATCCAGTCCCTCGGCGTCATGATCACCGGCGCGGTGCTCGGCGCCCGCCGCGGCGCAGCGGCCGTCGGGCTGTTCCTGCTCCTGGTGGCCATCGGGCTTCCCGTGCTGTCGGGCGGCCGCGGTGGGCTCGGGGTCTTCGCCGGCCCCACGGTGGGCTACCTCGTCGGTTTCCCGGTCGCCGCGTGGGTGACCGGCGCGATGGTCTACCGGCGCGGTGCGCCGTACCGGTTCTGGTGGGGCCTGGTCTCGGTGTTCACCGGGGGCGTCGTCGTGCTCTACGCCATCGGCATCCCGGTCACCGCGTGGCGGGCGGGCATCAGCCTGCAGGCCGCCGTCGTGGGCAGCGCGCCCTTCCTCCTCGGTGACTGCGTCAAGGCGGTCGTCGCGGCAGCGGTCGCGGGCGCCGTGCACCGGGCCGACCCGGGCCTGCTCCCGGCCTCAGGGAGCACGATGACCGAGCCGAAGGTGGAGCAGGTCACCGCCTGACCCACCCGGGAGCTGGGTGCTCGGGTGGTTGTCCGGCAGCCCTCTCGGCACCCAGCTCGAGGTGGTCAGTCGTCGATGCCGCGCGCGACGAGGGCGTCGGCGAGGTGGTCCGCGTGCCGCAGGCTGCGCACCACGAGCGGCACGACGAAGGCCGTGGGACTTCCCGACGCCCCCCGGGCGAGCTGGGCCTCGCGCACCTCCCGGGCCAGGTCGATGACCACCGGCACCGCCCGCACGGCCAGCGCCACGAGCAGGCCGAGCCGCTCGGGGTCGACCCCGAGCCGGCGCAGCGGCCCCACCCCGACCACGACGGCGTCGACGATCGCGGTCGTCCTGGTGGTCAGGCTGACGAGCGCGGCGAGCAGCACGAGGCCGAGCATCCCGCCGACCACCACCACCGCGCGCTCCCACCCGCTGACGACCAGCTGGAAGACCGCCAGGCCGGCGGCGAACCACGCGATCGGCCGCGCCTGCCCGAGGGCGGCGCGCCACGGGATGCGCGCCACGGCGTAGAGCGCGACCACGAACACCAGGAGCACGGCGACCTGGCGGGGCTGCCGGACGAGCACGCTCAGCATCGCGACGACGGCGAGGCCGACCAGCTTGGCGCCGGCCGGCATCCGGTGCAGCACCGAGTCGCCCGGGAGGTAGACGGCGAAGGTGGTCACAGCACGAGCTGCCGGTAGTGCGCGATGGCCACCGCCGGTGCCCCGTCGAACACGAGCCGCCCGTCGTCGAAGACGAGGGCGCGGTCGAAGTCGTCGACGAGGTCGAGGTGGTGCGTCACGAGCACCACCTGTTGCGACAGCCCGCGCACGAGCCGGCGCACCCGCTGCGCGTTGGCGAGGTCGAGCAGCGTGGTCGGCTCGTCCATGACGACCAGGTCGGGCTCCGTGACGAGCACGGCCGCCAGGGCGAGCAGCTGCTTCTGCCCCCCGGACAACAGGTGCGCGGGGTGGTCACGGTGGTCGGCGAGCTCGTACGTGAGCAGCCCCTGCTCGACGCGCGCCGCGACCTCCTCGCGGCGAAGGCCTCGGCGTCGCAGCCCGAACGCGATGTCCTCGGCCACCGTCGGCATCACGATCTGGGCGTCGGGGTCGGTGAAGCAGAAACCGACCCGGCGACGGATGTCGCGGGCGTGCCGGGCCGTGTCGAGGCCGGCGACACGCACCCGCCCGGTCGACGGCACGACGAGCGCGTTGAGCATCCGGGCGAACGTCGACTTGCCCGACCCGTTGGCGCCGAGGACCGCGATCCGCGGTTCGTCGAGCCGCACGGTGACCTCGCGCAGCACGGTGCGCGTCCCCCGGCCGAGGGGGTACTCGTGCGAGACGCCGTCGAACTCGATCAGCGGCATGGGTCCACCATCAAGCTCCTTCGCGGCAGCACGTCGTGCCCTGCGTCCCCAATTCAACCAGCGGCGCCGGAGGCCGCTGACACGGCCCGCACCTCACCGAACGCCTCCCGAGTGCCGCACCCCGGGGCGTGGTGGGCGCCGTACGACGCCGCCTACATCGCAGACCTGGCTGCGATCCCAGCGAGTACTGCGCGGTAAGCCGCGTCGAACCACGCCTCGAGAGGCGTCCGACCCTCGGCGGACCGGCCAGAGCTCGACGCCCCGAGCAGCCGCCCGTGGCGGACCGGACCGGGGCGTCAGCGCTCGAGGTCGCAGTAGATCGAGGGCAGCACGCTGTAGATGGCGGCGCACTTGACCAGGTCGTCCTTCCACTGCACCTCGTCGGGGGCGTGCGCCTGGTCCTCGCGCCCCGGCCCGAGACCGACCACGGGGATGCCGTGCCGCCCGGCGATCGCGACACCGTTCGTCGAGAAGGTCCACTTGTCGATGCGCGGCTCACCGAACATGGCCCGGTGGGCCTGCGCGGTCGCCCACACCTCGGGCGACTCCTCGGGAACCACCCAGGTCGGGAAGTAGCACTGCTGGCCGTACTCGGTGCCGGTCCAGGCCGTCGACCGGTACTCGTAGCAGGAGACCGTGGCGCCGTGCTTGCGAACCGAGGGCAGGTCCTCGACCTCCTTCAGCGCCCCTTGCCAGGTCTCGCCCTGGGTCAGCCTCCGGTCGAGGGACACCCAGCAGCTGTCGGCCACGGCGCACCGCGAGGGCGACGTGGAGAAGATCTCCGACGTGGTCACCGTGCCCTTGCCGAGGAAGTCGTCGGTGGCGAGCCGGTCGTTGAGCTCACGAACGTCGAGGAGGATCTCGGCCATCTTGTAGATCGCGTTGTCGCCCCGCTCGGGTGCAGAGCCGTGGCAGGAGACACCGGCGACGTCGACGCGGATCTCCATCCGCCCGCGGTGACCCCGGTAGATGCCGTTGTCGGTCGCCTCGGTCGAGACGACGAACGCGGGTCGCAGGCCCTCCTCCTCGATGAGGTACAGCCAGCACAGCCCGTCGCAGTCCTCCTCCTGGACGGTCGCGGTGACCAGGTAGGTGTAGCGGTCCGAGAGCAGCCCGAGGTCCTGGGCGATCTTGCCCCCGTAGACCGCGGACACCACACCGCCCAGCTGGTCGGACGCCCCGCGCCCGCCCACCAGCACGTCGTCCTCGAAGCCCTCGAACGGGTCGAAGGTCCAGTTCTCGGGGTTGCCGACACCCACGGTGTCGATGTGCCCGTCGAACGCGATGAGCGCCTCCCCCGTGCCCATCGCCCCGATCGCGCTGCCCAGGCCGTCGATCCGGGTGCTCGTGTAGCCGAGCCGGTCCATCTCGGCGACGACGAGGCGGGACTTGGCCTCCTCGTGGCAGCTGGTGCCGGCGTTGCGGATCAGCGCCCGCAGGAAGGCGACCATGTCGGCGCGGTAGCCCTCGGCGGCCTCACGAACAGCCTCGTAGTCGATCTGTGGCATCTGGCGAACTTCCTCTCGTGGCAGAACCCGATCACTGGTGCCAGCGCGGCGCGGCGGTCTCCCAGAGGTCGTGGAGCCGGGAGACCGGGTCGGCGACCTTGCTGAGGAAGACCATCGCGGCGATGGCGTAGGGCTTGTTGCCCGCCTGCTCGTACAGCGGCACGCGATGGCGGTCGAACACCTCGGCCGTGACCTCGCCCGCGTCGCACGAGACGCCGGTGATGTCGGCGGGCAGCGGGTGCAGGTAGAGGCCGTCGCCGCCACGGGTGGTGCGCATCAGGGCGGTAGTGGTGGTCCAGTCCCGGTGCTCGGCGTTGCTCTCGAGCAGCCGCTGCTCGAGAGCGCGGATGCCGCCTGCGTCACCGGCGTCGTGCAGCACGGCGCGCTCCTGCATCGCCGCGAACGGCGCCCAGCTCTTGGCGCAGACGACGTCGGCACCCTCGACGGCCTCTGCCATCGAGTGCGTGACGGTGAAGGAGCCGCCCGAGCGCTCGGCGGCACGCGCGGCCACCTCGCACGGCTCGGCCAGCAGGTCGTAGCCGGGCGGGTGGGCCAGCACGACGTCCATTCCGAACCGGGCCATCAGGGCGACCATGCCCTGCGGCACGGACAGCGGCTTCCCGTAGCTCGGCGAGTGCGCCCAGGTCATGGCCAGCCGCTTGCCCCGCAGCGCGTCGACGCCGCCGAACCGGTGCACCAGGTGCAGCAGGTCGGCCATCGACTGGGTGGGGTGGTCGACGTCGCTCTGCAGGTTCACGACGGTGGGGCGCTGCTCGAGCACGCCGTCGCGGTGGCTCTCGGCGAGGAAGCGCGCCACGTCGCTCATGTAGCGGTGGCCGTGCCCGACGTAGAGGTCGTCCCGGATGCCGACGACGTCAGCCATGAAGGAGACCATCGTGGCCGTCTCCCGCACGGTCTCACCGTGGGCGACCTGTGAGCTGCCCTCGTCGAGGTCCTGCACCTCGAGGCCGAGCAGGTTGCACGCCGAGGCGTAGGAGAAACGGGTGCGGGTCGAGTTGTCGCGGAAGAGCGAGACCCCGAGGCCGGAGTCGAAGACCCGGCAGCTGCGGTTGGCCTCCCGCAGGGCGCGCAGCGCGTCGGCGACCGCCAGCACCGCGCCGACCTCGTCGTCCGTGAGGTCCCAGGTGAGCAGGAAGTCGGTGTCGTGGAGCCCGTGGTGGTCCAGTGCGGCCAACCGGCCGACAGCCGCCGCGAGGTCCATCGCACGTCCCGTCCAGGTGTTGTCACCCAGTCTAGGCTCGGCGCCCCGGTTGCCGGACGTGGCTCCGGTCACCCCGCCTACCATCGGGCCATGGCCGCCTCGCGTCTCGTCACGAACCCGCACGCCGACCGCACGCGCGTGCCGCACGGGGAGCCTCCGGCACCGACGTTCCACCCCTCCCTGCCCGGTTTCGCGCCCACGCCGGTCCGCTCGGCCCCGACCGCCGCAGCGGCGCTGGGCGTCGCGCAGGTGCTGGTCAAGGACGAGAGCGAGCGGATGGGGATGCCGTCGTTCAAGATCCTCGGCGCCTCGTGGGCGACCTACCGCGCGGTGCTGGCGAAGCTCGGGCGGCAACCCGGCCCGGCCCCGTCGTTCGACGAGCTCCGCGAAGCGGTGGCCTCGGCAGGGCCCGAGCTGACGCTGGTCGCCGCCACGGACGGCAACCACGGCCACGCGGTGGCGCACCTGGCTGCACTCCTCGCCCTGCCGGCGGTCGTGCTCGTGCCCGCCGGCACGGCCGCGAGTCGCACCGAGCGGATCGCTGCGGAGGGGGCTGAGGTGCGGGTGGTCGAGGGCAACTACGACGACACGATCCGCGCCAGCGCCGCTCTCGACGACGAGCTGCACGTCGTCGTCGACGACACCAGCTGGGAGGGCTACACCGACGTGCCCGGCTGGGTCGTCGACGGCTACTCCGCGATGCTCACCGAGGTCGTGTCCGACATCGACGCCGGTGAGCTGCCCGAGCCCACCGTCGTCGCGGCCCAGATCGGGGTGGGCGCCCTCAGCGCGGCCGTCGTCCGCGCCTTCGCCCGGCGGCCGGCCCGCCTGCTCGTCGGCGTGGAGCCCACCGACGCCGCCTGCGTCACCGAGAGCGTGCTCGCCGGGCGGCTCGTCACCGTTGCGGCAGAGGGAGACACGTGCATGGCGGGCCTCAACTGCGGCACCCCGTCGGTGATCGCCTTCGAGAGCAACCTGCGCGGTTGCGACGTGATGGTCACCATCGACGACGCCTTCGCCGAGGATGCCGTGCGCCTCCTTCACGCCGACGGCATCGACGCGGGCGAGAGCGGGGCGGCGGGTCTCGCGGGCCTGCTCGCGCAGGGCGCGGGCCTCGGGCTCACGGCATCCGACGTGGTGCTCGTCGTGCTGACCGAG
>DASQEZ010000234.1:0-6307 GCA_035633415.1 Ornithinibacter sp. | reverse complement strand
CGGACGATGTGGGGCCAGGAGCCCTCGAGCCGGTTCCCGATGCCGTCATCGAGGTCGACTCCGGCGGCGGGATCGCTCACGTGGACCCGCAGGCCGAGCGCCTGTTCGGCTGGCCGGCGCCGGACCTGATTGGTCGCCGGGTCGACGTCCTCGTCGCTGACCGTCTGGGGGAGCCCGGGCCCCGCCCGCCGGGCGTCGACCTCCGGCTGTCCGCACGCCGGCGGGACGGCTCGCTGTTCCCGGCGGAGATCCGGCTGGGCCCCGCGACCGCCCAGGGCGACGGCTCACGGGTCTCCCTGGCGATCAGGGACACCACTGCGACGCCCGGGTCGACGGAGGAACCACCGTCGACGGTGGCCACCGAGCTGGATCTCGCTGACGTCGCGCACGGCCTCAACAACGTCCTCAGCGTGATGCTCATCTACAGCGAGCTGATCGAGCGAGCCGTCAAGGACCGGTCCATGGACGACTACCTGGGTGAGATCCGGGCCGCGGCCGATCGTGGCGCCGCGCTCACGGGCCAGATCAGGAACCTCGCACAACGGACTGCCGGGCGCCCGAGCGCGTCGGAGACCGCGGCGGCGGCGGCGACGGCGACGGCACACCCTCGCGTCGACGAGGAGCTGCTGCAGGCGATCCGACGGCACGCGGCGCCCGAGCCGAGGCCCGACCCCGTCGGTGTGGTGGTCGTCGACGACCACCGGATGTTCGCGGAGGGCCTGGCCCGGCTGCTGGCCCTCGAGGGTGACATCGAGGTGCTGGGGGTGGGCGGCAACGGACACGAGGCGGTGGCCCTCGTCGAGCGGCTTCGGCCGCGGGTGCTGCTGCTCGACTTCGACATGCCGGAGGGCAACGGGGTGGTGGCGGCGAGGGAGGTCAAGGCGAGCCGGCCCGAGACGATGATCGTGATGATCAGCGGCTCGACCGATGACCGACTGATCCTGCGCGCGGTCGAGGCCGGGTGCTCGGGCTACCTGACCAAGGACCGGGCCGCCGCGGAGGTGGCGTACGCGGTGCGAGCCGTCGCGGCCGGGGAGGCCCTCATGTCGCCGGCCCAGATGGCCAGGCTGCTGCCGAGGCTGGAGAAGTCCTTCCGCGGGATGGGCTCGGACCTGACCGAGCGGGAGCGGGACGTGCTCGAGCTGCTGGCGCGCGGTGCCACGAACCCGGCCATCGCCGCCGAGCTGGGCGTGGACGTGGACACCGTCCACGACGACGTCGAGGGGGTGCTGGGCAAGCTGGGCGCGCACTCCAAGCTCGAGGCGGTGGCCACGGCGATCCGAGAGGGAGTCATCGAGTACAACTCCCCGTTCTGACCCCCGCGGACGCGACCGCCGACCCCGGCGACGCCCGCCGGTTGCCCGATGTCGCCTAGCCTCGCCCCATGGGCTCCGACCCCCGCCGCCTGGACGGGCTGCGCGCCGACGAACAGGTCGCCGCCCGCCTCGTCGAGCGCGCGACCGGGGCGACGGCGCGGGCCCACGACGTCGGGCGGCGCCAGGGCGCCTACGACGTGCACCTCACCTACCCCGGTGGCCGCACCGCGGCGCTGGAGGTGACCACCCATGCCGGGTCGTCGTCGAGGGCCGGGATGGCGCTGCTGGGAAGGGACCGGCTCTCGAACCCGGGCGCACGACACCCGTCACCTCCCCTGGTCGACCACCCCCGGTCCGTCGACCCGGCCCTCACGCTCCTCCCGGATGCCGTCAGCGTCCTGCTCGCCGTGCCTCACGTCGCGCGGCGGGCCGCGAAGGTCGCAGGTGCGCGACGGGTCGACGAACGGCACCTCTTCGTGGGGATCGGGCCCGGTGGCCTGCCCGAGCCGCTGTACCTGCGGTTGGGCACGTCGTCGGGCTCGCTGCCGGCCGGTGCCCCGGACGTGCCCGAGGGCCTGACCAACCTGTGGCTGTCCACCGAGGTGCTGGGCTCCCCAGTCATCGCCTGGGACGCCACCGGCGGGTGGCGCAGCTACCGGGTCTGAGCGCGGACGGCCGGGTCAGAAGCCGCCGAAGTCCCCGCCACCGAAGTCGCCACCGCCACCGCCCCAGTCGTTCCCGCCGCCCCAGTCGCCACCGGAGTCGGCGCCACCGGCGTCTGCCGCATAGCCGGCCTCACCACCGGCATCGCCGGCGCCGGGGTCGCCACCGGGGTCGGTGCCGGTGTCCCCGGCCTCCTGCGCCTCGGGGCTCTCGTCGTAGCCGCCGAGCATCATGTCGGCGATGGCGGACCCGACGACGACGCCGGCGATGGTGCCCATCATCGAGCCGGCGAACATCCCACCCATCCCCATGCCGCCACCGGACGAACCGCGGGAGAAGGTGTTCTGCAGGGTGCCTGGTTGCCTCATCTCCGCGCGCGTGGCCGCGCGCGCCAGGTCGGCGGGCTCGCTCGAGCTCCCCGCCTCGGCCGGTGACGCCTCGGACAGCTCGCTCAGCAGCTGCTGGCGCTGCTGCGGGGTCAGCTTCGCGAACGCCTCGGCATGCAGGGCCTCGAGCTGCTCCGGGGGCGCGGTGCGCAGCAGGTAGCGATACCGCGCGACAGCACGCTCGTCGTCGTTCGAACCCGGGCGGGGCGGTGCGGCCCACTGGCCGGGCGAGCCGCCGGCTCCGGGAGCCTGGCGCTGCTGCTCGGTCGGCACACGGCCCAGGAGCCGGTCGAGAAAGCCCATCGTGTCGTTCCCCTCGCTTCGCGGCCCCCCGGGGCGGAGGCCGTCACCTGCCTCAACGGTGGCAGTGCATGACGGGGTTCCGGTGTGGAGGCACGGGCGAACTTCCACTTGCATTGAGTCGGAAACACCATGCAAACTTGAGTCGTAGTCACTCAAGTCAATCGGGCGGCACACCCCCGACACCACCCAAGGAGGAACTGTCATGGCCACCACCTTCGACCCCTTCCGCGACCTCGACCGCATGCTCGCGAGCACCCTGCGCACCCCGGCGGCCAGCGCGATGGCGATGGACCTCTACCGCGCCGGCGACCGCTTCGTCGCTCAGGTCGACCTCCCGGGCGTGGACCCGTCCTCGATCGACGTCGACGTCGAGGACCGCACCCTCACCATTCGTGCCGAGCGCCGTGAGCAGGTCGACAGCGACGTGCAGTGGCTCTCCCACGAGCGGCCGACCGGCACCTTCGCCCGACAGCTCACCCTGGGCTACGGAGTCGCGTCCTCGCGGATCGAGGCCGACTACAACGACGGCGTCCTCACCCTCACCATCCCGGTGGCCGAGGAGGCCAAGCCCCGCAAGATCGCGGTCAGCCACACCGGTGGGCACCATGTCATTTCGGGCCAGCCCGAGGACCGCCCGGTCGCGTCCTGACGCACTGCCCTGAGCCGGACGACGGCCCGCCCCCACCGGGGCGGGCCGATCGTCGCGACGGGCGGGGAGCCGGTGCCGAGGATGCGCCAGAATCACTGCATGACCCCCGAGCGCGCCACCCTCACGTCCGAGCTGATCGACGCCGGCCGCCACCTCGTCGAGCGCGGTCTGGTGCAGGCGAGCGGTGGCAACCTCTCGGTGCGCCTGCCGGGCGCCGACCGGTTCCTCGTCACCGGCACCGGCACGTGGCTGGACCGGCTGACCACCGACGACTTCGCCGAGCTGAGCCTGGACGGCGAGCACGTCGGGGGCGGGCCACGCCCGTCCGTGGAGTGGAAGCTGCACCAGCGCACGTACGCCGTGCGCCCGGACGTCGCCTGCATCGTGCACCTGCACCCCCAGCACGTGCTGCTGGTGGACATGCTCGGTGCGCCGCTGCGGTTCACCACGCTGGACCACCAGTACTACCTCGGCAGCGCCGGTCGGGTGCCCTTCCACCCGTCGGGCTCGCAGGAGATCGCGGACGCCGCTGCGGAGGCCGCGCGCGACCACGACGCGGTGGTGCTCGCCCACCACGGCTGCTCGACCCTCGGCGACACGGTGTCCATGGCCCTGCGCCGCGCCCTCAACCTCGAGGAGGCGGCCACGATGACCTACCGGCTGCTGCTCGCCGGCGACCGGACCTCGGACTTCCCCGCCCGGTGGAAGGGCAACATCATCAGCGTGTGAGAGCCAGGCTGACCAGCGCCACCAGCCACGACACGAACGAGCCGACGAGGAAGTACTCGGTGACCGCGTCGATGCCCACGCCATCGACACTGGTGCGGTCGTCACGCTTGGCCTGCAGCTCCGGAAAGCGGATCAGCCCCTTCGCCGCGATGACCAGCCCGGCGGCCGTGAGCTGACCGGCCAGCCCGAGCCCGATGATGAGCACCCGCTCCATCGGGCCGAGCAGACGGCCTCCGCGCAGCTGGTCGGAGGGCTGCGGCCCGCTGCCGGCGTCGAGTGGCAGCACCGGGCGCATCGCCCCGACGCCGAGCAGCACGAGCCGCACCACGATGTTGGCCGTGGCGAGGTTGACGAGCACCAGCCCGACCACCAGCAGCACCTGCGCCGGCTGCGCTCCGGGGCCCACGAGCGGCAGGTCGGCCCAGTCGAGCCAGCGGCCGAGCAGGCCTGCGGCCGGGGACGCCCACCCGCTGAGCGCGACCAGCCACGCCCCACCGGCGGCCAGCGACGCCAGGGCGGGCCAGTAGCCGGAGCCGGTGCTCGTCGCCTGGGCCGACAGTCGCACCCAGAGCCCGAGCGGCAACAGGGAGGCGGCGAGGACCACGAGGTCGACCGGCGCGGTGAGCGCGCTCAGGCCGGCCAGCACCGCGACACTCGCGGCGCCGGACGCCGTTGCCACCCGCAGGCCGGTGGTGCCCGCTCCGGCCCCGGCACGCACGAGGTCGGCGACGCCGACCCCGACCAGCCAGACCGCCAGCCAGGTCATGCCAGCCCCCGCAGCAGGTCCTGGGCGGCCAGGACCGCACCGATGCCGTCGGTACGTACGCGCTGCGACACGGCCGAGGCGCTGATGCCCTCGAACGCGGCCAGCTCGCTCTGGGTGGTGTGCGGATCCATGAGCCCCCTCAGCAGTCGGAGCGACCGTTGCGACAACGAGCCAACCAGATGGTCCCGACAGAGCAGGGCGGCGTTGACCGCGTCGGGGTCGGCGTGGCGCCCGCCGTCGCGGTGAGCGTCGTCGTCGCCGGGCGCGGGGCGGTAGGCGGTGCGCAGGTGGCGGGTCGCTGAGCGCCCGGCCGCCTGCTCCACCGCCTCGATCGCCGCCCGGGCGGCCCACCAGCCCGGGCCGTCCTCGATGCCGCGCTCGGCGTCGAGCAGCTGCACCGGCCCGCGGCCGATGCCGACCCGGACGTCGGCTCCCGGCAGCAGCTCGAGGCGCACCCGCAGGGCCGCCTCGAGCGCGGCACCGAGGGTCGAGTAGGCCCCCTGGAACTCGTCGCCGACGGTGACCCGCAGCTCGGTGACGGCGGGGACGGCGGCGTTGACGCCGACCAGCGCCTTCTCGACCGCACGGTGCAGGGCCCGCCGGTTGGGCGCACCCCGCGACCCCACGAGGTCGCCGATCACGACACAGCGTGAAGCCGGGCTCTTCATCGTGCTCATGTGAAGATCATACCTTCATCTGCACTCAATGAAGCAATGGGCTTACGCCAGAGATCGGAGGTCCGATCCACTCCGCGGCTCGGCCACCCCTCGCTCGGTGGCGACCGCGTCGACGAGCCGCGCGGGGGTCACGTCGAACGCGGGGTTGAACCCCGGTGACCCCTCGGGCGCCAGTCGCACCCCGCCGAGCACCGTGACCTCCTCGCCCGGCCGCTCCTCGATCTCGATGTGGGAGCCGTCGGCCATCGACAGGTCGACGGTCGACCAGGGCGCCGCGACCATGAACGGGATGCCGGCGTCGCGGCACGCGAGTGCGACCCCGAGCGTGCCGATCTTGTTGGCGGCGTCGCCGTTGGCGGCGATCCGGTCGGCCCCCACGACGGCGAGGTCGACCAGGCCACGCAGAATGGTCGAGGCGGCCGCCCCGTCGGCCTGCACCCGGTGCGGGATGCCGTCGGCCGCCAGCTCGAACGCCGTCAGCCGCGAGCCCTGCAGCAACGGGCGGGTCTCGTCGGCGTAGACCAGCTCGAGCCGGTCGCGGGCGTGCAGCTCGCGGATGACCCCGAGCGCCGTCCCCCAGGCGGAGGTCGCGAGCGAGCCGGTGTTGCAGTGGGTGAGCACCCGCAGCCGGGGACGGTCGATGCGCGCCAGCAGCCAGTCCGCGCCGAGCCGGGAGAGCTCGCGGTTGGCGGCCTCGTCCTCGGTGGCGACCCGGCGCGCGGCGACGAGCACCGCATCGCGCCCCTGACCCATGACCGGACGCACCTGGTCGACGCCCCACGCCAGGTTGACGGCGGTCGGGCGCGCGTGACGCACCC
>DASQEZ010000233.1:0-6057 GCA_035633415.1 Ornithinibacter sp. | reverse complement strand
GGACATGATCGAGATGGTGTCGACGAAGACGTTGAGGGCGCGCGACCCCGACCACAGCGAGAGGACGAAACCCAGCGACAGGAGGTCGAAGCGCGGGCCCGTGGCCACGTCCTGGATCGTGGGGAGCAGGGTGTCCTTGATGACGTCGGCGGTGAGGAACTGCGAGGCGTAGTCGTTGATCGCGGTGATCACCGACTCGACCCTGACGGGGCCGATGGCGTTGGCGACGTAGGCGAGACCGCCCACGAGTCCGAGGATCAGCGGCGGCAGGGAGAGGAGGGCGAAGAACCCCGCCTCCGAGGCCAGCCCGGTGACGCGGTAGCGCATGCAGATGCGGGCGGTCGAGACGACGAGCCGGGCCAGCGGGAGCAGGCCGGGAACGCGTCCGAGCACCCGGCGCAGGCGCCGTCTGGCGTCGGTCATGTGGCCAACCGTAACCGCCGTACCCTCGGGGAGTGCGGACCCACGTCGTCACCAACGTCGTCCCGGCCCCGAGCGGGCTCCACGTGCTGCGCTGCGACGCGGCCCTGAGCGAGGCCGTCGAGCGGTGGGTCACACCCGCCGACCCGGCCGGAGCAGCCGCCCTCGACGACCTCGGTGTGCTCGCCGGCACGGCGCAGGTACGGACCTGGGCCGACCAGGCCGACCGGGTCCCCCCGGTGCTGCGCACCCACTCCGCCACCGGGCAGCGGGTCGACGAGGTGGAGTTCCACCCGGCCTACCACTCGCTGATGGAGGTCGCGGTCGGCAACGGGCTGACCGCCGAGCCGTGGTCCCGACCCGCCGACAGCGGGGCCCACGCCCGCCGGGCCGCCGGGTTCGTGATCTGGTCGCAGGTCGAGGCCGGCCACCTCTGCCCCGTCTCGATGACCTATGCGGCCGCTCCGGCCCTCGCGGCCGACGCCGACCTCGCCGCACGGTGGCTCCCCGGCCTGGCGTCGCGCACCTACGACCCGGTACTAGCTCCGATGGCCGACAAGCCGGGGCTCACGGTCGGCATGGGGATGACGGAGAAGCAGGGCGGCTCCGACGTCCGGGCGAACACGACCCGGGCGGTGGCGGACCCCGGCGGGCCACTCGCCGGAGAGAGCTACCGGCTCACCGGCCACAAGTGGTTCTGCTCGGCGCCGATGAGCGACGCCTTCCTGGTCCTGGCGCAGACCGACGCCGGCATCGGCTGCTTCCTGCTCCCCCGGGTGCTCGACGACGGCACGCGGAACGAGATCCACCTGCAGCGCCTGAAGGACAAGCTCGGCAACCGCTCGAACGCGTCGTCCGAGATCGAGCTCGACGGCGCGTGGGCCGTTCGGGTGGGCGACGAGGGGCGTGGCATCCGCACGATTCTCGACATGGTGGCCTCGACCCGGCTGGACTGCGTGCTCGGCTCGACCGCGACGATGCGCGCGGCGCTGGTGAGGGCGGTGCACCACGCCCGGCACCGCAGCGTGTTCGGCGCGCTGCTCGTCGACCAGCCGCTGATGCGCAACGTGCTGGCCGACCTCGCGCTCGAGAGCGAGGCCGCCACGGTGCTGGCCATGCGGCTGGCCCACGCCGTCGACGCCGGCGAGGACGACTTCTCACGCCTCGGTGTGGCCCTGGGCAAGTACTGGGTGTGCAAGCGCACCGCGCCGATGGTGGCCGAGGCGCTGGAGTGCCTGGGCGGCAACGGTTACGTCGAGGAGAACGGGCTCGCCCGCCTCTACCGTGAGGCCCCGCTCAACTCGATCTGGGAGGGCTCGGGCAACGTCAACGCCCTCGACGTCGTGCGCGCCCTGACCCGGGAGCCCGCCTCTCTGGCGGCCCTGGGCAAGGAGCTCGCCCTGGCCCGGGGCCACGACCGGGTGCTCGACGCGGCGATCGACGACTGCGAGTCGGCCGGCGCCCTGGCGCTCGGCCCGGACGCGCCGTGGAATGCCCGCCGGCTCGTCGAGCGACTGGCCCTGACCCTGCAGGCGGCGCTGCTCGTGCGGCACTCCCCCGGCCCGGTCGCCGATGCCTTCGTCGCCGGCCGCCTCGGCGGCGACCACGGAAGCACCTTCGGCACGCTCGGGTCGTCGGTCGGGCCGGATGCCGTGTCGCTGCTCCTGGAGCGCGCGCTCAGGGCGTGAGCGCCAGCCGCTCCTTCTCCGCCTCCACGTCGAAGTCGGCGGCCGGCCACGTGGGGTCCATCGCCTCGAGGTGCTCGAGCAGCAGGTTGGTGACCGCGAGCCGGGCGTACCACTTGCGGTCGGCGGGAACGACGAACCACGGCGCGGCATCCGTGGAGCACTTCTCCAGCGCCGCCTGGTACGCCTGCATGTAGTCGGCCCAGTGGCCCCGCTCGTCGATGTCGCCCGGGTTGAACTTCCAGTGCTTGTCCTCGCGCTCGAGCCGCTCGCCCAGGCGGGCCTTCTGCTCGGCCCCGGAGATGTGCAGCATCACCTTGACGACCACCGTGCCGTCGTCGACGACTCCCCGCTCGAAGGCGTTGATCTGCGCGTAGCGGCGTGACCAGGTGGTGCGCGGCACCAGGTCGTGCACACGCACGATGAGCACGTCCTCGTAGTGGCTGCGGTCGAACACCCCGATCAGGCCGGGTCGCGGCAGGGCGCGCCGGATCCGCCAGAGGAAGGGGTGGCGCTTCTCCTCGGCGCTGGGTGCCTTGAACGAGGTGATGTGCACGCCCTGCGGGTCGACCGCGCCGACGACGTGGCGCATGATGCCGCCCTTGCCGGAGGTGTCCATGCCCTGGATGACGAGCAGCACCGAACGCCTGCCGCCACCCCTGGACTCGGCGAACAGCCGTTCCTGCAGGTCGCTGAGACGGGACTGCAGACCACCCATGACCTCTTCCCCGGCCGCCTTGTCGCCGGTGAAGCCGGGCGTCGAGTGCGGGTCCAGGTCGGCGAGGCTGAAGCCGGGGTCGACGCGCAGCACCTCGGCCCACGTCACGGGCTGCACGGACTCGTCGGCCCTGGCCTTCGCCGCCTTCGCGCGCTTCTTCTCGGCCTTCGCCGCGGCCTTGCCGGTGAGCTCGGCGTCCGGGGTGACCTTCGGCGCCTTCTTCCGCCGCGCCCTGCTCGCGCCCGTGCTCTTCGTGCTCTTCGTGCTCTTCGTGCTCTTCGTGCTCTTCTTCGATCCCTTGCCCATCGCGGCATCCTTGCAGACCAGGGCACGCAACGGGGTGCCGCGACCTGCGCTGCGTCGGGGGGTGGTGCTGACACACTCGCTCGCATGCGCGTCCTCCTCGACCCCAGGCGCCCGGGCGTACCGGGCCGCCGCGTCACGGCAGCCGAGCTCGCCGGCCTCTACGCGTTCCCACCCGGCCGGCGGTGGCTGCGGTCGAACTTCGTCTCGACCCTCGACGGTGCCGGCGTCGGCGCCGACGGCCGCAGCGGCAGCATCAACACCCCGGCGGACAACCGGGTCTTCGCCCTCCAGCGCGACCTGTGCGACGGCGTGCTCGTCGGGTCGGGGACGGTGCGGGCCGAGGGCTACCAGCGGCTGACCCGCACCCGCCGGCGCCCGTCCCCACCGGCCCTCGTCGTCGTGAGTGGTTCGGGTCGCGTCCCGGACGGGCTGCGCACCCCGGTCGACGGGCGTGGCGCCGGGATCCTCGTGACGTGCGCCGCCGCCGGTCCTCGTGCGCTCGAGCGCGCCCGAGGAGTGCTCGGCCGCGATGCCGTGGTCGTCGCCGGCGATCGGCACGTCGACCTCCGTGTGGCGCTCGACATCCTGGCCGCGCGCGGGCTGCGCCACCTGCTGTGCGAGGGCGGCCCCACCCTGCTCTCCGCGGCACTGGCCGCCGGAGCCGTCGACGAGCTGGCCCTGTCCCTCGTGCCCACGGTCGTCGGCGGTGACGTCACGCGGATCACGAGCGGGGCCGCCCTCGGCGCGCCCGACGGCATCCGCCTGTCGCCCCGGCTGCTCGTGGAGGAGGCGGGGACCCTGCTCGGACTCTGGCGGGTCCGCCGCCCCTGACGTTGCGCTCAGCCGGCGGCGAAGTCGCCGACGAGGCGCTCCCAGCGCTCGGGGTCGGTGTTCCACTCCTTGCAGTGCCGGGCGACCTCCCACTCCTCGAAGGTGACCAGGTCGGGGCGGGCTCGGGCCAGCTCGCGCGACGGCCCGCAGGGCACGAACTCGTCGTCGGCGCTGTGGATGAGCAGGATCGGGTGGTGCAGCTCGTGGCCGCGGCTGACCCAGTCGGTCTTGGCCAGGTCGACGCTCTCGTGCACGCCCACGAGCCGGTGCCCCCACCTGCGGCGCATCATCGCCCGGGCCAGCGACCCGACCGGGGCGGGTACCCGGTGCTCCCGGGCGTGGTGCTCCAGCACGTCGCCCCAGTCGATGACCGGCGCGTCGAGCACGACCCGCGAGACCAGGCTCGACAGCGCTGAGCGGTCGATGAGCTGCAACACGATCGCGCCACCCATCGACCACCCCATGAGCAGCACCTCCCGAGCGCCGCGGTCGGCGGCGTAGCGGATGGCGGACTCGACGTCGCGCCACTCCGAGAGCCCCAGTGCGTAGCGGCCGTCGGGGCCGGCGGGCACGCCCTCGTCGTTGCGGTAGCTCGGCACCATGCACGTCCAGCCCTGCGCCAGCAGCGGCGGCATGGCGCGGATCGTCTCCTCGCGCCGTGCCCCGCGCCCGTGGACCAGTACCGCCCACCGGTGTCCGGTCCCCTGCGGCGGCGGCACCACCCACGCCGGCATCGGGCCCAGCTCACCGGCGTACATGACGTGCTCGGTCGGCAGGTCGAGACAGTCGTCGGGTGGGGCGCCGTAGTAGTACGGGTTCCAGCGGCCACCGCCCGGTGCGAGGTGGCCGCGGTCGACACCGAGCAGCTCGCGCTCGACCGTGCCGGCGGCGGCGTCGACGCCCAGGACCTCGCCGACACGCACGTGCCCGAAGCCGTCCTCGACCCACAGGCCGTAGCGCCCCGGCACCACCGTCTCCGGGGTGACGCCCAGCAGGACGGAGGTCGAGCCGGTTGCCTTCACGACGACGTCGTCCGGGCGGTGTCGGTCAGGGGTGAGCACCCGCCGGGCGAACCAGGCGGCGGCCGCGACCGACCCGGCCCCGGAGGCCACGGCGGTGGTCGCGCCGACCGCCGCTCCCGCGGTCGCTGCCCGCCGGGCGCGCCTGCGGGCCGGGGTCTGCGTCACCCGCTGCCCCCGGAGAGCACTTCGGACAGGTCGTAGGAGACCGGCTCGTCGAGCTGGTCGAAGGTGCAGTCGGCGGGCTCCTTGTCGGGGCGCCACCGGGCGAACTGGGCCGTGTGCCGGAAGCGCACGCCCTCCATGTGGTCGTAGCGCACCTCGACGACGCGCTCGGGACGCAGCGGGGTGAACGAGAGGTCCTTGCCGGCGGCCCACCGGCTGCCGGCGGAGTTCTGGGGGGTGCGGGTGCCCTCCTCCTGGCGTGCCCACGCCCACGGGTGCTCGTCGAAGGTCGTGACGAGCGGCTGGAGCTCGTCGAACAGCTCCTTGCGGCGCGCCATCGGGAAGGCCCCGATGACCCCGACCGACAGCAGCTGACCGTCGGAGTCGTGGATGCCGAGCAGCAGGCTCCCGATCAGGTCGTCACCGCTCTTGTGGGTGCGGTAGCCGGCGACGACGCAGTCGGCGGTGCGCTCGTGCTTGATCTTGGACATGGTGCGCTTGTCGGGTTCGTAGCTGCCGTCGAGCTGCTTGGCCACGAGGCCGTCGAGGCCGGCACCCTCGAACTCGGTGAACCA
Organism: Ornithinibacter sp.; assembly: GCA_035633415.1. Taxonomy (GTDB): domain Bacteria; phylum Actinomycetota; class Actinomycetes; order Actinomycetales; family Dermatophilaceae; genus Fodinibacter. Next base: position 338 of record DASQEZ010000233.1, on the reverse strand, counting down.
GTCGGCCGCGACGGCCCGGTCGGTGGTGGCGGGGGTGAGGTGGATCGGCGGCTGCGCGCCGGCCAGCGCCTGCTCGAGCAGCGCGCGCCGCTCCCGGAACGGCCGGCCGGTGAGGTCGTCGTCGCCCAGGGCGAGCAGGTCGAAGGCCACGAACTGCGCCGGGGTCTCGACCGAGAGCTTCTTCACCCGGCTGGCCGCGGGGTGGATGCGCTGGCTGAGCAGGTCGAAGTCGAGGCGGTCCTCGCCGGGGCGCACGACGATGATCTCGCCGTCGACGACGCACCTCTCGGGCAGGTTGGCCAGGGCGGCCTGGACCACCTCGGGGAAGTAGCGGGTCA
>DASQEZ010000232.1:0-2276 GCA_035633415.1 Ornithinibacter sp. | reverse complement strand
GACGACACCCCGTACGAGGTCGGTGGGGCCCGCCGGTTCGCGATGCGCATCCTGGCGGCCGTGATGTCGATGGTCGTCGGCACCCGGCTCACCGACAGCACCTCCGGCTACCGCGCCCTCGGCCCCCGGGCCGTGCGCCTGTTCGCCGAGCACTACCCCGCCGAGTACCTCGGCGACACGGTGGAGGCCCTCGTCATCGCGCGCCGCTGCGGGCTCGTCATCAGCCAGGTGCCGGTGCGGATGACGGCCCGCGAGCACGGCCGCCCCACCCAGGGCCTGGTCGGGTCGCTCGTGTACCTCGCCCGGGCGCTGATCGCGATCGCCCTCGGCCTGGTCCGTCGCTGGACCTGCCCGCCCGCCCCGGAGCCGGCCCCGTGAGGCCGGACGGCTACTGGCTGGGCCTGGTCGGCGGCCTGCTGGTGCTCGCGATGTCCCTCGAGCTGGTCCGTCGCCGGCACGTGCGCGGACGCCTGGCCATCGCCTGGCTGGTGCTGGGCACGGTCTCGGTGGTCTTCGCCGTCTTCCCCTCGGCCCTGGGCTGGATCACCGCGACCCTGCACGTGCAGGTTCCCCTGAACCTCATCCTCTTCACCGGGGTGCTGTTCCTCCTCGTCGTGTCCATGCAGCTGGCCTCCGAGCTCGGCCGGCTCGAGGCACGCACCCGCCGGCTCGCCGAGGAAGTGGCCCTCCTGCGCACCGCCCAGGGCACCACTCCCCCGGCGGCCGACGACGACGGTGCCCCCGGGGAACCGCTCCCGTGACGACCTCGGTCGTCGTCGTGGCCCACGGGAACGAGCCCCTGCTGGAGACCTGCCTGACCGCCGTGCTGGCCGACCTCACCCCGGACGACGAGGTGGTCGTCGTCGACAACGGGGTGGTCGGAGCCCTCCCGTCGCTCCCGGGTGTCCGCGTGCTCTCGCCGGGCCGCAACCTCGGCTTCGGCGCGGGATGCCGGCTCGGTGTGCGCGAGGCGCGCGGCGACGACCTCGTGTTCGTCAACTCGGATGCCGTCGCCCGGCCGGGCGCCGTCCCCGCGCTCGTCGCGGCCCTCGACGACCCCGGCACCGGCCTGGTCTGCGGGTGCGTCGTGCTGTCCACCGACCCCGAGCGGGTCAACTCGGTGGGCAACCCGGTGCACGTCACCGGGCTCAGCTGGGCGGGCGGCTACCTGGACCGCGTGGAGGACCACCGCGAGCCGGGCGACGTCGCCGCGGTCACCGGAGCGCTGTTCGCCACCCGGCGGGAGGTGTGGGACCTGCTCGGCGGCATGCACGACGACTTCTTCCTCTACTACGAGGACACCGACCTCAGCCTGCGGTGCTGGCTGGCCGGCCTGCGCGTCCGGTACGTGCCCGAGGCCGTGGCCGAGCACTCCTACGACTTCGCCCGCAACCCTCGCAAGATGTACCTGCTCGAGCGCAACCGGCTGATGAGCGTCCTCACCGCCTACCCGGGACCCGTGCTGCGCCGAGCGCTGCCCGTGCTGCTGGTCACCGAGCCGCTCCTGCTGGTCCTCGCCGCGCGCGACGGATGGGCCCGGGAGAAGGTCGCCGGTTGGTGGTGGCTCGTGCGGCACCTGCCGCGCCTCGTCCGGCGGCGGCGCGAGGTGCTGCGCCGGGACCCACGAGCCCTCGACGACGTGCTGGTCACCGGTCTCGCCCCCCGGCAGGTGCAGGCACCACCAGGGCTCCCGCTCCTCGACCGCGCCATCACCCGGTACTGGCGAGCCGTCTGGGGCACGGGGCACCCGGGATGACGACGTCCCAGGGCAGCGGCGCCGTCGTTCTCGCTGCGTACCGACCCGATCCCGACCTGTTCTTGGTGCAGCTGCGCTCCATCCGCGACCAGACCCGCGACGACTTCCGGTGCCTCATCGGTGCGGACGGCGGCCAGGAGGCGGTGCGCACCCTGGTCCACGAGATCGTGGGAGACGACCCCCGCTTCGAGGTGATCGGGTGGGACGACAACCTCGGCTTCTACCTCAACTTCGAGCGCCTGCTGCGGGCGGTGCCGGATGACGTCGCGTGGGTCGCCCTGAGCGACCAGGACGACCGCTGGTACCCGGACAAGCTGGAACGGCTCGTACCCCTCCTCGACAACGCCGTCCTGTGCTCGGCTCGGTGGCGGGTCGTCGACGCAGGGAGGAGCGCCACCCCACCACGTCGTCGGCACGGCCTCTCGCTGGCGGGCGTCCTGGCACAGAACCCCGTTCCCGGCGCGGCGATGGTGTTCCGGCGAACGCTGTTGGACTGGGCTCTACCCTTTCCCGACAGTGC
>DASQEZ010000231.1:0-15167 GCA_035633415.1 Ornithinibacter sp. | reverse complement strand
GCACCCTGCGGATCGAGAAGACCGTCGCCTACCACACGTCCCGCGGCCTGCCGGTCCGCGAGCTGTCCGACCGCTGCCGGCGCACGCTGGACCGGGCCGCCCGCTACGACCTCGACCACTGGCTGTCGGAGCAGCGCGGCTGGTACGACGAGTTCTGGGCCGCCAGCGACGTGGAGGTCGAGTCGCTCGGCCCGACGCAGGACGCGATACAGCAGGCGATCCGCTTCAACCTGTTCACTCTCGCCCAGGCCGGTGGGCGCGCGGACGGGCACGGTGTGGCCGCGAAGGGGGTGACCGGCTCCGGGTACGAGGGGCACTACTTCTGGGACAGCGAGATCTACGTCGCACCGTTCCTGACCTACACCCGTCCCGAGCTCGCCCGCAACCTCATGCACTTCCGCAGCCGGATGCTGCCCGCCGCTCGCGAACGGGCTCGCGAGCTGAGCCAACGTGGTGCGCTCTTCCCCTGGCGGACGATCAACGGCGAGGAGGCCTCGGCCTACTACGCCGCGGGCACCGCCCAGGTCCACATCGACGCCGACGTCGCCCATGCCTTCGTGCAGTACGTCAACGCCACGGGGGACGTGGGGTTCCTCGTGCGCCACGGCCTCGCGATCCTCGTCGAGACGGCCAGGACCTACGCCGACCTGGGGTTCTGGCGCAACAACGGCGACCGCTCGTTCCACATCCACGGCGTCACCGGCCCCGACGAGTACACGACCGTCGTCAACAACAACCTGTTCACCAACGTCATGGCCCGCTACAACCTCGAACAGGCCGTGCAGTGGGTGGAGTGGACACGCCGCCAGGAGCCACAGGAGTTCGCCCGGTTGGCACAGAAGCTGGGCCTCACCGACGACGAGGTCACGGAGTGGGCGGCCTGCGCCGCGGGCATGCACATCCCCTTCGACGAGGGTCTTCGCATCCACCCGCAGGACGACTTCTTCCTCGACCGCGAGGTCTGGGACCTCAGCCGGACCCCGGAGGAGCTGCGGCCGCTCCTGCTCCACTACCACCCCCTGGTGATCTACCGCTTCCAGGTGCTCAAGCAGGCCGATGTCGTGCTCGCCCTGTTCCTGCAGGGCAACCGCTTCACCGCCGAGGAGAAGCGCAACGACTTCGAGTACTACGACCCGATCACCACCGGCGACTCCACCCTGTCGGCCGTCGTGCAGTCCGTCGTGGCTGCCGAGGTCGGCTACCACGAGGTGGCGTACGGCTACTTCCTCGACGCCCTGTACGTCGACCTCGCCAACCACCACGACAACACCGTCGACGGCCTGCACGTCGCGTCGACCGGCGGGGTCTGGTCGGCGCTGGTCAACGGGTTCGCCGGCATGCGCGACCATGACGGGCGCCTGTCCTTCGACCCGCGCCTGCCGGACGGCTGGACGAGCCTGACCTTCCGGATCACCTGGCGCGGCACGCGACTGCGCGTGACCTTGACCGCCACCTCCCTGACGTTCGTCGTCGAGGTCGGCGAGCTCCCCGTGCCGGTGGACGTGCGCGGCACGACGTATGCCGTCGACGAGCGGGAGTGCCTCGTCCTCGACCTGGACGGGCACGGCCCCCGGATCCCCGGAACGCTGGGCAACCGTCCGCAGACCGGTGGGACGCGCGGCGACGGGAGCCGGATCACCGCCGGCGTCCCGTCGGCCATCCCGCTCGAGGGAGAGGACCTGCCCGACCCCGGTGCGGTGGGGGCCTCGTTCGCCGATCCGGCGGCCCTCGACCCCGACTGACCGAGCGGCACCCGACCTACGCGGTCGGGGCGGCGGTGACGTGGCCGTCGTCGAGGTGCACGACCCGGTCGGCGGCGGCCGCGGCCTCCGGGTCGTGCGTCGTCATGACGACGGCGGCACCGTCGGCGGCCCGCGCCCGGAGCAGGCGCAGCACCACCTCGCGGTTGGTGTGGTCGAGCTCGGAGGTCGGCTCGTCGGCGAGCAGCACCGGGGTGCCCAGCGCCAGCCCCCGGGCCACCGCGACGCGCTGCTGCTGTCCGCCGGACAGCTCCTCGACCAGGTGAGCGTGCACCTCGGCCAGCCCGACCGCCGCGAGCGCCGCCGAGGCCCGGTCGGGTGCGTGCGCCGGGTCGACCCCCCGTGCGATGAGCGGCAGCAGCACGTTCTCGTGGGCGGTCAGCACGGCGGCCAGGCCGTTGCCCTGCGGCACCAGCGCGACGCCGGCGTCGACGGCCGCCTCGAGGCCGTCGACGACGGCATCCCCCACCCGGGCAGCGCCCTCGTCGGGCCGGGTGACTCCGGCCAGCACCGAGAGCAGGGTCGTCTTCCCGGCGCCGGAGTGACCGGTCACGGCCACGAGCTCGCCCGACCGCACGGAGAGGTCGACCCCGGCCAGGGCGGTGGTGTCGCCGAAACGTACGACGACGCCGGTGCAGGTCACGACGGTCTCATCCATGCGGATCGTCCTCCTCGACGACGAGCATCCAGCGGCCGCCCTCCTCGTGCACCCGCAGCAGCGACCCCGGGGGGAGCGCGGCGAGCGCGTGGGGTGGCAGCGGCACCGACCCGTCGGCGGACACGACCGCGAACTCCTCGCCGGCGCGCCCCTCGGCACCGACCCGGCCGTCGCGGATCGTGATGGTGCGCGGCATCCGGGCGGCGACGTCGGGGTCGTGCGTGACGACGACGACCGTGGTGCCCCACTTCCGGTTGATCTGGGCAAGAGCGTCGAGGACGACGTCGCGGGCGTCGTGGTCGAGCTGGCTGGTCGGCTCGTCGCCGAGGAGCAGCCCGGGTCGGCACGACACGGCCACGGCGACCGCGAGCAGCTGCAGGTGCCCGGGCGTCAGGTGCGCGAGCGGGGTGTCGACCGAGTCCGAGGGAAAGCCGACCAGGGCCAGCACCTCGTCGGCGTCGGGCACCTCCCGGCCGCGCCGGCGGGCCGCGGCCTGCGCGAAGGCGACGTTGCCGCGTGCCGACAGGTACGGCATCAGGTTGCGGGCGGCCCCTTGCAGCACCATCCCGATCTCGGTGCCGCGCACGGCGTCGAGCTCGGCCTCGGACAGCTGGGCCATCTCGTGGTCGCCGACGAAGATCCGGCCGGCACTGGGCCGCAGGAGCCCACCGAAGAGGGTGAGCAGCGTGGACTTGCCGGCGCCGGACGGGCCGAGCAGCGCCAGCCGCTCCCCCGGTGCGACCACGAGGTCGATGCCGGACAGGGCGGCGACGTCGTGGCCCTCCGCCCGGTAGATGTGCACCAGCCCGCGCGTCACGACGCGCACGCCGCTCACAGCGACTCCCGCAGCCGCTCGGGGACCGCTCGGGTGACGACGCCTCGCGCAGCCAGGAGGGCCACGCCCCCGACGACGAGCAGAGCCCCGAGGGCGGTCGCGCCGATCGCGAGCCAGGCGGGCGTCAGGTCGGGTACCGGAACCGCGGCCGGGCGGTCGAAGACGGGGACGAGCGGCATCGCGAGCACGGCACCGGCCACCCCGCACAGCGTGCCGAGCAGCACGCCGGCGAACACGGTGGTCAGCTGCTCGCGACGCACGGCCGAGCGCAGCACCGAGCGCGGCGTGCCGGCCACGAGCAGGCCGGCGAGGTCGCGGGCCACCCCGCGCCACGACGTGATGGCGACCAGCCCGACGACCAGGCAGGACACCAGCAGCGCCATGAACCCCGTGAACACCCCGAGCAGCAGCCCCCACCCCGTCGCCGACCGGTCGTACTGGGCCTGCGCCTCACCGACGGTGGTCGTCGACGTGACGGGCAGACCTGCGCTGCTCAGGGCTGCCGAGACAGACCGGATGACGGTGGGGTCCTCGGTGCCGAGCCACACCTGCAGCGTCGACCCCGCGGTCACCTCGCCACCGACCCGCAGCTGGGCGTCGAGATCGGCCAGGGCGCCGTGGTCGGTCACCGAGGGCAGGGCGTCGACGTGCTGGACCGCCCGGGAGTCGACCGGTCGCCCGCCGAGGCCGACCAGCGTGAAGTCGTCACCGGTGGCATCGGCCGGTGGGCGTCCGGCGAGCACGACCGGCATCGGGTCGGGAACGTCGCCCCAGCGCGAGAGCACCCCCTTGCCGGTGTTGTCGAAGTCGACGACGAGGTCGTTGCCCTGCCCGGACAGCTCCTGGGTGCCGTCCGCGGTGGGCGCGTCGACCGGCAACCAGTTGTCCGCGCCGCCGATCTCGAGGGGCGCACCGTCGAGGGCCAGACCGGTGAGGTCCAGCCGGCCGGTGATGTTGCTGGTCCACGGGTCGGTGCCACGAAGCCAGAGGCCGGCGAGCCGGCACCCCTGCGGGCACAGCACCCCGGCCCGGATCGGGACGGTGCCGTCGGCCGACTGCTCGACGTCGCCGAGGTCACGGTCGAGGGACGTGCCGTCGGGAGTGGTCACCGTGATCCCGACCCGCAGCGGGGTCGGGGCGACCGACAGCTCACCACCGGGGATGCCGGTCGGTGACCTCGGCGCGTTCCCCACCGGTTCCTCGCGGGTACGGAACGTCGTGAGGGCCCAGGTCAGCGTGCCGGTGATGACCCCGTCGCCGAGCTCCACGCTCGGCGACACCGGCGGGGTGAGCTCCTCGAGGTGGTCGGGCACCCCGTAGGCGATCCGGCTCAGCTCGGCCGGGCGGGCCAGCAGGGTCGGCACGGCCGACGGGTCGCGGGGACGGATGACGACGACCGGTGTGGCGAGTGCCCGCTGGTCGGCAGGAAGGGCGTCGACCGCCGCGGCGAGCTCCGCGGGGTTGGTGGCGTCGGTCTCGAGCACCGCGGGAGCCCCGGTCTCGAGCTGGGCGCGGGCAGCACGGCTCTCCGCGCCGACGACGACCGCGTTGGCCGCGAAGGTGGCGAGCGCAGTCGCCGTCGTGACGACGACGAGAACGTGCCGCAGCGACGGGCGGCGGGCCAGCGAGAGGGCCGCGATGCCGGTGGCCAGCCGCCCGCGGGCCAGGGCGCGCCGGCCGGAGCGGGCAGCGACCCGCCGGATCAGGGCCGCCCCGAGGAGCCCGACGGCCAGGGCGAGCAGCACCGGGGTGAGCAGGGCCGAGGGGCCCTCGACGTCGCCGGTGACGATCCCGGCGAGGGCGAGCACTGCGACCACCACGACGACGACGTCGAGCACCCCGAGGCCGCGCCCCGTGGCAGGCGGGACCCGACGGAGCAGGGCCGCGACCGGCTCGCGCAGCACGGGCCGGGCCGCCAGGTAGACGGCGACCAGGCAGCCGACGACGGCGACCCCCACGGCCACCAGCAGCGGCCAGCGCAGCTCGAGAGGAACGCCGGCGGGCAGGATCGTTCGGCGCAGCAGGTCGCCGACGAGCAGGGCCGCCGCGAACCCGAGCGGCACCCCGAGCAGCACGGTGAGGGCCAGCTCGGCCATCACCACCCGGCTGCCTCCCTCGCGGCTGCGGCCGCGCAGCCGGGCCAGCGCCACCTCCGGGCGTCGCTGCTCGACGGCGGCGTTCGCCACGAGGGCCAGCACCGTCACCGCGAGCAGGGCGAGCTGCGCCAGCAGGAGCGGCACCAGGGTGCGCACGATGGCCTGCCCCGACGAGATCGACGCGACGAGGTCGGGCACCGGAGTCGTGACGCCGACCCCCTCCCCGGCGCGGTCCAGACCGGTCAGCGCGGCACCGATCAGGGGCACCGTGGCCAACGACACCTGCGAGCGGTCGAGCGGGTACTCCATGGAGACGGCCGCCTGTGACCACCCGTCGGCGAAGGTGTCCTCCACGGTCAGGAAGTCGTCCACCGCGGGGATGATCGAGGTGCCCCGGGCCAGCGGGAAGCCGGACTTCCCGTCGACCTGGGTGCGCAACCAGTAGTCGGGGTCGGCCCTCGTGCGGTAGACGCCGACCACGGTGAGCGGCACGGTCGCCGCGGCGGAGTCCTCGGTGCCGGCCGCGGCCGGGTCACCGACGTCGAAGACCCGGCCCTCGGTCCAGCCCCATGCCTTCGCGTCGGCGGCGGAGACGAGCACCTCGCCCGCGGCCTGGGGGCACCGACCGCTGGTCAGCTCGAGGTGGTCGCAGACGTCGTCGCGCGCGACCAGCCGCACCGGCGAGGTCTCCAGGCCCGGGCGCGGCTCGACCTCGGTGTCGGCCGTCGTCATGCCCACCCGGTCGCCGAACCAGGACGTCGCCTCGGCCGGCATCGCGCTCGCGAGGTCCGTCGGCGTGAGTGCGGGGTCGTCCAGGGTGCGCGAGGCCCGCAGCAGCACGGTCGTGTCGGCGACGTCGCGTTCGACGAGGCGGGCACTGAGCAGGCCCTGTTCGAGGGTGCGCACGAACAACGGCGCGAAGACGGCGCACGTGGTGACGAGCGCCGAGACGAGGACGAGCGCGATCGACTGGCTACGGCGGTAGCGCACTGCGGCCCACGTCGACGACAGCCGGCTCACCACGCTCCCATCTCCAGGCCGCACGAGACGTCACCGTACCCCCGGGGCCGGGGCGACCCGGCGCCCCACACCCCGATGCCGTCAGTCACCGGTCGCGCCGTCGGCCGCCGGGAACCCGGCCCAGCCGGCAGCCTCCACCGCCATGTCGACGGCGCCGACGGCGACCCCGTCGAAGACCATCGCCCCCGGCCGGCTGCCGGTCACGACGTAGCCGACCTTCTCGTAGACCCGGCGCCCGCGCGGGTTGAACTCGAACACCTCCAGGGTGATCCTCCGCAGCCCGAGGCGCTCGATCCCGTGGGCCGTGGCGAGGCCCACCGCCTCGGTGCCCAGCCCCCGGTCGCGGCCCTCCGGCCCGATGAGGACACGCAGGTTGCAGCTGAGGGAGTCGAGGTCGACCTCGTTGAGCACGACCTCGCCGACGAGACGACCGGTCGCCGCGTCCTCGATGCCGAGGTCCAGCCGGTCGACCTGTTCGTTGCGGGTGCCGTACCACCCCAGGATCCGGTCGTCGAGGGGCTCGGCACGCTGCGCCTGCGCCGTCGTCTCGACGCTGCCGGTGAGGCGTCGCACCTCGGGGTCGGACAGGATCTGCGCCATCACCTCGGCGTCCCCCTCACGGAACGGGCGCAGGATGACGGCGGACCCGCGCAGGGTCGGCTTGGTGGCGAAGTCGGGGACGGCATCCACCGGGCCATCGTGCCCGAGCGGGGCCCCGGGCCGGGGCGAACCCGCTCAGGTCAGTGAGCGGACCAGCCGGTCGGCGGCGGCGTAGGGGTCGGTGCGGCCGGCGACCACGTCGTCGGCGAGCGACCCCAGCCCGGTGTCGCCACGCAGGCCGCCGACCCGGGCCCGCAGGGCCTCCAGGGCGAGCCCCTCGATCTCGCGCGCTGCGCGCCGCACCCTCCGGCCCCGCAACCCGTCGGCACCCAGCCAGGCGAGGTGGCCCTCGACCGCGGCCACGAGCTCGTCGACCCCGGTGCCGTCGGTCGCCACGGTGCGCACGACCGGCACCCGCCACCCGCCGGCGGCATCCCCCGCGCCCATGGCAGCGGCGTGCCGCAGGTCGCGCACCGTGCGGTCGGCGCCCTCGCGGTCGGCCTTGTTGACGACGAGCACGTCGGCGACCTCGAGGATGCCGGCCTTGGCCGCCTGGATGCCGTCCCCCATCCCGGGCGCGAGCAGCACCAGCGTGGTGTCGGCCGTGCCGGCCACCTCGACCTCGGACTGCCCGACCCCGACCGTCTCGAGCAGCACGACGTCACAGCCGGCGGCGTCGAGCACGCGCAGCGCCTGCGGCGCGGCCCACGACAGCCCGCCGAGGTGCCCCCGTGAGGCCATCGAGCGGATGAAGACCTCGGGGTCCGCGGCGTGGTCCGACATCCGGATCCGGTCGCCGAGCAGGGCGCCGCCGGAGAAGGGGGACGACGGGTCGACGGCGAGCACACCGACCCGGCGGCCGGCGGCCCGGTAGGCCGCGACGAGCGCGTTGGTCGTCGTCGACTTGCCCACTCCGGGCGCCCCGGTGAGGCCGACGACGTGCGCGCGACCGGCATCGGGCGCGAGCGCCGCCATCACCTCCCGCAGGGCGGGGTGCGCGTCCTCGACGAGCGAGATCAGGCGCGCGACCGCACGCGGACGCCCCTCCCTCGCCTGGGCGACGAGGGAGGGGACGTCGACGTGGCGCGGCCCGATCGGGGGAAGCCCGGTCAGCCCCGGGCGGGGACCTTGACGACGAGCGCGTCGCCCTGGCCACCACCGCCGCACAGCGCTGCGGCACCGACACCGCCACCGCGGCGCTGGAGCTCGAGCGCGAGGTGGAGCACGATGCGGGCCCCGGACATCCCGAGCGGGTGGCCGATGGCGATCGCGCCACCGTTGGGGTTGACCCGGTCCTCCGCGAGGCCGAGCTCCTTGGCGGAGACCAGCCCGACGGCGGCGAAGGCCTCGTTGATCTCGACGAGGTCGAGGTCGCTCGGGGCGATGCCCTCCTTGGCGCAGGCGGCCTTGATGGCGTGCGCCGGCTGGCTCTGCAGGGTGGAGTCGGGCCCGGCGACGACGCCGTGGGCGCCGATCTCGGCGAGCCAGGTCAACCCGAGCTCTTCGGCCCTGGACTTGCGCATGACGACGACCGCGGCGGCGCCGTCGGAGATCTGCGAGGCCGAGCCGGCCGTGATCGTGCCGTCCTTGGCGAAGGCGGGGCGCAGGCGGCCCAGCGAGTCGGCCGTGGTGTCGGCGCGGATGCCCTCGTCGCTCTTGAACTCGATGGGGTCGCCCTTGCGCTGGGGGATCTGCACGGCGACCACCTCGTCGTCGAAGTAGCCGTCCTTCCACGCGCGCGCCGCGAGCTGGTGGCTACGGGCGGAGAAGGCGTCCTGCTCCTCGCGGGTCACGGCGCGGTCGCCGGTGTTGGCCGCCTCGGTGAGGCCGCCCATGCCCTGGGCGGTGAAGACGTCGGAGAGTCCGTCGAAGTCCATGTGGTCACGCAGCGTGACGTTGCCGTACTTGAACCCGTCGCGGCTCTTCTCGAGCAGGTGCGGGGCGTTGGTCATCGACTCCTGCCCACCGGCGACGATGATCTCGAACTCGCCGGCCCTGATCAGCTGGTCGGCGAGGGCGATGGCGTCGATGCCCGACAGGCAGACCTTGTTGATGCTGAGCGCGGGGACACTCATCGGGATGCCGGCCTTGACCGCTGCCTGGCGGGCCGGGATCTGGCCCTCGCCGGCCGTCAGCACCTGGCCCATGATCACGTAGTCGACGTCCTGCGGGGCCACGCCGGCCTTCTCGAGGGCGCCCTTGATGGCGAAGCCGCCCAGGTCGGAGCCGCTGAAGCCCTTGAGCGAGCCGCTCATCCGGCCCATCGGGGTGCGGGCGCCGGCAACGATGACGGTGGGGTCGGTGGACATGGGAGGGCCCTCCAGGTCGGGGTCGAGGATCGCCCACGACTCTAGTCACGGGCGCCCGTCCTGCCACCCCCGGGAGTCGGTGACCCTCACCACCTGCGGCTCGTCCGGGTTCGACGTGATTCCCGGGCGCGAGGGGCGAGCAGCCCGCCGCCAACCGGCCGGGTCCCGTGCTCCGTGCGGCAGGACCCCGAAGTCAGGAGCACCTCGCCGGCTCAGGGGGATCTCGCCAGGTCGGGGCCGTACTCGATCCTGACCGCGCGAGATGGGCCTGACCAGGCGAAGTCCTCCTGACGTCGCGCCGTGCGAGCGGATGCCGTCGCGCGGCCTCCGGTGAGGCTCGCCACGCCCTCGGCCGCCCGAGGGCGCGGCCCTCCTAGGCTGGAACGCATGACTGCCCTGCCGACCGACCTGTTCACCGCCATCGACCACGTCGGGGTGGCCGTGCCCGACCTCGACGAGGCGATCGCCTTCTACCGGTCGACCTACGGCATGACCCTGCTGCACGAGGAGACCAACGTCGAGCAGGGCGTGCGCGAGGCGATGATGGCCGTCGGCGACTCCGGCTCGTGCATCCAGCTGCTCGCCCCGTTGTCGCCGGAGTCGACGATCGCGAAGTTCCTCGACCGCAGCGGCCCCGGCATCCAGCAGCTCGCCTACCGGGTGGCCGACCTCGACGCCGTCAGCGCGACCCTTCGTGAGCGCGGGATGCGCCTGCTCTACCCGCAGGCCAGGCGCGGGACGAGCGACTCACGGGTGAACTTCATCCACCCCAAGGACGCCCGCGGCATCCTCGTCGAGCTCGTCGAGCCGGCCCCGGACGCCACCCACTGAGTCGCGCACTGCCGGACCGGCGGCCACGAGCAGGGGCGCGAGCACGAGGGCGACGTACGCCGGGATGACCAGCCCGGAGTCGTTGACGAGGAACGCGACCACGGCCATCACCACGGCACCCCGCAGCACGACCGCACCGTCGGGCACCGGCCGCCAACCGACCCGCCACGCGACCACCACCAGCAGCACCGTGGCCAGCGCGATGGCGACCAGCGGCGGGGAGCCGAGGTTGGCGACGTTCTGGGTGAGCTTGCGCCCGACGACGGCCCCGGCCTCCCCCGACACCACGCTCTCGACGAACTCGCCCAGGTGGGTGCGTGACCCGGCCGGCCGCAGCCAGTCGAGCACCGCCACGAGCGCCACCAGCAGGCCGGCACCGACGACCGCCAGCAGCACCCGCCCCCAGGTGAGCCGGACGTCCGCGGCGGACGCGATGACGACCAGGCCGCCGAGCAGCAGCCCGGGCGGCCCGCCGAAGTCGGCGCCCAGGCTGGGCAGGGCCTCGACCGCCAGGGCTGCGACGAGCACGACCAGCGCCAGCCCGGCCGACGTCCGGGTCGAGAGCCGGGAGGCCGCGACCCACCCGACGACGGCGAGCACCGCGAGGCCGTAGAGGGCGAAGCTGGTGTTGCCCAGGCCGTAGAACCTGCCGCCGACGACCGGGTTCTGCCCGAACACCGACGCCAGCTGCAGCCCCGAGCCCAGCAGCACGTCACCCCCGAGCACCACCAGCGTGACCACGGCGACGAGCCGCAGCGCCCCCAGCTGCAGGCGCGCACCGGCCCACGCCGCCATCGCCGTCAGCAGGGCGACGACGACGGCCACCCCGGCGAGGAACGCCACGGCCGGCGCACCGGCTCGCCACCACGGCACGAGGTTGACGACGAAGGTCGACACCGGCGTCACCGCCACCGCGACCCCCGCGACCCGCAGCCAGGCGGGCAGCCGGGCCGGCGCCGCCTCGGCCCGGGGCCGGGCGCCCCGCCGCCACCAGAGCGCCGCCACGACCAGCGCCCAGAGCGTGTAGCCCACCGCGAGCCAGGCGGTGACCTGGGGGCTGACCGCCCGCATCGTCGCGGCCCGGGTCTCGAGCCCGACCCGGCCGGCGAGAAGTGCCGCCGACGAGCCGGTCACGGACTCCACCGTCAGGGGGCGTCCGGTCACCTCGGAGACGGGCGCTCCGACCCGGGCCAGCACCGTGGCCGTCACGTCCTGCAGCTGCACCACACCGGGCTGGCGGGTGGACGCCGAGGAGAGCAGCCCTCGCTCGAAGGACGGGCCGGCGGCCACGACGGCCCGCGGCCGCACCGGCGAGGCACCGTCGCCCACGCCGGCCACGACGAGGTCCGCGCCCGGGTCGACCGCCCGCACCCGGGCCACGAGGGCGTCGAGTCGCTCGAGCGCCGCCTCCCGCGAGGTCCCCGACTCGGGCAGCACCCCGCCGTCGACGAGCACCACGGGGCAGGAGAACGTCGCCGGCAGCTCGGCCCGGTGCGCGGTCACGACCCCCCGCAGGTTCGCCCCGCCGATCGCGGCCCCCGCCCCCACCGTCTCGACGCAGGCGCCGGATGCCGTGGCCTCCTCCCCCAGCGTGCCCGGGTGGGCGTCGTACGAGTCGGCCGCCGCCGCGGCGACGTACTCGGCCCAGCGGGGCACCGACCCGTCCACGACCGGCAGCGGCTCGCGGCACGGGCCCGGGAGGTCCGCGGCGCGACGCCCCGCCGACAGGGTGAGCCAGCCGTCGACCGCGCACGCCCGGCTCCGCACGGCCCGCACGGTCAGGGACCCGACCGCTCCCTCGCTCGTCAGGGTGTCGAGCGCGGGCAGGTCACCCCCGTCGAGGTCCGACCACGCGAGCCCCGCAGAGCCGACCACCACCAGGCGCGGCGCCGTCGCGTCCTCCGCCACCGTCGCCGACGCCGCGGGTGCCCCGCCGAGCCCGCCGAGCAGTGCGAGCCCCGCGAGAGCCACCCACCGCCTCACGCGTGCACCAGCTCGTGACGGGCGATGACGACCAGGGCTGCCGTCCATGCGAGCGGCGCCACCGCGGCCGGGCGCCCGTCGTAGAGCACCTTCTCCGGGAAGGACCCCGCCTCGGTCCGGTGCTCGCCGAGCCAGCCCAGCAGCGACTCGGCCCGCACCCGCTCGCCGGAGGCGGCCCACGCGGCAGCGAAGAGCGCGGTCTCGGGGGTCCAGCTGATGCCGTCGTCCTTCCACCCCACGCCCGGCGCCACCCCACCGGCCGGCCGGGCCATCGCGGTCTGCGCGCGCCCCATCGCGGCCAGCACCTCGTCGCCGGCACCGGTGGGGCCGATCGGCGCGGCGAGGAAGGTCACGGCGGCGTCCGCGGCGGAGTCGGTGAGCATCCGGGGATAGCCCCGGCCGCCGAACTGCCCGTGCACCTGGGCCGCCAGCGCCTCCCCCGCCGCCCGGGTGCGTTCGGCCAGCGCCGCCTCGCCGACCAGGGGCAGCACGTCGGTGGCGCTGTGCAGGCCGGCGAGCACGGAGGCCGCCGTGCCCAGGGTCACCGACCGCTCGACGAGCTCCCAGTAGTCCGAGGACGCCATCGGCAGGCCGGTGGCCGGGTCGACGCAGACGAGCAGGCGTTGTGCGCTGCGCACGAGCATCCCGCGCAGCGGCTGGAGCAGCGCCGCCGCCCGGTCGGGGGCCGCGACGGCGAGCTGGTGCGCCCCCCACACCGACCAGGCGGAGCCGTCGAGCTGGGCCACCCGGTCGTCCGGGGGCCGGCGGGTGCGCAGGTCGTAGCGGGCCTCGAACCAGCCGTCGTGCCGCTGCACCTCCTGCAGGAACGCCAGCTGCTCCGCGGCGTGCTCGGGGTGCCCCACCCGGGCCAGGGCGGTCGCCACGAAGGACACGTCCCGCGGCCAGGCGTAGCGCCACCGCCGGCTCCAGCCCGCCACGCTGACGGGCAGCCCCACCGACAGCGCCCGCAGGTCGAGCAGCGCCGAGCGCAGCACGTCGTCACCGGCGAGCAGGGCCGTGCGCACCCACGGCGCACAGGTCTCGAGCCAGGCCTGCTCCTCCTCGACGAGCATGGTCCGAAGCGGCGAGGAGACGAGGACCCGGGTACCGGGCACGACGGCCTCGGTGTGCCCGGCCGGCACGAGCTCGCGCGCTCCGGGCGCCGAGAAGGCGACCGTCTCGCTGTACAGCGGCACCTCGGCCCGCCGGATCCGGTACTCCAGGCTCCACCAGGCCAGGGCGCCGTAGGTGAGCACCCCACCGGCGCCGAGCACCGCCTTCCGGCGGGAGACGGGAGGAAGTGCCACGACGGCACTGTATGCCGCGTTCCTGCCCTGCGCGCCGCCCTCCCGTGAGCCGGATCACGTCGTGAGGGCTGTCATAGGTCGCCGACTCCGGTGGGCAGGGCGACTAGGTTCGCCGGGCAGGTGTCGCCACCGCCGATCCAGCACGCCCTCACCGCCGAAGGAGCATCACCGCATGGACCAGATCCGCGAGGCCATCCTCTCCGGGGACCGCACCGTCGAGACCTATGCCGAGATCGCCGTCCCGGACACGTACCGTGCCGCCACGGTGCACAAGGACGAGGTCGAGATGTTCGCCGGCCTGGCGACCCGCGACAAGGACCCGCGCCGCTCGCTGCACGTCGAGCAGGTGCCCACACCCGAGCTCGCCCCGGGTGAGGCCCTCGTCGCGGTCATGGCCAGCGCGATCAACTACAACACCGTGTGGACCTCGATCTTCGAGCCGGTGTCGACGTTCTCGTTCCTCGAGCGCTACGGGCGGATGTCGGAGTTCTCCAAGCGGCACGACCTGCCCTACCACGTCGTCGGCTCCGACCTGTCCGGCGTCGTGCTGCGCACCGGCCCCGGTGTCACGAAGTGGAAGCCCGGCACTGAGGTGGTCGCGCACTGCCTGAGCGTCGAGCTCGAGGACGCCGAGGGCCACGACGACACGATGATGGACCCGCAGCAGCGGATCTGGGGCTTCGAGACCAACTTCGGCGGCCTCGCCGAGCTGGCCATCGTCAAGGCCAACCAGCTGATGCCGAAGCCGAAGCACCTCACCTGGGAGGAGGCGGCATCCCCCGGGCTTGTGAACAGCACCGCCTACCGCCAGCTGATCTCGCACAACGGCGCCCACATGAAGCTCGGCGACCGGGTGCTGATCTGGGGCGCCTCGGGCGGCCTGGGCTCGTACGCCACCCAGATGGCCCTGGCCGGCGGCGCCACCCCCATCTGCGTGGTCTCCTCCCCCGAGAAGGCCGCGATCTGCCGGGCGATGGGGGCCGAGCTGATCATCGACCGCTCCGCCGAGGGCTACAACTTCTGGAACGCCGAGGGGACCGCGCAGGACCCCAAGGAGTGGCAGCGCCTGGGCAAGAAGATCCGCGAGCTCACCGGCGGGTACGACGTCGACATCGTCTTCGAGCACCCCGGCCGCGAGACCTTCGGCGCGAGCGTCTACGTGGCGCGCAAGGGCGGCACGATCGTCACCTGCGCGTCGACCTCGGGCTACATGCACGAGTACGACAACCGCTACCTGTGGATGAACCTCAAGCGCATCGTCAGCTCGCACTTCGCGAACTACCGCGAGGCCTGGGAGGCCAACGAGCTCGTCGCTCGCGGCCTCATCCACCCGACGCTGAGCAAGGCCTACCCCCTCGAAGAGGTCGGCCAGGCGGTGTACGACGTCCACCGGAACCTGCACCAGGGCAAGGTCGGCGTCCTCACACTGGCCCCCGAGGAAGGACTTGGCGTCCGGGACGCCGAAAAGCGGGCGAAACACCTCGAGGGAATCAACCGCTTCCGCGGCGTCTGAGCGGGCTCCGGTCCGGCCTCAGGGCGTGGGCGAGGTCGCGACGCCTCCTCCGACTGACGTTCTGTCGCGGCATTTAGTCACCATGTGAGACGCCCGCCCGCGTGGAGCAGGATTGCTGCAGGCCACACCTGCAACGGTCCCAATCCACCGGGTAGTCTTTAGCCAAATACTCGTTCCACATGTTGAGGGATAGGTTCTGATGTCCGACCAGCCCGGATTGTCCATATTCGATTCTGCAAACCGTCCCGGCGAAGC
>DASQEZ010000230.1:0-8574 GCA_035633415.1 Ornithinibacter sp. | reverse complement strand
CGCAAGAGCAGCAGGGTCGTTCGCGTCGATGCACAGGGCGACGAGCTCACACGTCACGTTCCTGCTCCTCCGTCGTCGGTTGCACCCCTGCGCGATGACGGACGGCCCGGCACCCCTGAGGTCCTGCCACGCTAGGTGGTGTGGGCCCGTGGCGCCACGCGGTCACCGGGCGAACCACGACGCGAACTCAGCAGCACCTCGCTGGCTCAGGAGGTTCTCGCCAGGTCAGGGCCGTACTCGGCCCTGACCTGGCGAAGTGCTCCTGACTTCGCGGGGTCGGGGGGGAACGGGCCGGACCCGCGATCGGTGGCCCGGTGGCCCGGTTGCCCGGTTGCCCGGTGCGACCACCCCTCGCGCCACCGTGAGCGAACCCTGCCGGCTCCACATTGAGCGAGCTCTGCCGGCTCCACATTTGAGCGAGCTCCGCCGGCGCTACATTGGGCGGTCGAACGAACGCCCCAGCCCGTCCGCACCCCCGAGAGCGAAGGCTCGCCCACGATGTCCGTCCTCCGCCCCGCCCGCCGGCTCTGCTCACGCACCCACGCGTGAGCAGCGACGACGTCCCCGAGGTCGGCGTCGGCCCCTGGGCCGGCCCGTGGCCGGACGGCCGGCACTGGGACCCCGACCTCCTGCGCGACGGTGACCGCCGCAACGTCGCCGACCGCTACCGCTACTGGCGCATGGATGCCGTCGTGGCCGACCTCGACACCCGTCGCCACCCGTTCCACGTCGCCATCGAGAACTGGGGGCACGACTTCAACATCGGCTCGGTCGTGCGCACCGCGAACGCGTTCAACGCCAGCGCCTTCCACGTCGTCGGCAAGCGTCGCTGGAACCGCCGTGGCGCGATGGTCACCGATCGCTACCAGCACGAGCACCACCACCCCACCGTCGACGACCTCGCCGCCTGGGCGTCCACCGCGGGCGGTGACGGTTCCGGGGGGAGGCGTGACGCCATCGCGCTCATCGGCATCGACAACGTGCCCGGCTCGGTGCCGCTGGAGACCTTCGACCTGCCCCGTGAGTGCGTCCTCGTGCTCGGTCAGGAGGGCCCGGGCCTGACCCCGGAGATGCTCGCGGCGTGCTCGGTGGTGCTGCACATCGAGCAGTTCGGCTCGACCAGGTCGATCAACGCCGGGGCAGCCGGCGCCATCGCGATGCACGCCTGGGTCCGTCGGCACGTCTTCGGCCAGAAAGTCCGCTAGACCTGTCGAATCCCGGTCGTCCCGTGCGTCACCGTGGTGTGGTCGCACCCGAGCGGCCCGAGACGGAAAGGACCGACCATGACGACGTACGCCATCCTCCTGCCCGGCGACGAGAGCACCTGGGAGGCGGCCACGCCCGAGGAGCGGGCCGCCGTGTACGCGGACCACGAACGCTTCTCGCGCACCCTGGAGGAGCGCGGCCACCGCATCGTCGGCGGGGCGGAGCTCGCCCACTCCCGCGAGGCCCGAGTCGTCCGGGTCGGCGACGACGGCCCGTTCGTGAGCGACGGGCCGTACGCCGAGACGGTCGAGCAGCTCAGCGGCTTCTACCTCGTGGAGTCCGAGGACCTCGACGATCTCGCCGACGTCTGCGCGATCCTCGTGTCCCCGGGCGGGGGTCTCGAGATCCGGGCGTGCCTCCCGACTACCGACCAGACCGGCGAGGGGGCCTGACGTGACCGAGTACGTGGTCCTCGTCACCGGGGACGCCGACCGTTGGTGGACCGAGCTGGATGCCGACGAGCGCGCCCACGGCTACGCCGAGCACACCCGGTTCGACCAGGAGCTGGCGCGGCGCGGACACCGGGTGACCGGTGGCGCCGAGCTGCACGGGATGACGGGGGCGAAGCGGATCCCGCCCGGCGGGGGCCCCGTCTCCGACGGCCCCTTCGTCGAGGTCACCGAGCAGGTGGGCGGCTTCTACCAGGTCGAGACCGACGACCTCGACGACCTCCTCGAGTGCTGCCGCATCATCGCCGCGCTCGGAGACGGCATCGAGGTGCGCCGCGTGGTCACGCCGCAGGAGCGGTCCGCATGAGCCGGCACCTGCTGCTGCTCCCCGCCCCGGAGGCGCAGTGGGCGCTGCTCCCGCCCGAGGAGCACGCCAAGGGCATGCGCTCGCACGAGCAGTTCCACCGCGACCTGACCGCCGGAGGCCACCGCCTCCTGGTGGCCGGCCCGCTCACCCCGTCGGCGCAGGCACTGTCGATGCGACCCGACGGCTCGGGCGGGGTGCTCGTCACGGACGGGCCGTTCACCGAGTCGGTCGAGCAGGTCGTGGGCTTCTACCTCGTCGAGACCGAGGACCGCGCCGACCTGGTGCGCATCTGTGCCGAGTTCGCCGGTCGCGGCGACCTGGTCGAGTTCCGCGACATGGTGGCCGACGACGAGCACGACCACGGTGGTGGTGCCACGTGAGGTACCTCGTGCTCACGGCGTCCGACCCCGCCGCGTGGGAGACCGCCTCCGCCGAGGTGCGGGAGAGGTACTTCGAGGCCCACCGCGCCTTCGAACGCGCGGTCGCGCAGCGGGGGGCGAAGGTGGCGGGTGCCGCCCTCGCCGGCGCCGACACCGCCACCACCCTCCGGCACGCAGGCGGGGGGACCCTCACGGTGACCGACGGCCCTTTCGCCGAGCTCACCGAGGAGATCGGCGGCTTCTACCTCGTCGACCTGCCGGACCTGGATGCCGCGGTCGCCGCGGCCGCGTTGCTGCCGACGTCGTACGCCGTGGAGATCCGCCCGGTCATCGAGATCGAGGCCTACGAGCCCCGATGACTCCGGACGAGGCCCTTTCGACGGCGGTGCGCGAGGAGTGGGGGCGCCTGGTCGCCCTGCTCCTCGCGCAGTTCCGTCGGCTCGACCTCGTCGAGGACGCCCTGGCCGACGCGGTCGAGGCCGGGGCACGAACCTGGCCACGCGACGGCATCCCGGACCGGCCCGCCGCGTGGCTGCTGACCGCCGCCCGGCGGCGCGTCCTCGACAGGTTGCGCGCCGAGGCCATGGCGGCCCGCAAGGAGCCGCTGCTCGTCGTCGACGCCGAGGTCGCCGCCACGCACGCGGCGGCCCGGGCGGACCCTGGCGACCTCGTGGAGGACGACGTGCTGCGCCTGGTGCTGATGTGCTGCCACCCGGCCCTCGCCCCCGAGGTGGCCAGCGCTCTCGCTCTGCGACTCGTGCTCGGCGTGACCACCGCCGACATCGCTCGCCTCTTCCTCGTCCCCGAGCCGACCATGGCGGCGCGACTCACCCGTGGCAAGCGCAAGATCGTGACGGCCGGCATCCCGTTCGGGGTGCCCGACGCCTCGGTGCTGCCCGAGCGGCTCGGGGTCGTGGCCCAGGTGGCCTACCTCGCGTTCACCGCCGGCTATGCCCCGGGGAGTGGGCCGGACCTGCTGCGCGTCGACCTGTCCGGGGAGGCCGTGCGGCTCGTGCGGGTGACCCGACACCAGTGTCCGGACGAACCCGTGCTGCAGGCCCTGCTCGCGCTGCTGCTCCTTCAGCACTCCCGGCGCGACGCCCGCGCCGACCTCGACGGCCGGCTCGTGCTGCTGCCCGACCAGGACCGGTCCCTCTGGCACCACGACGAGATCGCCGAGGCGCTCGGGCTCCTGTCCCGGATGCCGTCGCACCTCACCTCGGCGCTCGCCCGGAGCTACCGGCTCCAGGCGCTCGTGGCGGCCGAGCACGCGACGGCAGCGACGGCGTCCGACACCCGGTGGGACCGGATCTGCGCGCACTACGCGGCGCTGGTCGAGCTGTTCCCGTCACCGGCCGTCCGGCTGGCCGCGGCGGTCGCGGTGGCCGAACGCGACGGTCCGGCCGCGGGCCTGGCCGCCCTCGACGACCTCGACGGCGCCCTGCCGCACAGCCATCGGCTGCCGGCGGTGCGCGGTGAGCTGCTCGCGCGCGCCGGTGACCACGCGGCAGCCGCCGAGGCGCTCGACGGCGCGATCGCCCGGTGCGAGAACGACGTCGAGCGTGAGCACCTCATCCGGCGCCGCGCCGAGCTCGACCAGCGCTGACGGGGAGGCGCAGCAGCCCCACCGCCGCGACGGTGAGCAGGGGCCACCACCAGTGCACCCCGTCGGCAGCGACGATGCCCTGTCCGGCCATGAAGCCCAGCCCGCCGCAGGCCAGCACGGTGACCAGCACCGGCAGCCAGGTCGGCGGGGGCGGGGAGTCGTCGCGCCGGGGCGTCTCGAACCGGCCGAGCAGCGCCACGAGGCCGAGTGTGACCGCGGCGAGCACCAGCCACCACAGTGGCCGCGTGAGCCACCACGCCCGCGTCAGCGGCTCGACCCCGAGCCCGACACCCCCCAGCAGCAGTGAGGCGCCGATGGCAGCCACCATGGCCGTGAGGTGCCACAGGTAGAGCGTCATGATCCGCGTGTTGAGCAGCACCACGACCGTCCACGCCCGCTCGCGCCGCATCCAACGGGCGAGCAGCGGCTCGGCTGCGAGCACGAGGCCGGCCTGCAGCAGGCCCAGGAAGACCAGGGTCTCCCGGGTGGGGTAGGAGTTGTTCACCGCGGCTGCGTCGAGGCCGATCATCGACACCGGGTACGGCCCGGCCCACACCAGCGCGACCAGGCCGACGGCCCCGACGACGGCCAGCAGCAGCCGCCGCCCGGTGCCGGCGAGCCGCTCGTCGAGCCAGGCGTATCCCAGCTGGTGCACCGTCGCCCACACGACCAGGTAGTTGGCGAACCCCACCCACAGCGTGTCGGTCGACAGGCTGACCAGGTCGACCAGCCCGCCGAGCAGCACGCCGCCGAGCACCGACCACCAGCCCAGCCGCTCCCACAGCCAGAGCGTCGCGGGCGCCACGGCGCACACGACGACGTAGGCGGCGAGGAACCAGGTCGGCACGAGCGCCACCTGCGATGCCGTGCGCAGCGTTCCGCCGGGAACTCCCGCGGCGTAGGCGACGGAGGCCGCGATCAGCCAGGCGAGCAGGAGCGGTACCACGGGTACCAGGAGGCGACGCAGGCGCGAGCGGAGCCACCCGGCGTACGGCACCTCGCGGGTGCGTGCCGAACGCCAGGACAGCGCGTTCGCGTAACCCCCGACGAGGAAGAAGACCGGCATGACCTGGAAGACCCAGGTGAGCGGGTGGGTCCACGACGCGAGCTCGAGGAGGTGCCCCGGCACGAGCTCGCCGTCGCGGACCACGACGGCGGCGATCAGCCAGTGGCCCAGCACGACGATGCCGATCGCCCCGGCCCGCAGCAGGTCGACGACGCGGTTGCGGGTCGCCGGGGTGGTGGCCGCCAGGGTGCGCACGGTCGTGAGGTCCATGGGGCCAGCGTCGCGCGGCATCCGGTGTCGTGTCATGAGTACGCGACCCTGGTGTCGAGGAATGGGTGCATCACGCCCGACGCACTGCTCGAGCACTGACCGCTGGGTAGGTGAACCTCTGCTGTGGCACGGCGGGATCCGTGGAAGGATCCGTTGCGTACCGGCACTCACAACCTCACGAGGAGATCACCGTGCCCATCGCAACGCCTGAGGTCTACGCAGACATGCTGGACCGAGCCAAGGCCGGCTCGTTCGCGTACCCCGCCATCAACATCACGTCGAGCCAGACCGTGACGGCCGCGATCCGCGGCTTCGCCGAGGCCGGGTCCGACGGCATCATCCAGGTCTCCACGGGCGGTGCCGACTACGCCTCGGGGTCGTCGATCAAGAACATGGTCACCGGGTCCCTGGCGCTGGCGGCCTACGCCCGCGAGGTGGCCAAGAACTACTCGGTCAACATCGCGCTGCACACCGACCACTGCCCCAAGGACAAGCTCGACGGCTTCGTCCGCCCGCTCATCGCCGCGTCGGCCGAGCAGGTCAAGGCCACCGGCCTGCCGATCTTCCAGAGCCACATGTGGGACGGCTCGGCCGTGCCGCTCGACGAGAACCTCCAGATCGCGCAGGAGCTCCTCGCACTCGCGCACGCCGCCCACATCATCCTCGAGGTCGAGATCGGCGTCGTGGGTGGCGAGGAGGACGGTGTCGCCAACGAGATCAACGAGCAGCTCTACACGACCCCCGAGGACGCCCTGAAGACCGTGGCCGCGCTCGGCCTCGGAGAGAACGGTCGCTACATGGCCGCGCTCACCTTCGGCAACGTGCACGGCGTCTACAAGCCGGGCAACGTCAAGCTGCGCCCGGAGATCCTCAAGCAGTGCCAGGACGCCATCGTCTCCGCCCACGGTGACGCGGCCGGCGCCAAGCCGCTCGACCTCGTGTTCCACGGTGGCTCGGGCTCCCTGCCCGAGGAGATCTCTGCGGCCGTCGACTACGGCGTCGTGAAGATGAACGTCGACACCGACACCCAGTACGCCTTCACCCGCCCGGTCGCCGACTGGATGCTGAAGAACTACTCCGGCGTGCTCAAGATCGACGGCGAGGTCGGCAACAAGAAGCAGTACGACCCGCGCGCCTGGGGCAAGGAGGCCGAGGCCGGCATGGCGGCTCGGGTCGTCGAGGCCTGCCAGAACCTGCGGTCGGCGGGCACCTCCCAGGGCTGACCCACCCCCGCGGCCCCAGCGGTCGACAGTGGAGAACACGCCGTGCGAGGCCGACCTCGCACGGCGTGTTCTCTACGCTCGACGGACACCCCCGACCGCGCACCGACCCTGAGAGGCACCCCGTGAGCTCCGACCTGCTCGGCATCCCGCCGACGCACCTGCCCGACGACCCGGCATCCGCACCCCTGGAGAACGGGATGCTGCCCGCGCAGGTGGCGGCGGCCCACCCCGCGTCCTCGCTGCCCTGGGCGGTGCTCGCCGAGGACGCGCTCGCCGACCACCGGGCCGTGGACTCCTACGCGTACGCCCGCACCGGCTACCACCGCGGGCTGGACTCGCTGCGGCGCGCCGGCTGGCGTGGCCAGGGGCCGGTGCCGTGGGAGCACGTGCCGAACCGGGGCTTCCTGCGCGCCCTCGCGGCGCTCGCCCGTGCGGCCGACGCGATCGACGAGGTCGAGGAGGTGCACCGGTGCACGGAGTTCCTGCGCGCGTCGAGCGCCACGGGGGCACGCGAGCTCGGGCTGTGAGCCGGTAGCCCGTCCGGACCGACGGCGCCGACCCGCGACCGACCCCACGACGACACGCGAAGGGCCCCGGCGCGCGCGCCCGGGCCCTTCGTGGACAGCCGTGGTGAGTCCACCGCGACGTGTGCGCGTCCCTCTCGCCAAGAAGCGCCCACCCGATGACCCCCTGCATCCTCGGCTGTGCTGCTCCATGGTGCCGGTCCACCGCGACCAGGTGCGACACTTGTGTGCCACTGGCAGGTATCGGCCACCCACGCAGGGGCAGGAGGCGCGCCGTATGGATGATCCGTCGTACGACGGCGGCGTGCTCCTCGTGCTCGAGGAGCACCTGCGCCGTGAGCTCGACCGGATCGAGGAGCGCCGTCGCGACCTCGCGGCCTCCCGGGAGCTGCTCTCGAGGGTCACGAGCAGCGCCCTGGGGGCCACCGAGCCGCTCAGCGAGCCGATCTCGGATGCGATCGCCCCCTCGGTCGTCAACCGCCTGCTCGCGGAGACCTCCGGGATGCTGCGCAACTTCGTGCTGACCATCTCCGAGGGCCCGGCGCTCGACGAGAGCACGATGCGGGCCAACGAGGACCGGATCCGGCGCGGTGAGCAGCAGCGGGCGATCTACCCCGCGAGCGCCCTGTCGTCCCCGCAGGGCCAGCGGTGGATGACGGTGTGGGGCGCCGTGGGCGAGGACCAGCGGATCGTGCCGACCACCGAGACCGAGTTCGCGGTCTTCGGCGAGACGGCGGTCGTGGCGCTGGCCGCGTGGGACGACCCCTCGCAGGGCTACGCCGTCATTCGCGACCCGCTCGTCGTCCGGCTCTACGGCGCCTACTTCGACCTCGCCTGGAAGCACGCGGTGCCCGCACCGGTGGTCGGCGGGCGCGAGGGCACCGGTGACCCCAGGCTCGTCGAGCTGCTCGAGCTCGGCATGAAGGACGAGGCCATCGCGCGCCACCTGGGCGTCAGCCTGCGCACCGTGCGCCGACGGGTGGCCAACCTGATGGCGGTCAACGGGGTCGACACCCGCTTCCAGCTCGGGTGGGCGCTCGCACGTCGCCGTCGCTGAGCCGGGCACGGTCACGATCCCGGGCGCACGGCATCGCGCGATAGGGTGGGGTGTACGAGGCCCCGGCGCGTACCCGCGAGGGGCCTTCGGCGCGTCGCGGCACCTTCGCCCGGCGCACGGGCGAGAGGAGCCGCTATGCCGGCGATCGTGCTGGTCGGAGCCCAGTGGGGCGACGAGGGCAAGGGCAAGGCGACCGACCTCATGGGCGGCGACGTCGACTACGTCGTCAAGTTCAACGGGGGCAACAACGCGGGTCACACCGTCGTCATCGAGGGTGAGGACGGCACCCGCGAGAAGTACGCTCTGCATCTGCTGCCCTCCGGCATCCTGACGCCGTCGGTGGTCCCAGTGATCGGCAACGGCGTCGTCGTCGACCTCGACGTCCTCTTCGAGGAGATCGACGGGCTCGAGGCCCGTGGCGTCGACACCTCGCGGCTCGTGGTGTCGGCCAACGCGCACGTCATCGCCTCGTACAACCGCACGCTC
>DASQEZ010000229.1:0-7008 GCA_035633415.1 Ornithinibacter sp. | reverse complement strand
GACTGCGGGCGTTTCCCTCGCCCGAGGCGCTCGCGACCCTCGACCCGGCGGACCTGCAGCGCACCGTCGGCATCACCGGCGCCCGGGCGAGCACCGTCGTGGCCATCGCCCGCGCCGTCACCGACGGCACCCTGACCGCGGCAACCCGGGCAGGGTTGCTGTCGATCCACGGGGTCGGGCCGTGGACCGCCGACCTCGTGGCGCTGCGGGCCCTGCGCGACCCCGATGTGTTCCCGGCCGGTGACCTCGTCCTGCGCAAGGCCCTGGGCGGCGTCACCGCCAAGGAGGCCGCCACCCTGGCGCGGGCCTGGCGCCCGCACCGGTCCCTCGCCGTGCTCCACCTGTGGACCCACCACGCCATCGACCCGCCGCGCTGACCGCCGCCCGCAGCGGCACCGGCGGCACGGCATCCCGCCGATGGGCACGGGAGGACCGACAATGGTGCGGTGCCCCTCTACCGCGACGAGGCGATCGTCCTGCGCACCCAGAAGCTGGGTGAGGCCGACCGCATCGTCACCCTCCTCACCCGCCGCCTGGGCAAGGTGCGTGCGGTCGGCAAGGGGGTCCGCCGCACCAAGTCGCGCTTCGGCAGCCGGCTCGAGCCCGCGATGCACGTCGACATCCAGTGCTACGAGGGGCGCAGCCTGGACACGGTGACCCAGATCGAGACCCTCGACCCGTGGGGCGACGCCATCTCACGCGACTACCCCTCGTACACCACGGCGACCGCCGTGCTCGAGACCTGCGACCGGCTCACCGAGGAGCGCGAACCGGCGCTGCAGCAGTACCTCCTGCTCGCCGGGGCGCTTCGCTCGCTGGCCGGCAAGGAGCACGACCCGAACCTCGTGCTCGACGCCTACCTCCTGCGCGCGCTCGCCGTCGCCGGCTGGGCGCCGAGCTTCCACGACTGCGCCAAGTGCGGTGCGCCGGGTCCGCACCGCGCCTTCCACGTCGTCGCCGGAGGCGCGGTCTGCTCGGCGTGCCGCCCGCCGGGCTCGGCCGCACCCGCTCCCGAGACGCTCCTGCTGCTGAGCGCGCTGCTCGCCGGCGACTGGGCCATCGCCGACAACTCCGACCCGCAGCACCGCCGCGAAGGCAGCGGCCTGACCGCGGCATTCCTCCAGTGGCACCTCGAACGCGGCATCCGCAGCCTCCGTATGGTGGAACGGTGAGCGTGCCGAGCCCCTACCCGCCGCCGTTCCCGCACCCCAGCGGAGCCCGGCCGCCGGCCATCCCGCTCGAGAAGATGCCCCGCCACGTGGCCGTCGTCATGGACGGCAACGGCCGGTGGGCCAACCAGCGCGGGCTGCCGCGCACCAAGGGCCACGAGGCGGGGGA
Source organism: Ornithinibacter sp. (assembly GCA_035633415.1). Taxonomy (GTDB): domain Bacteria; phylum Actinomycetota; class Actinomycetes; order Actinomycetales; family Dermatophilaceae; genus Fodinibacter. The sequence continues at coordinate 5,670 of DASQEZ010000229.1, read as the reverse complement.
GGCCGCCCTGCTCGACGTCGTCGCGGGTGCCATCGAGGTGGGGGTCACCCACCTGTCGGCGTACGCGTTCTCGACCGAGAACTGGAAGCGCAGCCCCGACGAGGTGAAGTTCCTCATGGGTTTCAACCGCGACGTCATCCGGCGCCGCCGCGACCAGCTGCACGAGTGGGGGGTGCGGATGCGCTGGGTCGGGCGTCGGCCCCGCCTGTGGGGCTCGGTCATCAAGGAGCTCGAGGTCGCCCAGGAGCTCACCCGGAACAACACCGGGCTCACCCTCTACTTCTGCGTCAACTACGGCGGCCGGGCCGAGATCGGGGATGCCGTGCAACGGCTCGCCGAGGACGTCGCCCGCGGCCGGCTCAAGCCCCGGTCGGTCGACGAGAAGACCGTGGCCCGCTACCTGCCCGAGCCGGACATGCCCGACGTCGACCTCTTCGTGCGCAGCTCGGGGGAGCAGCGGACCAGCAACTTCCTGCTCTGGCAGAGCGCGTACGCGGAGATGGTCTTCCAGGACCAGCTCTGGCCCGACTACGACCGGCGCGACCTGTGGGCCGCCGTCCAGTCCTACGTCGACCGCGAGCGGCGCTACGGCGGCGCCGTCGACACCCCCACGGCCTAGCGCCCGCGCTAGCGTCTCGGACATGCCTGAGCGACTCGTCGAGGTGTTCCCGGAGGTCGCGCGCACCGCGGCCGACCTGATCCGCCACCCCGAGGTCGCCCGGCGCTGGGCGCAGGAGAGCTCGTGCGCCGGGATGTCGGTCGGCGGGCTCGCGAACCATCTCGCGGCGCAGGCAGCGAACGTGGTGCGACTGCTGTCGGCGCCGCCACACGACGCCGACCCTATTGCGGCCCTCGAGCACTATCGACGCGCCGCCTGGGTGCACACCGGCCTGGACGACGAGGCGAACGTCGACGTGCGCACCTCCGCCGACGACCACGCCGCCGCGGGCCCGGTCGACCTCGACGAGCGCGTGCACCGTGACCTCGCCGCCCTGCCGGCGGCGCTGGCCCCGGTGCTCGACGGCAGCCGCACGCCCGATGCGGTGCTCGTCCCGTGGCAGGGCTGGGCCCTGTCGAGCGCTGACTTCGTGCTCACCCGCACGATGGAGGCGATCGTGCACTCCGACGACCTCGCCGCGAGCATCGAGGTGGAGACACCCCGGTTCCCGTCGGAGGCGGCGCATGCCGTGCTCGGCCTGCTCGCGTCGGTCGCCGCCGAGCGGCACGGCCAGGTCGCGGTGCTGCGCGCGCTCAGCAGGCCCCAGCGGGCGCAGGGCCCCGTCTCGGCCTTCTGAACGAGGCGAGGCCCTCGCACACCGGTCCGGCCTAGGATCGACCCGACCAGGTAGGGGGTGAGCGTGATGCTGACGATCCGCCTCATCGGCCCACCGTCGCTCGAGCGCGACGGTTCGCCGGCCCCACCACCGCGCGGCGCGAAGTCGTGGGCGCTGCTCGCCGTGCTCCTCACCGCCGAGGTCCCACCGAGCCGGCGTCGGCTCGCGAGCCTGCTCTTCCCGGAGGCCGACGACCCGCTCGCGGCCCTGCGCTGGAACCTGTCCGTGCTGCGCGGGGCGCTCGGTCCGTCGGCGGCGCTGCTCGGCGACCCCGTCACGGTGGAGCTCGCCCCCGACGACCGCGTGGACGTGGCGCTGCTGCGCGCCCCGCTGGGTGAGGCGCTGCATGACGACGAGCTGCTCAGGCTCGGGGGCCAGCTCCTCGAGGGCCTCACCGTGCAGGCGGGGCCCGCGTTCGACTCCTGGCTCCTCGTCACGCGCCTGGCCGTGCAGGCGGGCTGCCGGGCGGTGCTCCACGACGCCGGGCTGCACCGCCTGTCGACCGGTCGACCACACGCGGCTGCCGCGCTCGCCGCACGGGCCCTGGAACTCGACCCGCACAGTGCGGACGACCACGCACTCGTCGTGCGCGCGCTGCTGTCGGCCGGGGAGACCCGGGCCGCGGCCGGCCAGGTCGACCGGTGCCGCCGCATCTTCCGCGACGACCTCGGTGCCGACCTGCCCGACGTCGTGCTGCGTGCCTCGCGACGGCGGCCCCCACCCCCGGACGCGCCGTCGGTGGCCGTGAGCGCCGTCAGCGCGGCGTCCTACCTCGAAGCGGGCCGCGCCTCGCTGGGGGTCGGTGCGGTCGACGTCGCAGAGCAGCAGCTGCGGCGCGCCGTCGAGATGGCCCGGTTGGTGGGGGACGCCGACCTGTCGGCCCGAGCCCTGGTGACCCGGGCGGGCGGCCTCATCCACGGTTCGGGGGCCCGCGGCGTGGACGTCGCGGCCATGCTGCACGAGGGGCTCGCGCTCGCACGGCACGCGGACAACACCGAGGTCGCTGCGGCCGTCTGCCGCGAGCTCGCCTTCCTCGGCGTGCAGCTCGGGCACCGGGCCCGGGTCGACGCCTGGCTCGACGAGGCCGGGCGCTTCGACGTCGGCGAGGAGGAGCAGGCCAGGGCGCTGGGCATCCGGGGGATGAGCCGGTCCGACGCCGCCGCCTACCCCGAGGCACTCGACGCGCTCGAGGCGTCGGTGCGGCTGGCGACAGGCGCGGGGGCAGACCGGCAAGCGGCCTGGTCGATGACGATGGTGGGGCGAGTGCACCTGGTGCGGGGTGACCCCGGTGCGGCCATCCCGGTGCTCGACACGGCGCTGCGTGTCCTCGAGGACACCGGGTGGCTGGCCTTCCTGCCCTGGGCCGACGCGTGGCGGGCGGAGGCCGCCCTCGACGTGGGCGACCTCGACACGGCATCCGGGCTGCTCGACCGCGCCTGGGTGCTGGCGACCGAGGCGGGCGACCACTGCTGGATGGCGACGGTGGCGCGCGGCCAGGCCCGGCTCGAGAGCGCTCGTGGGGACCGGGACCGCGCCGTGGGCTGGGTGCGCACCGGGCTGCGGCCGTCGCCGTGGTACGTGTGGCCGGTCGCGCACCTGCTGGATGCCGGCTGCGCGGTCGCGCTCGCCGCGGACCCGACGCTCGCCCGGGAGTGGGCCCAGGACCTGCACCGGGTGGCGGCGGGAGCGGGGCTGCGCGAGCACGTCGTGCGCGCCCTGGTGTGGCGGTCGAGACTCGGCGACCCCGGTGCGGCCGAGTCGGCACGGCTGGCCGCCCACGGCATCGACAACCCGGCGCTGGACGCTCTCCTGCTGACGGTCGGGGGTCGCCGCGGCTGATGCGACGACCCCCGACCGTGGGCCGGCTCAGGCGCTGGGAACGCCCGCCGCGAGCTGGCGAACCGCCTCGGTGGTGAGGCACTGGCCCCCGATGCCCCAGTCCCCGCTCTTGACCTCCTCGACGACCACCCAGGTGACGCCACGCATGGCTTCGCCCTCGATGGACACCATGGCGTCGGTGAGGCGCTCGACGATGTGCTGCTTCTGGGCGTCGTCGAAGACGTTCTCGATCACCTTGACGTTGATGAGTGGCATGGCTCGTTCTCCTTGATCGTGGTGGTGGAACCGTGCCTCCGATCCTGTCCGGGCACCGTGTGCACCGGCGTGTGAGGCCTCGGTCCCGCAGCGGTCAGGCGCGGGCCGCCGAACACCCGGCGCACAGACCGTCCATCTCGACGGTGTGCCGCACCTGGGTGAAGCCGTGCGCGGCCGCGACGGCCTCGGCCCAGCGCTCGACGACATCCCCCGTCACCTCGACCGCGAGGCCGCACGACCGGCACACCACGTGGTGGTGGTGGTCGGTCGAGCACGACCGGTAGACCGCCTCGCCCTCGGCCGTGCGGATGACGTCGACCTCGCCGTCGGTGGCCATCGCCTGCAGGTTGCGGTAGACCGTCGCGAGCCCGACCCCCGTGCCCGACCCCACGAGGTCGGCGTGGATCTCCTGGGCGGAGCGGAACTCCGCCGACCCGGCCAGGGCCTGCGCGATGGCCGCCCGCTGCCGGGTCGGACGCCGCTCGGTCTGGGCGCTCATCGGGTGCCCGCCGTGGCGGGTTCGTCACCGTGGTCGCCGTGCTCGTCGCCGTGCTCGTCGCCGTGCTCGTCGTAGTGCTCCTCGTGGACGGCGTGCCGGTGGCCGTCGTGCAGGTAGTCGACGTGGTCTCCGTGCACGACGGGCTCGTGCCCGCACTGCGGTCCGTGCTCGTGGTCGTGACGCTCGGCGCGAGCGTGTGCGGCTCGGCGCAGCCGGTCCTGGATCACGGCTGCGCCACTGACGACCAGGAAGATGGCGATCGCCAGCAGGACGATGGTGCCCCCGGACGGGGTCTCCGCCTGGTACGAGAGCAGCACGCCCCCCACGCTGGACACGACCCCGATCCCGACGGCCCACCACATGCTCGAGCGGAAGCTGCGGCCGAGGAGCTGGGCGGTGGCGTTCGGGATGATCATCAGGGCGCTGATGAGGAGCAGGCCGACGGCGCGCATCGACACCACGATGGTGACCGCGGTGAGCACCGCCAGCAGCAGGTTGTACGCGAGCACCGGCATCCCCACGGCGCGGGCGTACTCCTCGTCGTTGGCGACTGCGAAGAAGCGCTGGCGCAGCAGCAGGGTGATGCCGAGGACGACGACGGTGAGAGCGGCGAGGACGACGAGGTCACCGCTGCTCGTCGTCAGGATCGCGCCGAAGAGGTAGGCAGTGAGGTTGGCCGGTGTTCCGGAGCTGGACCGCGCGATGAGGACGACGCCGAGCGCGATGCCGCCGTAGAACATCACCGCCAGCGCGATGTCGCCGCTCGTGCGGCCCGAGGACCGGATCAGCTCGATGGCCACGCCGGCGATGACCGCGGCGATGAGCGCGGTGAGCACGGGTGCCTGACCGGTGAGGATGCCGATCGCCACCCCGGCCAGGGCGACGTGGCCCATGCCGTCACCGATGAGCGACATGCGGCGCTGGACGAGGAAGACCCCGACGAGCGGTGCCGCGATGCCGGCGAGCAGCGCCGCCAGCAGCGCCTGGCGCATGAAGTCGAGGGCGAGCAGGTCACCCACGGGGGCCGCCGGCCGTCGTGCGGTCCAGGGGTGCCCCCAGGACGGGGTCCGGCGGGGCGTCGTGGGTCGGGTCGTGGTGGTGGCTGGACCCCGGCGCGTGTGCCACCGTGTGCTCCGCGTACTCCACGGCGGTGCCGCTGAAGTCGACGCGCCCGGACTCCATGCAGACCACCTGGGTCACCACGTCGCGCAGGGCCTCGAGCTCGTGGGTGACGACGACCATGGACGTCCCCTCGTCAGCGAGCCGGGCCAGGATGGTGGCGAGCGCCTCGGAGCTGGCGGTGTCGACACCGGCCGTCGGCTCGTCCATGACCAGGACGTCCGGGCGCCCGGCCAGCGCGCGGGCGATGAGGACGCGCCGCTGCTGGCCCCCGGAGAGCAGGGCGACCTCCTCCTGGGCGCGGTCCGCCAGCCCGACGGCGGCGATCGACTCACGGACCACGTCGACGTCCAGCCGGCTCTGCGGTCGCCACCACGGGCGGTGCGGCAGGCGGCCGACCTCGACGACCTCGGTGACGGTGGCGCGCACCGCGGCGGACAGGGTGTGGTGCTGGGGCACGTAGCCGATCCGGGTGAACTCGCGGAAGTCCTCCCGGGGGACGCCGAAGAGCCGCACCTCGCCACCTTGCTGCTCGACGAGCCCCAGCAGCCCGCGCACGAGAGTGGACTTGCCGCACCCGTTGGGCCCGAGGAGGGCCAGGACCTCACCGCGCCGGACGGTCAG
>DASQEZ010000228.1:0-13883 GCA_035633415.1 Ornithinibacter sp. | reverse complement strand
CGAGGCCGGCGACCACATCGTGTCCAGCCCGAGCCTCTACGGCGGCACGTACAACCTCTTCCACTACACGTTCAAGAAGCTGGGCATCGAGGTCTCCTTCGTGGAGGACCCCGATGACCTCGAGAGCTGGCGTGCCGCGGTCAAGCCCAACACCAAGGCCTTCTTCGCGGAGACCATCTCCAACCCGAAGAACGACATCCTCGACATCGAGGGGGTCGCCGGGGTCGCCCACGCTGCTGGCGTTCCGCTGGTCGTCGACAACACGGTGGCCACGCCCTACCTGATCCGCCCGATCGAGTTCGGCGCGGACATCGTTGTGCACTCGGCCACGAAGTACCTGGGCGGTCACGGCACGGCGGTCGCCGGTGCCATCGTCGACTCCGGGAACTTCAACTTCGGCGCCGATCCCGAGCGCTTCCCGAACTACAACGAGCCGGATCCCAGCTACCACGGCCTGGTCTACGCCCGTGACCTCGGTGTGGGCAGCGCCCTGGGGGCCAACCTCGCATTCATCCTCAAGGCGCGCGTGCAGCTGCTGCGCGACCTCGGCTCGGCCATCTCGCCGTTCAACGCCTTCCTCATCGCGCAGGGCGTCGAGACGCTCAGCCTGCGCGTCGAGCGGCACGTGTCGAACGCCCGGGCCGTCGCCGAGTACCTCGAGGCGCACCCGCAGGTCGAGGCGGTGCGCTGGGCATCGCTGGACAGCAGCCCGAGCAAGGCGCTCGCCGACAGGTACGCCCCCAAGGGCGCCGGTGCGGTGCTCGCGTTCGAGATCGCCGGTGGCCTCGAGGCGGGGCAGCGCTTCGTCGAGGGGCTCAGCCTGCACAGCCACGTCGCGAACATCGGTGACGTGCGCTCGCTCGCGATCCACCCGGCATCCACGACGCACAGCCAAGGTGGTGACGAGGACCGCCTCGCGGCCGGAGTCACGCCGGGCCTGGTGCGACTCGCGGTCGGCATCGAGTCGATCCAGGACATCATCTCCGACCTGGATGCCGGGTTCGCCGCGGCCGCCGGGTCCGGGGCCGGTGACGGCGCCGACGAGGTGTCCGCACCGGAGCTGGCCGGGGCCACGCTGCGCTGAGCCGGCGCCGCACCCCGCGGACCGCACACGTCGACGGCCGCCCTCCTCGCGAGGGCGGCCGTCGGCGTGTGCCGGGACCCGGCCACCCAGGGCGGGTCGGGCGGCTCAGGTTCTGGCGGGGGGCGTGCCGGCCAGGTCGGCGTACGCCGAGCGGTCCCAGCGATGCGCGAAGTGCGGGTCGGGCGTGTGCCACCCCTCGCCGTAGAGGGCCGCGAGGTAGACCTCGGGCCTGGCCGGGATCGGGCACTCGACCCCCAGCAGCGGGGCCGTGGTCGTGGGGAACATCGTCTCGCGGTCGAGCGCGCCCCGGGTGCCGGGGTACCACGAGATGGCGTCGCCCTCGAAGAGCCCGACGAAGACGTCGACGTGCTTGCCCCGGTGGTTGCGGCCGATCTGCCGGTGGGCGGAGTAGTTGCCACGTACCGAGAAGCCGCGCTCCTCGAGGGCCGCGGTCACCACGGCGAGGCCGTCGGCGAGGGTGGCCGCCTCGTGGGGCTCGAAGCCGATGATGACGTCGAGGTCGTCGTCGTGGGGGATGAGCGCCTTGTCGCGCACCACGGAGAGCACCGCGCCGAACCCGAAGGAGACGTGCGGGGTGACCTCGCGCAGCGCGTCGGCGACCTCGACCGCGAACTGCACGTAGGCCGACTGCTCGGCCGGGGTCCAGAACCGGAAGGAACGGGTGGGCCCGTGGATGGTCCACAGCAGCTGGCGCGAGGGCAGGAGCTCGGCGTTGACGACACCACGGAAGGCCTTGAGGAGGTCGGGGTCGAGCTCGGAGTGCTGCAGGGCCTTGCGGGCCGCGGGGTAGGCGCCGCGGAAGGTGTCGACGAGCACCGGCACGAGGGCCCGAACCTGAGGGTCAGCGTCGCCGAGGTCGTACGCCGCCACCACCGCCCGAAGCGCCTTGTGGCGGGCGGCGCCGTCGAACAGCACGTGCCGGCGCCAGCGGGTGCGCACCACGACGCGTACCCCCTGGGCCCGCGTGGCGGTGGCGTTGTTGACGTTGCGTATCCGGATCTCGGTGAGCCGCACGGGCGTGGCGAGCCGGACCTCCACCCAGCTCAGCCTGTCCTTCTCGGTGTGGACCGTGGTGCCGTCGGGGTGGTCCCAGTCGAACAGCCGCACCGGGTCGAACTTCTCGCCGTAGCCGTCGTACCAGGAGGATGCCGTGACCACGGCACCGCGCGCGGCGTCCGAGCCGTCGTCCGTCACCAGGGCGATCGACTGCAGGTGCAGGAACTGCCTGGGCAGCTCGAGCCGCACGCGGGTGACCCGGCCGACGTCGACCGGCACGCGGAGCACACCGCCGGGGCCGAGGTGGCCGAGGTCCGGGAACCGGCGCGAGATGTCGTCGGCCAGGGCGCGCAGCGGCGCGACCCGTGCGTCGGCGGTGGCCGCCGCCACGTCAGACCCTGCGGAAGAGGGTGCGGGCGACGTAGGCGTCGTCGTGGCGGTACTTCGCGAAACCGAAGCCCTCGACGGCGTACGTCACCTCGAAACCACGCTCGAGCGCCCGGGCCTGGAACGTGGCGGGGAGCACGAAGCGGCGGTAGTGGGTCTCGGTCTCCTTGGCGCCCACCTGGTCACGGATGGTGCGGTACTCGACGGCGAGCAGGTCGCCCGGACGGGTCACCGTGGCCGCGAGGTCGAGGAGCACCTGCTCCTCCTCGTCGGTGATCGCGTGGACGAAGAACCGGGCGTAGAGCGCCTTCGGCCCCTCGCCCTCGCCGAGCCGGTCGGCCAGAGCGGGGTCGTCGATGGCCGAGCGCACGAAGGTGACCTTCTCGCCGAGGGCCTCGGCCAGGTGCGACGAGGCGGCGACGGCGGCCTCGGACCCGTCGACGCCGACGACCTCGTGGCCGAAGGAGGAGAAGAAGATCGAGTCGCGGCCGTTGCCGCAGCCGAGCTCGATGACACGGTGGGGCCGGTCGAGCTCTCCGGCGACGAAGGTCGCGAACTGTGACGGCAGCGGGCGGCGCGTCGTCGCCCGGGCTGCGTAGTACTCGTCCCAGTAGTCCGACCGGTGCTCGGTCGTCGTCGAGCTGTGCTGGACCTCTGCCATGCGGGTGCGTCCTCCTCGGGGCCGCGCCATCGCGACCCGTTTCGGCCGCCAATCTAGACGAATCGTGGCTGTCTGCGCCGCAAGGCCCTGCCGGTGAACGTCAGATGAATGCTCTGTGCGGCACCCACAGGCTGTGGATAACTCGGCCGGCCCGTCGGCGCGGCTGCCTAGCGTTGGCCCATGACGTTCATCCGGGTCGACGCGGCCGACGTGGCCGAGCTGGGGGTGGCCCTTGCCGAGACGGGAGCCGACCTCCTGCTCATGGGCGACCCCGCGGCCGAGCGGTGGGCGCTCGGGCCGGGCGCCGCCGGGCCGGCGGTCGAGGAGCTGCTGGGTGGGTGGCGGCGCGTGCGCCTGGCGCTGGGCCGTTCGCTGGCCGAGCTCGGTGAGGCCGCTGTCGATGCCGGGTCGCTCTACCTCGACACCGAGGCCGGGGTGTCGCGGTCCCTGGTCGGGGGGTCGTGGTGAGCGGTCTGCCGCCCCTGCCCGGGCACCCGGGCGCCGTGCGGCTGCTCGCCGACCGGTTGACGTCCTCGGCGCGGCGGCTCTCGGGTCTGGCGGGGGTGCTGGCCGGGCTGCGCGACGGCGCCACCTGGGACGGCCCCGCCGGCGACGCCTTCGGGGTCCGCCTGGCGGAGGTGACGCCGGTGCTCGATGCCGTCGCCGGGCGGCTGGGGGCGGCCGCCGCGCCGCTGCGAGCGCTGGCCGACGCCATGGAGGAGGCCCAGGCCGTCGTGACCACGGCCGTGGCCGACGTCGACGAGGCGGAGCACGCGTACGCCGCGCTCGAGGACCGTGCGGCCCTGCTCGTCGGTGCGGGCGGGAGCGAGCAGTCCCCCGAGCTGCTCGTCCTTCGCCACGTCCAGCTCGAGCAGGTCGAGGCTGCGCGGGCCGCCCGGGCCCGTCATGCGGCGGCGGCCGAACGCTTCCGGGAGGCCGACCGGCGGTGCGCCGTGGTGCTCCGCCGGCTCTCGCTCGACGGCGTCGCCGACTCCCTGCCCTACCGCCTGCTGGCCGGGGCGAGCACCACCGGCCACGACGTGGCGACACTGGGCGCGGTCGCCACCGTCGTGCCCGAGCTTCGGCCCGTGGTGGCAGTGGCCGACGGGGTCGCCGTCGGCGCCGACGCGCTCCTGCTCGCCGTCTACGGAGAGGGGGATGCCGGCCAGCTCGCGCTGGGTGCCGGCCTGGCCGCCGCCGGTGTCACCGGGGGAGCACTGCGGGCCGGCGCCACGGCTGGGGCGCGGCGCACCACCCCGGGCTCGGTGTCCACCACCCGCCTGACGGCTCAGCAACGGCTCGCTCTCGGTGCGCTGCGGGAGGTCCGGGCCCGGCGCGACGCCGTGCGGGCGTCCTTCCGGGTCCCGGGCGAGCGGGGCACGCCCAGCGCTCTGCTCGGCGGGCCTCCGCCCCGAGCCGCGGCGAGGCCCGGCATCGGCACCGGGGCGTCGGCCGGCTCGGGGGCCGCTCGCTCGGCAGACGCCACGCGGCGGGTGGTGGTGCGGGCGCGGGCCCTGGCCCGCGAGCGGGTAGACCGGGCCTTCCTCGACGACTGGCGGCTGGCCACGGCCAACGGCCCGCAGGCGCAGCGGATGTACGCCGCCGGCGCCACGCTCGAGGTCGCTGCCACTGCGGCCTCGAAGGCCGGGGTGGGGCGCGGCGAGGGAGGTGGGAATGTGCGGTGACGACGACTGGACCGGCCCCCCACCCCTCGCTGGGCGGGCGCTGGACCTCGAGGGCCGGGCGCTGGCCCTCGCCGGGGCGGCCGGGGTACCGCGATAACCGGTCGGGGGCGACGGCTCCACCGACCTATCCTTGGCGCCATGCCTGCCGAGAGTGTCGACGCGGTCGACCCGGCCCGGCTGAGGTACCCCGAGCACCTGCCCGTGGTCGAGCGTCGCGACGACATCCTCGCGGCGCTGCGCGAGCACCAGGTGGTCGTCGTAGCGGGCGAGACGGGCTCGGGCAAGACGACCCAGCTGCCGAAGATGTGCCTCGAGCTGGGCCGCGGCGGGGCGGGGCAGATCGGGCACACCCAGCCGCGTCGGATCGCTGCGCGCTCGGTCTCGGAGCGGATCGCCGAGGAGATGCAGGTCGAGCTCGGTGACCTCGTCGGCTACCAGGTGCGCTTCACCGACCACAGCAGCGACGCGACGCGGCTGAAGGTGATGACCGACGGCATCCTGCTCGCCGAGATGCAGCGCGACCGCGACCTGCGCCGTTACGACACCATCATCATCGACGAGGCGCACGAGCGGTCGCTCAACATCGACTTCATCCTCGGCTACCTCAAGCAGCTGCTGCCCCGCAGGCCCGACCTCAAGGTCGTCGTCACCTCCGCGACCATCGACCCCGCCCGCTTCGCGCACCACTTCGCCACCGACGAGCGCGGCCAGGTGGTCCGCGAGGTCCCGGTCATCGAGGTGTCGGGCCGCACCTTCCCCGTCGAGGTGCGCTACCGGCCGCTCGTCGAGCTGCACCCCGACGGTCGCCACGTCGTCGCCGAGCGCGACCAGGTGACCGGGGTCGTCGAGGCCGTCGAGGAGCTGTGGACCGAGGCGCCGCCGAGCCCCGAGGCGACCGACATCCTCGCGTTCTTCTCCGGGGAGCGCGAGATCCGCGACGCCGCCGACGCGCTGAACGCGCTCAAGCTGCCCGGCACCGAGGTGCTGCCCCTGTTCGCCCGGCTCTCCGCGGCCGAGCAGCACCGGGTCTTCCACCGCGGAAGCGGCCGCCGGATCATCCTCGCCACCAACGTCGCCGAGACCTCGCTGACCGTGCCGGGTATCGGCTACGTCGTCGACACCGGCACCGCCCGCATCTCGCGCTACAGCCAGCGCACCAAGGTGCAGCGCCTGCCGATCGAACCGGTGAGCCGGGCCAGCGCCGCCCAGCGCGCCGGCCGGTGCGGCCGCGTCGCACCCGGGGTGTGCATCCGGCTGTACTCCGAGGAGGACCACGAGGCGAGGCCCGAGTTCACCGAGCCGGAGATCCAGCGCACCTCGCTGGCCTCGGTCATCCTCCAGATGACCTCGCTCGGGCTCGGCGACGTCACCCGCTTCCCGTTCCTGGACCCGCCCGACGAGCGCCAGGTCGCCGACGGGGTGCGGCTCCTCGAGGAGCTCGGTGCCTTCGCCACGGGGGAGCCGGCGCGCGGCCGGCACCGCGGTCGCGGGCGCCGGCTGACGGCATCCGGCACCACCCTCGCGCGGCTCCCGCTCGACCCGCGGCTGGGGCGGATGGTCATCGAGGCCGGGCGGCTCGGCTGCACCCGTGAGGTCCTGGTCATCGTCGCAGCCCTGTCGATCCAGGACCCGCGCGAGCGCCCGGTCGACAAGGAGGCGCAGGCCGACCAGTCGCACGCGCGGTTCAAGGACGACACGTCCGACTTCGCGACCCTGCACACCCTGTGGCGGTACCTCAAGGACCAGCAGAAGGCGTTGTCGCACAGCGCGTTCCGACGCATGTGCAAGGGCGAGTACCTCCACTACCTGCGGATCCGCGAGTGGCAGGACCTGCACGCCCAGCTGCGCTCGGCCTGCCGGTCGGTGCGCATCGACCCCGACGTCGCGACCTCCGCCCCGGATGCCGAGCCCGACTGGGACGCCGTCCACAAGGCGTTGCTGGCCGGTCTCCTCTCGCACGTCGGCGCCCGTGACCAGGCCAAGCGGGAGTACGCCGGGGCACGCGGTGCGCGCTTCGGCATCAGCCCCGGCTCGGCCCTGTTCCGCAAGCAACCCGACCTGGTCATGGCCGCCGAGCTCGTCGAGACCAGCCGGCTGTGGGCCAGGGTCACGGCCGCGATCGAGCCGGAGTGGGCCGAGGAGGTGGGCGCCCACGTCGTCGCCCGTACCGTCAGCGAGCCCCGCTGGAGCCGGAAGGCGGGAGCGGCCGTCGCGACCGAGCGCGTCACGCTCTACGGGGTGCCCCTGGTCACCGACCGCACCATCCAGTACGCACGGATCGACGCGGAGGCGGCCCGCGAGATCTTCCTCCGCTCCGCCTTCGTCGAGGGCGACTGGGAGCCGCAGCACGACTTCTGGAAGCGCAACGTCGCCACCCTGGCGAGGGTGGCCGAGCTCGAGGAGCGCGCCCGCCGGCGCGACATCGTCGTCGACGACGAGGTGCTCTTCGCGTTCTACGACGCCCGGATCCCGCCCGACGTGCCCACCGAGCGGCACTTCGACCGCTGGTGGCGCGGCGAGCGACGACGCCGCCCCGACCTGCTCACCCTCACCGAGCACGACCTCACCTCGGAGGCCGGCGAGCAGGTGTCGGCCGCCGACTACCCGCGCACCTGGCACCAGGGCGACCTCGAGCTCGACGTGACCTACCAGTTCTCGCCGGGAGAGGCCGCTGACGGGGTGACCGTGCACGTGCCCGTGGCCGTGCTCAACCGGGTGACCTCCGAGGGCTTCGACTGGCAGGTGCCGGGGCTGCGCGACGACCTCGCCGTCGCCCTGCTCAAGTCGCTGCCCAAGGCCACCCGCCGCCACTTCGTGCCGACCCCCGACCACGCCATGGCCGCGCTCGCCGAGGCCGACCCGGCGCGCGGCACCCTCACCGACGAGCTCTCCCGGGTGCTCCACGAACGCACCGGCATCCGCATCCCCGCGCGGGAGTGGGACGTCTCCCGGGTGCCCGACCACCTGCGGGTCACCTTCAGCGTCGACGGTCCCGGCGGCCGGGTGGTGGCCCGCGGCAAGGACCTCGACGCCCTGCGGGCCCGGGCCGGCGGCGCGGTGCGGGCCGGGATGGCGCGGGCCGGGGCCTCGCTCGAGCGCTCGGGGCTCACCGGGTGGACGGTCGGCGCCGTGCCCGAGACCTTCGAGGGGCGCTCCGGTGGGCTCACCGTCGAGGGGTACCCGGCCCTGGTCGACGAGGGCACCTCGGTCGCCCTGCGCGTGCTTCCCGACCGCGGCGCCGCGCTGGCCGCCCACCGACGCGGGGTGCGGCGCCTGCTCCTGCTCAACACCACCGCACCCTGGAAGCGGGTGCTGGCCCGGCTCTCCAACGCCCAGAAGCTCGCGCTCGCCGACAACCCGCACGGTTCGGTGCCCGCGCTGCTGCAGGACTGCCTCGACGCCGCCGTCGACGACATCGTCGCCGAGCACGTGCCGGGGGAGGTGCGCACGGAGGAGTCGTACGCCGCCGCACTCGCCGCCGTGCGCACCCACGCCGCGACCCGGGTGCTCGTCGTCGTCGAGGCCGTCGAGCCGGTGCTCTCGCTGGCGGCCCAGGTGCGCCGCACCCTCGAGGCGCTCGAGCGAGGGGCGGCCGCGGCGCGCACCGCCGCGACCCGCGCCGACGTCAGGGCCCAGCTGGACAGCCTGGTGCGACCCGGCTTCGTCGCCGCCACCGGGGTGGCCCGGCTTCGCGACGTCAGGCGCTACCTGCTCGCGATGCAGCACCGCCTCGAGCGGGCGGCGACCAACCCGCGCGAGCCGGTGCTCCAGGAGCAGGTCGACGCCGTGGAGGCCGCCTACGCCGACCTGCTGGAGTCCCTGCCACCCACGAGGCGTGGTGCGGCCGAGGTCACGGACATCGGCTGGATGGTCGAGGAGCTGCGGGTCAGCCTCTTCGCGCAGACCCTCGGCACGGCCGGGCCGGTCTCCGAGAAGCGGGTGCGCACCGCCATCGCCGCAGTTGCCGCCGCCCGCTGAGGGAATCCCGTGGGGGCGCCCGGACGTTCAGGGGGTGAACGCTCCACCCGTGAAAGGCTTGTGACGTGCAGAACCCCTCCGAGCTCTACCGCTTCGAGACCGACGCCGACCTCACCGTGCTCCGGCCCGGTGTCCTCGTCGTCGCCCTCGGCGCGTTCATCGACGCCGGGCAGATCCAGGCCGTCCTCGGTGGTCACCTGCTCGAGACCGGCGACCCCGAGGTCGTCGCGTCCTTCGACGTCGACCAGCTGCTCGACTACCGCGGTCGCCGCCCCGCGATGGTCTTCGACACCAACCGGTGGGTGGAGTACGACGACCCGGCCATGCTGCTGCACCGCCTCACCGACCGCGACGGGCAGACCTACTACCTGCTCACCGGGCCCGAGCCCGACTTCCAGTGGGAGCGCGTGGTCGAGGCGGTCCGCGAGCTCGTCGTGGCGCTCGGCATCACGCTCGTCGTGCACACCCACGGCATCCCGATGGGCGTGCCGCACACCCGACCGGTCGGCATGACCGCCCACGCCACGAACACCGCGCTCATCGGCGACGCCGAGTCGCCGTTCGGGCGGGTCCAGGTGCCGGGGTCGATCGGTGCGCTGCTCGAGCTGCGCCTGGGCGAGGCCGGCCACGACGCGGTCGGCTTCGCGATCCACGTGCCGCACTACCTCGCCGGCTCCGAGTGGGCCGAGGGCGCGCTGGCCTCGCTCAACGCCATCGTCGACGTCACCGGGCTCAACCTGCCCAACGACGACCTCGTTCTGCGGGCCCGCGCCAACCAGCAGGCCATCGCGGCAGAGGTCGACGGCAACGACGAGGCCCGGGCGGTCGTCAACGCCCTCGAGCAGCAGTACGACACCTACCTCGAGGGCCGCGAGCGCCCCAGCCTGCTGGCCACCGAGGCCTCGCAGATCCCCTCCGCCGACGAGCTCGGTGCCGACTTCGAGAACTTCCTGCGCACCGTCGCCGACGACGACCACGCCTGACCGGTCCCCGGCCGGAGGGGCACCCCGCGCGGGTCGCCCCCGCGCGGTCGGCGGCGCCGTCTGACACCTCACACCCCGCGGACGACGTCCGCGTCCCGGCGCCAGAATGGGTCGAGGTGGCCCGGCCGCCCCGTGCAGGGCCCGGAGGGAGAGTCATGCAGCTCGACGAGCTGGTCGCGAAGGTCAAGGACGCCGTCACCGTCGGGCGGGTCTACGGCGAGCCGTACGTCAAGGACGGGCTCACCGTCATCCCCGCCGCGTTCGTCATGGGCGGTGGTGGCGGCGGCACCGGCCAGGACGAGACCGGGGGCCAGGGCGAGGGAGGCGGCTTCGGCATGCGCGGCCGCCCCGTCGGTGCCTTCGTCGTGAGCGGCGGCGACGTCACCTGGCGCCCCGCGGTCGACGTGAACCGTTTGGCCGCGTTGGCCGCCGTCGTGGCGGTCGTCTGCCTCGTCACGCGCGCGTCGCGCACCCGGGCCCGGGCCGCCCTGCGGGGTACGCCCGAGGGCTGAACGCCCCTGCCCGCCGCCGATCGGCCGGGGTGGCTCAGTCCTTCGCGTCCGACCACCGGGCGATGACCGAGGTGTCGGCGACGAACCGCACCGGGGCGCCCCCGGCCCACCGCCGCGAGGCGTCCTCGAGCGCGCGGTCGACCCGCGCCGCCACCTCGGCCGCGTGCTCGGCCGGCGCATGCACGAGCAGCTCGTCGTGCAGGCAGAGCACCACCTGCGCCCCGAGGTCACGCGTCGTGGCCCGCACCGTCGCGGCCCACGCCTTGAACAGCTCGGCCGCCGCCCCCTGGATGATCGCGTTGCGCGCGAACCTTCCGCGTGCGGCATCCAGCGCGGGGTCGGCTCCGACGGGCGTGGCGGCGAGGAACCGCCCGGTGGGGATGACGCGGCCGCCGTAGGTGCGCAGCGGCTCACCGCGGCGCCCCGAGGCCGCCGCTCGCTCCAGCAGGTCCATCGCCACCGGGTAGGCGCGCTCGAGGCCCTTGAGCGCCTCGCCGGCCGCTCCGCTGCGCTGGCCGTACATGGCGGCGAGCACCGCGATCTTGGCCACCGGCCGCTCGACCCCCAGCCGCTGCGCCACCGGGGCGTACAGGTCGTCGGCGCGGGTCGCGGCCGCGAACGCGGGGTCGCCGGACACGACGGCGAGCACCCGCGGCTCGATCTGCCCGAGGTCGGCCCGCACGAAGACATGACCCTCGTGCGCTGCCACTCCCGGTCGCAGCACGGCCGGGAGGTTGTGAAGCCCATTCTCCGCCGTCATCCGACCGGCCGCGCCGTCGCAGGCCGTCCACCGCCCGCGGAGCCGGTCGTCCGGCCCGACGTTGGCGTCGAGCCAGCGGTACCCGTAGGTCGTGGCGATCCGCTCGTCGCGGCGCCAGGCGAGCAGCGCCTCGACCACCGGGTGCACGGTGCGGTAGGGCTCGAGCACCCACTTGCGGGTGTTCGGCACGTCGACCCCCACGGCGAGCAGGAGCTCGCGCACCTGGGCGGGGTTGCGCAGGTCGGTCGACTCGCGGCCGGGCACGTGCCGCAGCACCGCCTCGTCCCGCGCCCGGCGCGACCGGGCCTCCTCGGCATCCGAGGTCGGCCGGGGGCCTACGGCGGCGACGAGCAGCTCCTCGGTGCGCGCGCGGTCGATCGGGAGCCCGTCGCGGCGCAGCTCCAGACACAGCACGGCCGCCGCGGACTCCGAGAGCACCGTGCCCACCAGGCGCACCGAGGCGTCGGCGGCCGCCTGGTGCTGCAGGTGCGCGGTCTCCAGCGCGGCCCGCGCCCAGGCGTGCAGGTGGCCCGGCTCGCGCAGCCACTCCTCGTGGTCGCCGCGCAGATGGCCGGCCGGGTCGACGGCCGAGTCGGGGTCGGCGGGTGGGGCGTCGGCCGCGAACTCGAACAGGTCACCGGTCGGTGCCGCCGGTACACCCGCCAGCGGGATGCCGTGCGCGGCCGCCCAGCACTGCCCCGCGGTCGCGCTCCACCCGCCGTGCAGGAGGCGATGGGCCTCGGCGACGTCCCAGGCCCTCGCAACGGGCACCCCGGCATCCACGAGCGGGGACGCCCCGGCCTCGGCCGACCACCAGACCCAGCGCGGTGACCGATCGGCCTCGAGGACGCGGGCGGCCTCGACCACCTCGGCGAGCGAGGCGGTGAGGCACCGGCCGTCGTGGACCAGGGCCGCGTGCGGCTCCCCCCGGCCGGCAGGAGTGACGGCGAGCACCGCCACCTCTCCCGGGATCATGCCGAGCAGCGTAGGCGCGGCCCCCGTCACGGCCGGTCGGGGGCGGTCGGATCGGCCCTGCGGCGTGGCAGGATTACGAGAACGACGCAGGTGGCCGCACGGGCTGCCGGCACAGGTCCGAGGAGGACGACGTGGAGTTTCCCGGCATCGGTGGGAGCCGCACGGGACAGGCGGTCAAGGACGTCCGCAGCGCCCTCGAGCAGGCCGAGGGGGGTCCGAAGGACGACGGCGTCCTCGGCAACCAGGCGACCCGCCTGGTCCAGAACATCCTCGACCTCGGCATCGACGGCAAGGGGTTCTTCCACTCCGCCAGCAGGGTCGCCGACGACGCCCTGGCCTCGCACCCCGACCCCGAGGCCGCCGTCGACGCGATCGTGCGCCAGCACGTCCGGCTCGGCGCCGCATCCGGATTCGTCACCAGCGCGGGCGGGTTCATCACCCTGCCCGTGGCGCTGCCGGCCAACGTCCTGGGCTTCTACCTCATCGCGACCCGGATGACCGCGGCCGTCGCGAAGGTGCGCGGGTACGACATCGCCCAGGAGGAGATCCGCACCGCGGTGCTGCTGACCCTGGTGGGCGCCGACGCCGACGACCTGCTCAAGAAGGCCGGCATGGCGTCGCCCGGCGGCACCCTCTCCAACCTGGCCGCGCAGCGGCTCCCCGGCCCGGCGATGATGGTGATCCAGAAGGGGGTCGGCTTCCGGCTCCTGGCGACGGCCGGCAAGAACATGTTCGTGCGGCTGGGCAAGATCGTGCCCATCGTCGGCGGTGTCGTCGGCGCCGGCCTCGACGGGTGGATGCAGCACCGGGTCGCCGCCAGCGCCAGGCGTGAGTTCCCCACGGCGACCCCCGCGGTGAGCGCGGCACGGGCCGTGCCGCAGGTCGGCCCGTCCTGAGGGAACGGGAATCGCTCGCCACTCGTCGTTCGTTGAGGAACCGGGGTGAGCACCACCTCGAGGTCAGGAGGAGTGATGTCAAGGAACGCCCGTCTCGCGTCGGTCGTCGCTGTCGCCCGCGCGGTCCGGATGGCGGTGCGTCCCGGTGGCCCGTCGATGGGGGAGCGAGCCGGCGCGGTGCCCCGCATGGTCCGGGCGACGTTCAATGGCGAGTACGTCGGGGTGTCCAAGGGGCGGCTGCTGCTCATGCTGGCCGCCGCGGGCTACCTGGTGTCGCCCCTCGACCTCATCCCCGAGGCCGTCCTGCCCATCGCCGGCCTGGCCGACGACGCGCTCGTGCTCAGCTGGCTCGCCACCCGGCTGGTGGAGGAGACCGAGGCCTTCCTCGACTGGGAGAAGGGCGTGCTGGGCACGCCGTCCTCCGCATCGGGTGCCGCCGGCGGCACGGCGGGCGGGTACCCGGGGGCGGGCGCGTCCGGCAGCGCCGGCGCCTCGACGAACGGGTCGGCCCGCCCGGCCGCGGCCCAGGTCATCCCGGGCGACGTCATCTCCTGAGGCCGCTGTCCCGCTGAGCCCTACGGGTGCGGTCCCGCGGAGCTCGTCCACAGGCCGCTCCCCGGCGAAGGGCCGTCCACAGGTAACGACGCGACCTTGGCGGCCGGCGACGGCCCGACCAGCGTTGGGGCATGACAGCAGACATCACGCTCCGCGGCCCCGGCGACGTCGTCGGCATCCTGCCCTACCAGCTCGGCTACCACCCGCACGACAGCGTCGTGGTGGTCTCCCTGCGGGGCCGACGGGTGGGCCTCGTCGCCCGTGCGGACCTGCCGCCTGACGAGCACGTCGGCGAGGTCGTGTCGACCCTCATGGGTCCACTGGTGCGCGAGGGCGCCACCTCGGTCATCGTCGTCGGCTACGAGGACGACCCCGATACCAGCCGGCCGC
>DASQEZ010000227.1:0-4683 GCA_035633415.1 Ornithinibacter sp. | reverse complement strand
CACTCGACGAGCGGCACCGCCACCATCAACGGGAAGCGCTACGTCGACCTCCCGGCCCCGCAGTCCACCGTCGGCGCGGCCCTCGAGGCCACGAACTTCCACCCCGGCCGCAGCGGCCGCGACCACCTCCGGGTGCTGGCCGACGCGGGCTCGATCCCGCTCGCCCGGGTCGACGAGCTGCTCGAGCTCACCGGAATCCCGGCGGCCGCCCGCAAGCGCGCCGGTGAGTACAGCATGGGGATGCGCCAGCGCCTCGGTCTGGCCGCCGCCCTGCTCGGCGACCCGCAGGTGCTCGTCCTCGACGAGCCCTCGAACGGCCTGGACCCCGAGGGTATCCGCTGGCTGCGCGGCTTCCTGCGCCACCTCAGCGCCGAGGGCAAGACGATCCTCGTCTCGAGCCACCTCCTGCAGGAGGTCGAGCAGACCGTCGACGAGGTCGTCATCATCGCCAACGGCCGCCTGGTGCGGGCCGGGACGATGGCCGACCTGCACGGCGCACCCGGTGCGATCGTGCGCACGTCCGACCGCCAGCGGCTGGCCGGGGCGCTGCGCGTCGCCGACGTCACCAGCGCGCCCGGTGACGACGACACCCTCGTCGCCGACACCACCGACCTGCGGCTCGTCGGAGACGTCGCGCTGCGCGCCGGCCTGCCGATCTACGGCCTGGAGCCCAAGCGCGCCGACCTCGAGGCCCTGTTCTTCGAGCTCACCGAGGGCACCAACCGCAACGAGTCGCCCGGGGGGGCACCCGCCGAGCGGGATGCCGTGACCGGCCAGGAAGGAGCGAACCTGTGATCCCCGCGATCCGCAGCGAGTTCCGCAAGTTCTTCTCCACCCGCCTGTGGTGGGGCATGGCGATCGCGATCTTCGTGGCCGGCGCCGCCCTCGCCGCGGTGTTCGGCATCCTCCTCACGCTCGACCTCCCGGACGCCGGTGGCGCCGGTGGCGTCCCCACGGGTGACGCCACCCAGATCGCCAGCACCGTCTACACCGGTGGGCTGTCGGTGGGGTACCTCCTCCTGCTCACCATCGGCGTGCTCCAGATCGGCTCGGAGTACCGCCACAAGACGATCTCGGGAACCTTCCTCGCCACCCCCAAGCGGTTGCGGGCGATGCTCGCCAAGGTCGTCGCCCTCCTCGGGATCGGTGCGATCTACGGGGTGATCAGCCTGGTCGGGTCGGTGATCGTGGGCTCGATCGTGCTCAGCCTGCGCGACCAGGACGCCTTCCCGTCGGGCACCATCGTGCGCACCCTGGCGCTCAGCCTGCTCGTGCTGGGGTTGTGGGCGCTCATCGGGCTCGGCATCGGCATCCTCATCCCGAACCAGGTCGCGGCCCTGCTCATCGGCGTCGGCGTGGCCTGGATCGTGGAGCCGCTGCTCGGGTTCGCCATGAGCGCCTGGGAGTTCGGCCGTGAGCACATCGCGCAGTTCCTGCCGACCTCGGCGACCAACGCCGTCGTCAACGCCGTCGCGAACAGCCCCGACGAGGTGCGCCTCGAGTGGTGGGGTGGTGCGCTGGTGCTCGCCGGCTACGCCGCACTGCTCGCGGGCTTCGGCATCTGGCGCACGACCCGGGCCGACATCAGCTGACGTCGCGCCCCCGGGCGGGGGCGACGGACGGACGTCGGCTGCGACGGCCGGTAGACCGGGAGACCGGCTTACCGGCCGTCGCAGCGCGGGCACCACTCGCCCTTCCCACGGCGTGCCGTGCGAGCGGCGGGGATAGGCTGGTCCGAGTCCCCACCCCTCGACACCGACGAGCCGAGAAAGAGGCGCATCCTCCGTGGCCGAGCAGTCCCCGTCCAGCGACCCCCTGACCTTCGGACCCAACGAGTGGCTGGTCGACGAGCTGTACGAGCAGTACCAGAAGGACCGCAACAGCGTCGACCGCGCGTGGTGGGACTTCTTCAAGGACTACACGCCCGGCGAGGGTGCCCTCGGCCGTGACGCGGCCACCGCCACCGCCGCCGCGCACCGCGCGACCGACGGCGCGGCCGGCCAGCCGACCAACGGCTCCGGCACCCAGGCCCCCGCCAAGGCGCCGACCCGCGCTGCCGGCCCGGCCCCCGCACCGGCCTCCCGTCCGGCCACCCCTGCGCCGGCGCCCGCACCCCGCGCCGCCCCGGCTCCGGCTCCGGCTCCGACGACGGCTCCCGCCCCGGCGGCTCCCTCACCGGCACCCTCCGCCAAGGAGGCGCCGAGCACACGACCCGAGCCCGCGGCATCCGTCACGCCGAAGCCGCGCGAGGCCGCGACCCCCAAGGCGTCCGGCCCGCTGAACGACTCCAGCCAGACCCCGATCCGCGGAGCCAGCGCCCGCGTCGTCACGAACATGGAGTCCTCGCTCGAGGTGCCCACCGCCACCTCGGTGCGCGCGGTGCCCGCGAAGCTGCTCATCGACAACCGCATCGTCATCAACAACCACCTCGCGCGCAGCCGTGGCGGCAAGGTGAGCTTCACGCACATCATCGGTTTCGCGCTGGTCAAGGCGCTGGGCGTCCTGCCCGAGATGAACAACGGCTTCGGGCACGACGAGAAGGGCAAGCCGGTCCTCGTCAGCCCGGCGCACGTCAACCTCGGCCTGGCCATCGACCTCGCGAAGCCCGACGGCACCCGCCAGCTGCTCGTGCCGTCGATCAAGGCCGCCGAGACGATGGACTTCGCCCACTTCTGGACCGCCTACGAGGAGATGGTCAAGAAGGCCCGCGGCGGCAAGCTCACCGTCGAGGACTTCCAGGGCACCTCGATCTCGCTGACCAACCCCGGCACCATCGGCACGGTGCACTCGGTGCCGCGCCTCATGCAGGGCCAGGGCACGATCATCGGCGTCGGCGCCCTCGAGTACCCCGCCGAGTGGCTGGGCGCGAGCCTGGAGACGCTCAACCGCAACGCCGTGAGCAAGATCCTCACCCTCACGAGCACCTACGACCACCGCATCATCCAGGGCGCCCAGTCCGGCGACTTCCTGCGCATGGTCCACGCGCTCCTGCTCGGCGAGCACGGCTTCTACGACGAGATCTTCGAGAGCCTGCGCATCCCCTACGAGCCGATCCGCTGGGTGCGCGACGTCGACACCTCGCACGACGACGACATCAACAAGGTCGCCCGGGTGCAGGAGCTCATCCACGCGTACCGGGTGCGCGGCCACCTGATGGCCGACACCGACCCGCTGGAGTACAAGCAGCGTCGCCACCAGGACCTCGACGTCACCACGCACGGCCTGACCCTGTGGGACCTCGACCGCACCTTCGCCACCGGCGGGTTCGGCGGCCTGCCGTTCCTGAAGCTGCGCAAGATCCTGGGCATCCTGCGCGACTCGTACTGCCGCACCATCGGCGTCGAGTACATGCACATCCAGGACCCGGAGCAGCGCGAGTGGATCCAGTCCAAGATCGAGGTGGGCTACGCCAAGACCACTCGCGAGGAGCAGCTGCGCATCGTGCGCCGGCTCAACGCCGCCGAGGCGTTCGAGACCTTCCTGCAGACCAAGTTCGTCGGGCAGAAGCGCTTCTCGCTCGAGGGCGGCGAGTCCGTGATCGCCCTGCTCGACCGCGTGCTCTCGCGGGCCGCCGAGGACGACCTCGACGAGGTCTGCATCGGGATGCCGCACCGGGGCCGCCTCAACGTGCTCGCCAACATCGCGGGCAAGTCCTACGGCCAGATCTTCCGCGAGTTCGAGGGCAAGCAGGACCCCCGCTCGGTCCAGGGGTCCGGCGACGTGAAGTACCACCTCGGCACCGAGGGCACCTTCACCGCCGAGGGCGGCAAGACCACCAAGGTCTACCTCGCCGCCAACCCCTCGCACCTCGAGGCGGTCAACCCGGTGCTCGAGGGCATCGTGCGGGCCAAGCAGGACCGGCTCAACCTCGCCGGTGAGGACTTCACCGTGCTCCCGGTGCTCATGCACGGCGACGCGGCGTTCGCCGGCCAGGGGGTCGTCGCCGAGACGCTCAACCTCTCGCAGCTGCGCGGCTACCGCACCGGCGGCACCGTGCACGTCGTCATCAACAACCAGGTCGGCTTCACGACCTCGCCGAGCAGCTCGCGCTCCTCGACCTACTCCACCGACGTCGCCCGGATGATCCAGGCGCCGATCTTCCACGTCAACGGCGACGACCCCGAGGCGTGCGTGCGCGTGGCCGAGCTCGCCTACGAGTTCCGCAAGGAGTTCCACAAGGACGTCGTCGTCGACATGGTCTGCTACCGCCGGCGCGGGCACAACGAGGGCGACGACCCGTCGATGACCCAGCCGCTGATGTACAACCTCATCGAGGCCAAGCGCAGCGTCCGCAAGCTCTACAGCGAGTCCCTGATCGGTCGCGGCGACATCACGCTCGAAGAGGCCGAGGCGGCGCTGCGCGACTACCAGCAGCAGCTCGAGCGGGTGTTCGTCGAGACCAAGGAAGCCGTCAAGAACACCGACAAGGAGAGCCACCGGGACAACGCGGGCGAGGTCCCGGG
Source organism: Ornithinibacter sp. (assembly GCA_035633415.1). Classification (GTDB taxonomy): domain Bacteria; phylum Actinomycetota; class Actinomycetes; order Actinomycetales; family Dermatophilaceae; genus Fodinibacter. The sequence continues at coordinate 220 of DASQEZ010000227.1, read as the reverse complement.
CACCGACACCGTGGGCCACGGCGGCCTTGAGCGCCCGGTCGCGCAGGAGGACGACGAGCACGCCCCGCCTCGTGGCACCGGGAGCGCGGTCTCGGCAGAGGAGCTCCAGCGCGTCGGCGACGCGTTCGTGAACGTTCCCGAGGGCTTCACGCTGCATCCCAAGCTCGAGCTGCTCATGCAGAGGCGCGCGGCGATGGTTCGCGAGGGCGGGATCGACTGG
>DASQEZ010000226.1:0-9788 GCA_035633415.1 Ornithinibacter sp. | reverse complement strand
TCGCCGGAGACGGCGGAGGAGCTCTCGCAGGACGTGGAGTCCCCGAGCAACGAGTGGGGTGGCCCGCCACAGGACGAGCCCGCCGCTGCCGACGACACCGACCTCACCGTCGCCGACGTGGCCGAGGATCCGGTCGAGGAGCGGTTCGACCCGACGCCGGCCCGCGACTGGGCGGCCGACGAGGGCGAGCTGCTCGAGGAGGCCCACGATCGCGGCGAGCGGCTCGAGGCCGAGCGCATCGAGCTCGCCGCGATCGGCGACGACGCGACCAGCGACGACACCGCGGGCGACGACGCGGCGGGCGCCGACACCGCGACCGGTGACCCGGCATCCGACTCGTCGAGCGAGGACCCGGCGAGCGGGGACCCCGCTTCCGGGGACCCCGCTTCCGAGGAGCCGGCAGCCGAGGAGCCGACCATGCCGGAGCGCGCCGGCCGGCGGATCTCGGCGTTCCAGGAGCTGCGCGACGGCGGCTTCGGCGTCGGGTCGGCCGCGCCACTGGACGATGGCGCCCAGCCGCTCGACCACCCGGTGCAGGCCTACCGCGACACGATGACCTACCGGGCGCCGGGTGACCCGGGCTACGACACGGCCGAGCCGCACGTCTGGTTCTACGACGAGGGCGCCGCGCAGCGCAGCGGGTTCCACCGCGCCGACGGCTGACCGGAGCCGCTCCGTCTCGCCGCGGGGGTCATCACGGTCACACGTGCACCACCTGAGGGGGCCGACCCGATAGGTTCGAGCCATCCCCAGCAGGCCGAGAGGAACCGCCGTGCGCATCGGAGTGCCCAAAGAGACCCGACCGGGTGAGACGAGGGTCGCGGCGACCCCGAAGACCGTGGAGCAGATCCGCGCGCTCGGCTACGCCGTGTTCGTCGAGCGGGGCGCCGGTGCGGCGTCGAGCTTCGACGACGCCGCCTACGTGCGTGCCGGGGCCGACGTCATCGACGAGGCCGTCTGGAACGCCGACGTGCTGCTCAAGATCAACGCGCCGACCGACGCCGAGATCGCGCTGCTGCGCCCGGGTCAGGTCGTGGTCTCGCTGCTCGCGCCGGCCCTGAACCCCGTGCTGGTGCAGACCCTCGCCGCCCGCGGGGTGACCGCACTGGCCATGGATGCCGTGCCGCGCATCTCGCGTGCCCAGTCCCTCGACGTGCTGTCGTCGATGGCCAACATCGGCGGCTACCGCGCGGTCGTCGAGGCTGCCCACGAGTTCGGGTCGTTCTTCACCGGCCAGGTCACCGCGGCGGGCAAGGTGCCGCCCGCCAAGGTGCTCGTCGTCGGGGCCGGGGTCGCCGGGCTGGCGGCCATCGGCACCGCCAGCGCCCTGGGCGCCGTGGTGCGCGCCTTCGACGCCCGCCCCGAGGTGGGGGAGCAGGTCGAGTCGATGGGCGCGGAGTTCCTGCGCATCGACGTCGAGGAGGCCGGCCCGTCGGCCGACGGCTACGCGAAGGAGACCAGCGCCGACTTCGACGCCAAGGCGGCCGAGCTGTACGCCGCCCAGGCCGCGGACGTCGACATCATCATCACCACGGCCCTGATCCCCGGGCGCCCTGCCCCGCGGCTGATCACCGAGGAGATGGTGGCCTCGATGAAGCCCGGCTCGGTCGTCGTCGACATGGCCGCCTCGAACGGCGGAAACGTGGCCGGCACGGTCGCCGACACCAAGGTCGTCACCGAGGGCGGCGTCACGATCCTGGGCTACACCGACCTCCCGGGTCGGCTACCGACCCAGGCCTCGCAGCTGTTCGGCACCAACCTGGTCAACCTGCTCAAGCTCGCCACGCCCGTCAAGGACGGCGAGTTCACCCTCGACCTCGACGACCCGGTGCAGCGAGGCATGACCGTCGTGCGCGACGGCGAGGTGCTCTGGCCGCCGCCGCCGGTGCAGGTCTCCGCCGCCCCGGCCGCCGCCGTGTCCGCGCCCGTCGCGCCCAAGGTCGAGAAGCCGCCGATGAGCGCGAACCGGCGGCTGGGCTACCTCGGCATCGCCGCCGCGGTCTTCCTGCTCATCGCTTCGGTGTCGCCCGAGCCGTTCCTGGGCCACTTCATGGTCTTCATGCTCTCCGTGGTGATCGGCTTCTACGTCATCGGCAACGTGCACCACGCCCTGCACACCCCGCTGATGTCGGTGACCAACGCGATCAGCGGCATCATCGTCGTCGGCGCCATCCTGCAGATCGGCCACGACAGCGTGGCCGTCTCGGTGCTGGCCTTCATCGGCATCCTCGTGGCGAGCATCAACGTGTTCGGCGGGTTCCGCGTGACCGCCCGAATGCTCGAGATGTTCAAGCGTGAGGAGCCGGTGCGATGACGCTGCCCGTCACCCTCGTGCAGGGGGCCTACATCGTCGCGGGGCTGGCCTTCATCCTCGCCCTGGCCGGCCTGTCGCGGCACGACACCGCGCGCGCCGGCAACCGCTTCGGCATCATCGGCATGGCCATCGCGCTCGTCGCCACGATCCTGGCCGCCACCGGAGGGGTGTCCGTCGCCGAGGTCGGCAACGTGACGCTGGGCATCGAGGGGTCGGGCTGGTTCGGCCTGGCCATGATCCTCGCGGCCATGGGCATCGGCGCCGCCATCGGCCTCGACCGGGCCCGCAAGGTCGAGATGACCGGCATGCCCGAGCTGATCGCCATGCTGCACAGCTTCGTCGGCCTCGCCGCCGTGCTCGTGGGCTGGAACTCCTCCTACGAGAAGACGGCCTACCCCGGCATCCACTCGGTCGAGGTCATGGTCGGCGTCTTCATCGGTGCGGTGACCTTCACCGGGTCGATCGTGGCGTTCCTGAAGCTGTCGGCGCGGATCAAGTCGGCGCCGCTGATGCTGCCCGGGCGCAACTGGATCAACCTCGGCGCGATCGGTGCCTTCGTCGTGCTCACCGTCGTCTACGTGCTGATCCCCGAGGACTCCGTGGCGCTGCGCGCGTCGGTGCTCGGGCTGGTCACGCTCATCGCCCTCGGGCTGGGCTGGCACCTGGTCGCCTCGATCGGCGGCGGCGACATGCCCGTCGTGGTGTCGATGCTCAACAGCTACTCCGGATGGGCGGCGGCCGCGGCCGGCTTCCTGCTCGGCAACGACCTGCTCATCATCACCGGCGCGCTCGTCGGCTCCTCGGGTGCCTACCTGTCCTACATCATGTGCCGCGCGATGAACCGCTCGTTCATCTCGGTCATCGCCGGCGGGTTCGGCGTCGAGGGCGGCACGATCGCCTCCGACGTCGACTACGGCGAGCACCGCGAGATCACCGCCGAGGGCGCCGCCGACCTGCTCACCGAGGCGCGCACGGTCGTCATCACGCCCGGGTACGGCATGGCCGTGGCCCAGGCGCAGTACCCGGTGGCCGACCTCACCCGCAAGCTGCGCGAGCGCGGCATCGACGTGAAGTTCGGCATCCACCCGGTCGCCGGGCGCCTGCCGGGCCACATGAACGTGCTGCTGGCCGAGGCCAAGGTGCCCTACGACATCGTGCTCGAGATGGACGAGGTCAACGACGACCTCGCTGCCACCGACGTCGTGCTCGTGATCGGCGCCAACGACACGGTCAACCCCGCCGCAGCCGAGGACCCCACCTCACCCATCGCGGGCATGCCGGTCATCCGGGTCTGGGAGGCCGCCCAGGTCATCGTGTTCAAGCGGTCGATGGCCACCGGGTACGCCGGGGTGCAGAACCCGCTGTTCTTCAAGGAGAACACCCAGATGCTGTTCGGCGACGCCAAGGACCGCGTCGAGGACATCCTCAAGGCCCTCTGACCCTCGCGCTCCTCAGCTCACTCCGCCTCGAGTGCGCAAGTGGCTGCCCTGGCGACCACTTCCGCACTCGCGACGGGTGGTGCTCGGCCAGGGTCGCGTCGAGGTGCTCACGGATGCCGGCGAGTACCTCGTCACGCTCCCCGGGCTCGACGTCGGAGAGCATCCGGGCGAGGTCGTCGAGGTAGGTCTGCACGCGGGTGTCCGAGCTGTTCACCGGAGTCCCCCTTGGAGAGTGGCGTCGACGGCGTCGCGGAACGTCTTCCAGGTGCGCTGAAAGGCCGTCAGGGCGATGCGGCCCTGCGCGGTCAGGGAGTAGTAGCGGCGTGGCGGCCCGCTGGACGACTCCGCCCACGTGGTCTCGACCAAGCCCTGCCTCCTCAGCCGGGCGAGCAGCGGGTAGAGCGTGCCTTCGCCGGCGAGGAGCACGCCGTCGTCACCGAGCCGGCGGGCGATGTCGAGCCCGTAGCGCGGCTCGCCGTCGAGCAGGGCCAGCACGCAGTGCTCGAGGGCACCGCGCCGCAGGTGGGTCAGGATGGCGCTGTCGCCGGGTTCCATGCGTCACAAGGTACTGATCCGGTGGGCCTCCCCGCAACCGTCTCGGCCTCGAGTGCGGAAGCGGCTGCCCGGGCGACCACTTCCGCACTCGCGGCGGGGGGCTCGGGCCGCCGGTAGGCTTCCCGGCGTGAGCGACACCGAGCAGCCGACGTCCATCACGTACGCCGAGGCCGGCGTCGACGTCGAGGCCGGTGACAAGGCCGTCGAGCTGATGAAGGCCAGTGTCCGCCGCGCCACGCGCCCCGAGGTGATCGGTGGCCTGGGCGGCTTCGCGGGCATGTTCGACGCGAGCGCGATCGCCGCGATGACCCGGCCGGTGCTCGCCACGAGCACCGACGGCGTCGGCACCAAGGTCGCCATCGCCCAGGCCCTCGACCGCCACGACACCATCGGCTTCGACCTGGTCGGCATGGTCGTCGACGACATCGTCGTCTGCGGCGCCGAGCCGTTGTTCATGACCGACTACATCGCCACCGGCAAGGTCGTGCCCGAGCGGATCGCCGCGATCGTGTCCGGCATCGCCGCGGCCTGTGTGCAGGCGCGGGTCGCCCTCGTCGGCGGCGAGACGGCCGAGCACCCCGGGCTGCTCGACCCCGACGAGTACGACGTCGCGGGCGCGGCCACCGGGGTCGTCGAGTACGCCGACGTGCTCGGCCCGCAGCGGGTGCTCCCGGGCGACGTCGTGCTCGGCCTCGCCAGCAGCGGCCTGCACTCCAACGGCTACTCGCTCGTGCGGCGGGTGGTGGCGCACGCCGGGTGGGCCCTCGACCGGCACGTCGACGACTTCGGCCGCACCCTGGGCGAGGAGCTGCTGGAGCCGACCCGCGTCTACTCCGCCGACCTGCTCGACCTCGTGCGCACCGACGGTGTCGACGTCCACGCCCTCTCGCACGTCACCGGCGGGGGGCTCGCGGCCAACCTGGCCCGCGTGCTCCCGTCGCACGTGCACGCCCGGCTCGACCGGGCGACCTGGACGCCGCCCGCGGTGTTCACCACGGTCGGAGCCCTCGGCGGCGTGCCCCGCAGCGACCTCGAGCGCACCCTCAACATGGGCGTCGGCTTCGTCGCCGTGCTCCCGGCCGCGAGCGCTCAGGCCGCGATCACGCTGCTGGCGGCGCGCGGCATCCACACCTGGTCGATGGGTGAGGTGCACGCGGCGCCGGACGCACCCGTCGAGTCCGGTGTCGAGGTGGTCCGCGGCGCCAAGGGCGTCGACGGCGGAGCCGTGCAGGTGGTCGGAGAGCACCCCGCAGCCTGACCGACCCCACGGGGTCGCGAGGTCCCGCTCGCGTGATCTGAGTACGAGTGCGGATGCCGTGGGCTCGCCTTCCGCGAGACGGTGTGCCGCATGAGCCACGCCGCCCTGCACTCCGCCCGCCCGGCCCGCTCCACCCACATCGACCGCGTCGTCACCACCCAACGCTGGACCATCGGCGTGCTCGCCCTCGCGACGCTGCTCCTGACCGGGTACCTGCTGCTCCTCGTGTCGACGACCTGGCTGCTGGCGGCGACGTGGAGCGGGCTGACCCGGGACGCGGTCTCCCTCGACCTGGTGTCCATCGCACGGGACGTCCTGCCGGTGCTGCTCGTCGGCTGGTGCACCGGCCTCGCGGCCAGCGCGGCGCTCGGTCGCGGCGAGGCTCTCGGCGCCCGTACCGCCGGCATCCTCGCCGGTGTGGTCGGCGCCGTGGCCGCAGCGGTCGTCCTGTCCCTCACCGACCTCCTCTGACCCCGACTTCGTGCGACTTGCCCACGGTTCTTGCAGCGTAGGGGTGTGCGAGAACGTGCGTAAGTCGCACGAAGTCGGAAGAGCCGCGGGGCTCAGACGATCGTGATCTGGGGCGCGTAGAGGCCCATCGCCGCCAGGGCTCGCTCGTGGTTCTCGGGGGTCGACCCGGCGCAGGCAGCCCCCACCACCCGCACCGTTGCACCGGCGTCGGCGGCGGGCAGGGCGGTCGACAGCACGCAGCAGTCGGTCGAGACGCCCGTCAGCGTCACGTGGGCGTCGTCGCCGAGCAACCCGCGCAGCACCGGCCACTTCCCGAAGCTCCCCGCCGTGACGACGTGCGAGGCGACGTCCGCGAGCTCGGGTACCACGGCATACAACGGGTCGGAGCCGGGCACGAGCGCGAAGGGCCAGTCGCGGTAGTAGGGCACCCACGAGCCGCCCAGCGAGGGGTCTGCCACGAACCGGGTGAGCACCGTGCGGGCCGGTCCGAAGGATGCCGCCAGCTCGGCGATGCGGGGGACCACCGCCGCCCACATCGGCGAACCCCACGGCGAGGTCGCCGGGTCGGCGAAGACCACCTGGGGGTCGACGACGACCAGCCAGCCGTCGGCGAACGCGTCGGTCACCGGGCGGGCTCGCGCTCGGCACGGGCGCCGGCGGGCGTCGGGGCGTCGGCTTCCTGCCGGCGCACCCGGCCGCGGCGGGCGACGAAGGTCACGAGGAAGCTCAGCACGAGCGCCAGCAGCACACCGATGTTGGCGTAGGGCCAGTTCCCGTCCCAGTAGGGGGCGTCCGGGCCGGTGGCGACGTAGGTGCCCAGCCCGAGCGGTTCGAGGAGGTAGCCCTGCCAGTTGTTCCAGGTGGCATCCGCGGCGAAGCCGTTGACGACCAGGCCCCAGCCGATCACCGACGCCACGACCATCGTGCCGATCGACACCCAGTCGAAGGAGCCGTAGCGCCCGCGGGTGTCGAAGAGGTCCTCGTCGTCGTAGTCGCGCTTGCGCAGCGCGATGTCGGCGATCATGATGCCCGCCCACGCGGCCAGCGGCACGCCCAACGTGATGAGGAAGCTCTGGAACGGCCCGATGAAGCTCTCGGCGAAGAAGACGACCCAGATGGTGCCGAGGGTGAGGATGATGCCGTCGACCAGGGCGGCGGCCGGCCGCGGGATGCGCACGCCGAGCGACAGCAGGGTGAGCCCGGAGGAGTAGATGCCGAGCACCGCGCCGGAGACCAGCGACAGGATGACCGCGATGAGGAACGGCACGAGCAGCCACTGCGGCAGCAGCGTCGCCAGGGTGCCGATCGGGTCGGCCGCGATGCCGTCCTTCAGCGCCGGGTCGGACCCCGCCAGGAGCAGGCCGTAGACGACCAGGATGACGGGCGCCACCGCGCCGCCGAAGGTGTTCCACCCGACGATCGCGACCCCGGAGGCGTCGCGCCGCTGGTAGCGCGACCAGTCGGCGGCGATGTTGATCCAGCCCAGCCCGAAGCCGGTCATGACGAGCACGAGCGCGCCGACGACCGCCTGCGCCGGGCCGCTGGGCAGGGCCTGCACCGCGGCCCAGTCGACGTCCTTCAGGGTGAACAGGATGTAGCCGATGGTGACGATGCCGGTGACCCAGGTGAGCACCGACTGCATCCGCATGATGATGTGGTACCCCGCGACCGAGGCCGCGACGATGAGCAGCGCGACGACGGCCGCTGCCACGATCTTGGTCGTGGTGCCGCCGCCCCAGCCCAGCTGCTCGAAGATCGTCGACGTCGCGAGGACCGCGAGGATCGCGAGGAAGGTCTCCCAGCCGATCGAGGTGAGCCACGAGATGACGCCGGGCACCTTCTGCCCGGTGACCCCGAAGGCCGCCCGCGACAGGATCATCGTGGGGGCCGAGCCCCGCTTGCCGGCGATGGCGATGATGCCGCACAGGGCGAACGACACGATGACGCCCACCACGGTGACCGTGAGGGCCTGCCAGAACGAGACCCCGAACCCGAGCACGAAGGCGGCGTAGGAGATGCCGAACACCGACACGTTCGCGGCGAACCAGGGCCAGAACAGGTCGCGAGGGCGAGCAGTGCGCTCGGCCTCGTCGATGATCTCGATGCCGGTGGTCTCGACCCCGAGCCGCTTCGCCGCGGCGACCGTCGTCTCAGTCATGGGGCGAGCATAGGCCCGCCACGATCCTGTCGACGGGTGCCACGGAAGGGCAGCGTCGGTGCACGACGCGGACCCGCGCCGACTGGCGCGGGTCGCACGAAGGGATGGGTCAGGACGGGTTCAACGACGACCTGGCGACCACTGTCCGTAGTCGTCCTCGTCCTCCCGGTCGCGGTCGTCGCTGCTCGCTCGACCACCGCTCTGGGCGGTTCCGTGTAGTTCTCGCTCAAGCGCGGAGAGATCGGTGTCCGGGCTGTAGTACTTCAGCTCGCGAGCGACCTTCGTCTGCTTGGCCTTGGCTCGGCCGCGCCCCATGGCGTGACCCCCTCGTGCGTCTGCCGGGGCGGCATCGCTCGTCGGACGGCCCCGTGTTCAGGGTCATCCCACGTCGCGGAGCGGTCCCGGGAATCGTGTGTGTGTCGTAGCGCCAACGGTACATGAGAGGAGCACGTCCGGCGACGCCGTCCCGGACAACGCTGTCACGCGTCGTGGGATTCCCGGCCGGATCAGCCCAGCACGGCCTGCGCGCGGCCCCGGAAACTGGATCAGGCGGTCGGCGCGCCGACCCGGTCACCGGGCAGCCAGGGCGTGCGACCACCGGCGGCGACCCGCCGTTCGGCGAGCCGGTCGGCCGCCACGGCGGGGCTGACACCGTCGGCATCGGCGTCACGCAGCACCTGCAGGGTGTGCTCGAAGATCGTGCCGGTGCGCTCACGGGCGCGCTGCATGTCGAACCCGTGCAGCTCGTCGCTGACCTGGATGACGCCGCCGGCGTTGACCAGGAAGTCGGGCGCGTAGGTGATGCCGCGGGCGAGCAGGCGGTCGGCAGTGCCGCCGCCCACCTCGTCGACCAGCTGGTTGTTGGCCCCGCCGCAGACCACCCGGGCTCGCAACGCCTCGACGGTCTCGTCGTCGAGCGCCCCCCCGAGGGCGTTGGGGCTGAACACGTCGAGGTCCGAGCGCACCAGCTCGTCGAGGTCCTCGACAGCGCGGACCCGGGGGTGCACCCGAAGCAGGGACGCCACGGCACCGCCGTCGACGTCGGTGACGACGACCTCGGCACCGTCCTCGAGGAGGTGGTCGGTCAGCCGTCGGCCCACCTTCCCGACTCCGGCGATGCCGACCGTCCGTCCGGCCAGGCTCGGCTTCCCCCACACGTGCTGGGCGGCCGCACGCATGCCCTGGAAGACCCCGTAGGCGGTGAGCAGCGAGGAGTCGCCGGCGCCTCCACGCTCGAGGGAGCGCCCGGTCGCCCAACGGGTCGACTCGCCGACGACGTCCATGTCCGCGACGTAGGTGCCGACGTCGCACGCGGTGACGTAGCGGCCTCCCAGCGACTCGACGAACCGGCCGTAGGCCCGCAGCAGCTCGGGCGTCTTGTCGCGGTGCGGGTCGCCGATGATGACCGCCTTGCCTCCGCCGTGGTCGAGCCCGGCGACGGCGTTCTTGCTCGTCATGGCCCGCGAGAGGCGAAGCACGTCCGCGAGGGCCTGGTCCATCGAGGCGTACGGGTGGAAGCGGGTGCCGCCCAGGGCTGGCCCGAGTGCGGTGTCGTGCAGGGCGATGATCGCCCGCAGCCCGGTCTCGGGGTCG
>DASQEZ010000225.1:0-14273 GCA_035633415.1 Ornithinibacter sp. | reverse complement strand
ACCGGTGCCGACGACGAGCGCGCCCTGCTGCTCGGCTCGGCGCTGGCCGGGATGGCGCAGGTGGCCGCGCGGCACTGGCTCGCCCAGGGCGGCGACGTGCCCGAGCCGGAGGCCGCGGCCATGATCAGCACCCTCGCGTGGCGCGGCCTGGGGTCGTTCCCCAAGGTCGGCTCCTGACCCGAGGGAACCCATCGCGTGTTCGCTGGTGGCGGATGCCGGAATCCCGCCCGCCCACCGCGGGTTAGCCTGTGCCCGAGGGCGCGGCCGGTCCGCGCCCCCCATCGAGGAAAGGTGTGCACCCGTGGAGGTCACCATCGGCGTCCAGAACGTCGCCCGCGAGCTGACGGTCGAGACCGACTCCGACCCCGCCGAGGTCACCAAGGCCGTCGAGGCCGCCCTGACCGACGGCAGCGTCCTGCGACTGCTGGACACCCGCGGGCGGTCGGTGTTCATCCCGGGCGCGGCCATCGGCTGGATCCAGGTCGGTGAGTCCGAGAAGGGCCGGGTCGGCTTCACCCCCTGAGGCCCCACACGCTCCCGAACCTCGTGCGAGCGGTCCGTGAGTTCCGCCTCTCGAGGCACTAGATTCGTCTCGGCTCCCGGGTGTTCGGGTGCACGAACACGGCGCCCGTCGCGCCGTGGGGTCACGTAGTGCGTGGGTCCCCGGACCCGGAAGGAGTCGGCATGGACATTGGGGAGATTCTCGGCACGATCTTCTTCGGAGCCGTCATCGGATTCCTGGCCCGGCTGGTGCTTCCCGGCAGGCAGAACATCAACCTCGTCGTCACCGTGATCCTCGGCGTCCTGGGCGCCCTCATCGGCTACTGGCTCTGGGGCCTCATCGGCAACGGCGACACCCGTGGCATCGACTGGATCCGCTGGTTCATCTCCATCGCGGCAGCCGCGCTCCTCGTGGTCGCGTACGGGTCCATCACCGGCAAGAAGCAGGTCTGAGCCGACCCGCAGCACAGCGGCCCCCGTCCTTCCCGAGGTCGGGGGCCGCTGCTCGTGGGTGCGAGGTTCAGGAGGACAGGCCCAGGCGCGCCATCCGGCGGGCGTGGTTGTCGGTGAGGCGGGTGAACATCTGGCCCACCTCGGCGAGGTCGACCCCACCCCCGACCAGCAGGGCGGACATCGCGTCGCGCTCGACGGCCACGGCCTGCGCCTGGGACAGCGCCTCGCCCATCAGCCGCCGCCCCCACAGGGCCAGCCGCCCGCTCGCGGTGCGGTCGGTCTTGAGCGTGTCGCGCACGACCCCGACGACGAAGTCCGACTCCCCCGCGTCGTCGAGGGCGCGGGCCATGACCTCACGGGTGTCGTCGTCGACGAAGACCGACATCTCGCGGTAGAAGTCCTTGGCGATGCCGTCGCCGACGTAGGCCTTGACCAGGCCCTCGAGCCAGCCCTTGGGCCTGGTGCGCTCGTGGTAGGCGGCGAAGGGCACGACGAAGGGCGCCATCGCGGCATCCGGGTCGATGCCGTGCGACCGCATGTGCTCGACGAGCACCGTGTACTGCACGTACTCGGTGTTCGCCAGGCCCGCCATCGACGACTTGAGGTGCAGCGTGGGCGCCAGGTCGGAGTCGACCGCCATCCGGATGAAGGCGGTCAGCTCGCCGTACGCGAGGACGCCCAGCAGGTCCACGACGGCGGCGTGGTAGGCGGGGTCCTCGATCGACGTGTGCTCCATGGCTGCGGAGCCTAACGGTAGAGTGGCGGGTGTCCCACGGTGCCCGGTCGGCACGAAGACTCGATTTCCTTGACGCGGCGAGCGCCCGGTGTCCCGGACGCAGCCCGCTCCCGAAGACCTCCGATCGGCCCACAGCCCCTGAGCAGGCGCACGAGCGCCCGCCGACCGGAAGAGACCAATGACCGACGTCACCGACGCCACCACCGAACTGCCCGACGACGAGAGCGCCGCCGAGGCCACCCTCGAGGAGACCGTCGCCGAGACGGTGCTCGAGGCCCCGCCCGTCGCCTCGTTCTCCGACTTCCCGATCCACCAGGACATCGTCGACGCGCTCGCCGAGCACAAGATCACCAGCCCCTTCCCGATCCAGGCGATGACCCTTCCGGTTGCGCTGTCCGGCCACGACATCATCGGCCAGGCCAAGACCGGCACCGGCAAGACCCTCGGCTTCGGCATCCCGATCCTGAACCGGGTCACCTCCCCCAAGGACGAGGCCTTCGCGACGATGCCGTTCGCCGGGAAGCCGCAGGCCCTGGCCGTGGCCCCCACCCGCGAGCTCGCCGTGCAGGTCGCGGGGGACCTCGAGCGGGCCGGCAAGAAGCGCGGCGTGCGCGTGCTCACCGTCTACGGCGGCCGGGCCTACGAGCCGCAGGTCGAGGCGCTGCAGCGCGGCGTCGAGGTCGTCGTCGGAACCCCGGGTCGCCTGATCGACCTCGCCAAGCAGGGCCACCTCGACCTCGGTCACGCCCGCGTCGTCGTGCTCGACGAGGCCGACGAGATGCTCGACCTGGGGTTCCTCCCCGACGTCGAGCGCCTGCTGTCCCTCACGCCCGCGTCGCGCCAGACGATGCTGTTCTCGGCCACGATGCCGGGCGCCGTGGTCGCGCTGGCCCGCCGCTACATGAGCCAGCCCACGCACATCCGGGCGATGGGTGACGACCAGGAGAACGCGCACACGGTCAAGGCCGTCGAGCAGTTCGTCTACCGCGCCCACGCGATGGACAAGGTCGAGATGCTCGCCCGCATGCTCCAGGCCCGCGAGCGCGGCCTGACGATCATCTTCAGCCGCACCAAGCGCACCGCCGCCAAGGTGGCCGACGACCTCGCCGAGCGTGGCTTCGCCGCCGCGGCGATCCACGGTGACCTGGGCCAGGGCGCCCGCGAGCAGGCGCTGCGCGCGTTCCGCAACGGCAAGGTCGACATCCTGGTGGCCACCGACGTCGCGGCCCGCGGCATCGACGTCGAGCACGTCACGCACGTCATCAACTACCAGTGCCCCGAGGACGAGAAGACCTACCTGCACCGGATCGGGCGCACCGCCCGCGCCGGCAACACCGGCATCGCGGTCACCTTCGTCGACTGGGACGACCTGCACCGCTGGGCGATGATCAACAAGGTGCTCGACCTCGGCATGCCCGAGCCCCAGGAGACCTACTCCTCCTCACCCCACCTGTACTCCGACCTCGACATCCCCGAGGGCAGCAAGGGCCGCCTTCCCCGCGCGCAGCAGACCCGCGAGGGCCTGGGCGCCGAGGTGCTCGAGGACCTCGGCGAGACCGGCAAGGGCGCCGGCCGGCGCGGTCCGTCCTCCGGCGGCGACCGCGGTGGGCGCGGTGGCGACAACCGTGGTGGTGGCCGTGGGGGCGACAACCGTGGTGGTGGCCGTGGGGGCGAGTCGCGCAGTGACAGCTCGCGACCGGCATCGCGCGACGGCGACGCACCGACCGAGGGTGCCGACCGCCCCAAGCGCAACCGCAGCCGCCGGCGCACCCGCGGTGGCAGCCCCTCGGGCGACACCGCCAGCTGACCCGGGCACGACGAGGAGGGCCGCACCGGTTGCCGGTGCGGCCCTCGTCGTCCGCGCCCGACCGCAGGATGTGAGGCACGAGGCTCCCGCGGCCCTGTCCAGTGGCGCTCGCGAGGACGAGAATCGATGTCGTGACCAGCCCCACGCTGACCTTCTGGGGGGCTGCCGGCACGGTGACCGGGAGCCGCCTGCTCGTCGAGACCGCAGCGTCACGGGTGCTCGTCGACGCCGGCCTCTACCAGGGCCTGCGTGAGCTGAGGCGTCGCAACTGGGACGACTTCCCCGTCGACCCGGCCACGCTCGACGGGGTCGTGCTCACCCACGCCCACCTCGACCACTGCGGCTACCTCCCCCGCCTCGTGCGGGGTGGGCTGGACGCCCCGGTGCTGTGCACCTCCGAGACGGCCGAGCTCGCGGGCATCGTGCTGCGCGACAGCGCGCACCTGCAGGAGGAGGACGCCGCCTACGCCAACGAGGCGGGCACCTCCCGGCACGAGACCGCCCTGCCGCTCTACGACGCGGCCGACGTCGAGCGCACCCTGCCGCTGCTGCACCGGGTGCCGCTGCACGACGACGTGCCGCTCACCGACGACGTCACGGTGACCCTGCGGTCGGCGGGCCACATCCTCGGCGCCGCCAGCGCCCTGCTCGACGCGGACGGGGCACGCGTGCTCTTCAGCGGGGACCTGGGCCGCCCCGACCACCCGCTCGTCCCCCGGCGGGAGAACCCGCCACGGGCCGACGTGGTCGTCGTGGAGTCGACGTACGGCGACCGAACCCACCCCGACCCGCCGACCGACCCCGCCGATGACGTGCTCGCGAGCGCGATCAGGCGCACCGTCGCGCGCGGGGGCAGCGTGCTCGTCCCGGCCTTCGCGATCGACCGCACGGAGCTGGTGCTGCTGCGTGTCGGCGCCCTGATGACCCAGGGGCTGGTGCCGACGGTGCCGGTCCACGTCGACAGCCCGATGGCGCTGCGGGCCCTGGAGGTCTACCGCCGGGCCCTGGCCGACGTCGACCCCACCCTCCTGCCCCGGGGCTGGGACCCGCGCACCTTCGGGGTGCCCGACCTGCGGATCTCGCGGACCGCCACCGAGTCGCAGGCGCTCAACGAGCCCAAGCACCCCTGCGTCATCATCTCGGCGTCGGGGATGGCGACCGGTGGCCGGGTCGTGCACCACCTCGCGCACCAGCTCGGGGACCCACGCAACTGTGTCGTCCTCACCGGTTACCAGGCCGTCGGCACCCGTGGCCGCGACCTGCTCTCGGGCGCCCGGCAGGTCAAGATCCACGGCCGGTACGTGCCCGTACGTGCGGAGGTCGTCGCCGACGAGGAGTTCTCGGTCCACGCCGATGCCGATGAGCTGCTCGAGTGGCTCGGCCGGTGCGACCCCGCCCCGCAGGCGGTCTACGTGGTGCACGGCGAGCAGGAGGCCGCCGACGCCCTGGCCCGGCGGGTGGGCGACGAGCTCGGCTGGTGCGCGGTCGTCCCGCGCCACGGGGAGCGCGTGCGGCTCGACTAGCCCGTGATGGTGCTCGTGTCGATGACCGCGCGGTAGCGGACGTCGCCCTCGACGACCCGGTCCCAGACGGCGTCGACGTCGGCCGCGTCGACGACCTCGATGGTCGCGGCGATGCCGTGCTCGGCGCAGAAGTCGAGCATCTCCTGGGTCTCGGCGATGCCGCCGATCTGCGAGCCCGCGACGGCCTTGTTGCCGCCGATGAGCGAGCCGGGAGGGATGGAGTAGGGAGCCGGCGGCAGGCCGACGTTCACCACGACGCCGGACGGCTTGAGCAGCCGCACGTAGTCGGCGATCGGGATGTCGGCGCTGACGGTGTTGAGCACGATGTCGAACGTGCCGCGGGCCGCCTTCATCGCCTCGACGTCGGAGGACGCGATGTGTGTCGTCGCACCGAGTGCGAGGGCGTCGTCGGCCTTGGCGTCCGAGCGGGAGATCGTGGTGACGGTCGCGCCCATGGCCGCGGCGATCTTGACGCCCATGTGGCCCAGGCCGCCGACACCGACGACGGCGACGGAGCGACCCGTGCCCGCACCCCACCTGCGCAGCGGCGAGTAGGTGGTGATGCCGGCGCAGAGCAGCGGCGCGGCCACGTCGAGCTCCATGGCGTCGGGGATGCGCAGCACGAAGCGCTCGCCGACGACGACCTCCTGGGCGTAGCCGCCCATGGTCCACTCGCCGTCGTAGCCCTGCGCGTTGTAGGTGCCGACCGACGGCCTGGTGCAGAACATCTCCATGCCGTCCTTGCAGGGCTCGCACTGGCCGCAGGAGTCGACGAGGCAGCCGACGCCGACGCGGTCGCCGACCGAGTGGCGGGTGACCTCGTCCCCGACCTCGACGACGGTGCCCGCGATCTCGTGGCCGACGGTGAGCGGGAAGTGGGCCGGGCCCCACTCCTCACGCACGGTGTGGATGTCGGAGTGGCAGATCCCGGCGAAGGAGATGGCGATCCGGATGTCGTCCGGGCGCAGGTCGCGCCGCTCGATGGTGCCCTGGTGAAAACCGGAGGTCGCGGAGTCGGCGATGAGTGCGGGGGTCGTGGTCGGCATCCACCAACTCTATGTCGGTCAGAGCCCGTTCAGAATTCCGGCGGCGACCTCGCGGTAGGCCTTGGCACCCTTGGAACTGCGGGCCGTCGAGAGGATGGAGCGCCCCACCGCCGGCGCCTCGGCGAACCGCACCGTCTTCGGGATCGGGGGCAGCAGCACCGGCAGGTCGTAGCGCCCGCCGACGTCCTCGAGCACCTCGCGGGAGTGCAGGCTGCGCCCGTCGTAGAGGGTCGGGAGGATGCCGAGCACCCGCAGCTTCTTGTTGAGGATCTTCTTGACGTCGCGCACCGTGTCGAGCAGCTGCCCGACGCCGCGGTGGCTGAGCATCTCGCACGGCATCGGGATGATCAGGCCGTGGGCGGCAGTGAGCGCGTTGAGGGTGAGCACGCCCAGGCTCGGTGAGCAGTCGAGCACGATGATGTCGTAGTCGCGCTTGACGTCGTCGAGGGCGCCCTGGAGCACGTACTCGCGTGCTGGGCGGGACAGCAGCACCGCCTCGGCGCCCGCGAGGTCGATGGTGCTGGGTACCAGGTCGACCCCCTCCTCACAGCCGACGACGACGTCCTTGATCGCGGTGCCGCCGATGAGCACGTCGTGGATCGAGGACTCGACCGCGTCGGGGTCGACCCCGAGGCTGAAGGTGAGGCAGGCCTGCGGGTCGAGGTCGACGAGGAGCACCCGGCGGCCGTGCTCCGCGAACGCGGCTCCCAGCGAGGCCACCGAGGTCGTCTTGGCCACCCCGCCCTTCTGGTTCGCGAGGGCGAGAATCGTGGCCTTGCGCTTGGGCGCCATCAGGGGGCCTTCCATGGGTCCGCGGGACGGGACCCGATTCTCTCACCCGAGGATCGCCGCCGCGTCGCCGGTCAGCAGGAACCGCCGGAACGACTCCGCCGAGGGCAGCAGCGGGCGCCCGGTGACCCAGGCGACCCCGACCTCGCGCTCCGCGTCCGGGTCGGTCAGGGGAAGCATCCGGGTGCGCGCGAACGTGGTCGGCACCGGAAGGCCCATCGCCGGGACGACCGCCACACCGAGCCCTGCGGCCACCAGGCCTCGCACGGTCGGGAGGTCGTCGGCATCGAAGGCGGTCCGGGGCTCGAAGCCCGCGGCCGCGCACAGTGCGAGGGTCTGTGAGCGCATGCCCGAGGGCCCGCGGCGCATGACGAAGGGTTCGCCGGCCACGTCGGCCAGCGAGATCTCGTCATGCCCGGCCAGGGGGTGGGTGATCGGCACGGCGAGCACGAGGGGCTCGACCAGGATGCGGCGCCACTCGACACCCGGGCCGGTGACGCGGTGGGTCGTGAGCTCGACGTCGGCCCGCCGGGTCGCGAGCTGTTGGGACACCTCGCCGCTCTCGCCGACCGCGGTGCGCTGGAGCACGACGCGCACCCTCGGGCGCTCCTCGCGGTAGGCCCGCAGCAGCCCCGGCACGAGCCACGACCCGAGGCTGAGCGGGAAGGCGAGCGTGACGACCCCGCCCTCGGGGTCCACCAGCTCGTCGACCGCCGCCAGCCCGTCGTCGAGGTCGTTGACCAGGCTGTCGACGTGCCGCTTGAACGCCGTGCCCGCGTGCGTCATCCGCAGCACCCGGCCCGAACGGCGCAGCAGCGGGGTGCCCACCTCCCGCTCGAGCCGGGCCAGGGCCCGCGACACCCCGGGCTGGCTGACCCCGAACACGTCGCTCACCTCGGTGACCGTGTAGCCGTCGGCGACGAGCTGGAACCAGCGGAGCGAATCGGTGTCCATACCCATGACGATAGTGCATATGACACATGTTCCGATTTCATTGGACGCATGGACTACGAATCCGCAGACTGGATGCATGACCACCTCAACACTCTGGAACACCGTCAAGGACGAGCTCCGTGAGCGCCGTGAGGCCCGCGCAGCCCTCAACAAGCTCCGCTCGGACCTGCAGCACTACCGCACCCCCGCGGACATCGACGACCTGCTCGCCAGCGTCGACGCGCAGGACACCCCGGAGGCCGACCTGATCCGCGGCATCCTCAGCGAGAACCTGCGCACCTACCACTCGCGCCGCGCCGTCAGCGCCTGACCGACCGGTCCCTCCGCACCGCCTGCGAGCGGATGCGGTGGAGCACGTGCGGGCGAAGCGGGTGCCCCGGCGGAATCGCCGGGTGCTCGAAGTCGTCCGCCGGGTCGCGCGCCATGCCGAGTCGCTCCATCACCGCCCGCGAGGGCATGTTGACGGCAGCCGTGAAGGACACGACCTCCTCCAGCCCCACCTCGTCGAAGCCCACCCGCAGCGCCTCGAGCGCCGCCTCGGTGGCGAACCCCCGGCCCCAGGCCGAGTGCGCGAGTCGCCACCCCACCTCGACGCAGGGCAGGAACGGCAGGTCGTGCCCGGGCACCGCGAGCCCGGTGAAGCCGATCAGCTCGCCGGTGTCGAGCCGCTCGAGCGCCCACAGCCCCCAGCCCTGCTCTTCGAGCGTGATGTTCATCCGGTCGAGCATCGCGTCGGACTGCTCCCGGGTCAGCGGGGCGGGGAAGTAGCGCATCACCTCCGGGTCGGCGTTCATCGCCGCCCACGCGCCGCGGTCGCCGTCGCGCCAGCCCCGTAGGAGAAGCCGGTCGGTGCGCCTCGGCTGCACCCTGCTCACGGGCGGGCGTCGACGTCGGTGTCGGGCACCACTCGCACACCGATCGGCCCGGGGTTCCAGGCGACCTCCCAGCGGAAGCCGTCGGGGTCGACGAAGTAACCGGTGAACCCACCCCACTCCCGCTCGACCGGCTCCGAGGCGTGCGCCCCGGCCGCCCGGGCGAGCTCGAGCACGTCGCGCACCTCCTGCGGGGTGGCCACGTTGTGCGCCAGGGTCATCGGCATGATGCCGGCGCCCTCGAGGGCCGGGCCGCCGACCTCCTCCTCGAACGCCGCGCGGTCCCACAGCGCCAGCACGAGCCGGTCGCCCGCGACGAGCATCACCACCTCGCCCGGCACGTCGAGCTCGGGCGCCCACCCGAGCCCGTCGACGTAGAACGAACGAGACCTCCCGACGTCACGCACGGCCAGGGTCACGAACGACACGCGTTGCTCCATGCGACCCAAACTTCCACACCGCACCGACGAGAGGGCCCCCACTCACGCGTCTGCGCGTGCCACCCGGCCGCCGGCGGGCGCCGGCTCCTCGAGTGCGGCCCAGTCGGACTTCTCCGGGCCGGCCGCCTGCCCCTGCGGGCAGTGCGCCCGCAGGTCGCACCACCCGCACAGCGGACCGGGGCGGGGTGGGAAGAGCTCGGACGCCGCGCCCCTCGCGGCGAAGTCGAGGTCGGCCCGCCGGGCGTCGCGGGCGATCGAGCGGGCCTGCTCGACCTTGCGGGCCAACGACTGCGGGGTGTGCTCGTGGACCGCGACGGTGCCGCTGGGCACGTGGTGCAGCTCGACCCGCAGGGTTCGTCGGCGGAACATCTTCCACACGGCCGCGGCGTAGAGCCCGAGGGCCAGCGAGGTGCGGGCGTCGTCGTCGGTGGGCGGCACCCGGGAGGTCTTGTAGTCGACGACGACGAGCTCTCCGTCGCGGTCGTCGAGCCGGTCGACCCGCCCGCTCAGTCGCAGGTCACCGCTGACGAACGACACGGTGCGCTCGACGCCCACCGGTTGGGTCGTGGGGTCGACGTCGGCGAGGTAGGTCGTCACGGCCGAACGCATCCGCTCGCGCCACTCCCGCGACTGCTGACCGTCGCGGAAACCCACGTCGATCCACGCCCGGTCGACGAGGCCGGCCCCGGCCTGGGGGGTGCGCTCGGGAAGGTCCCACCAGTCGCGCAGCGCGTTGTGCACCGCGTTGCCGAGCGAGGTGTGAGCCCGTTGGCGTCGCTTCTCGGGCGCGGGCCGGTCGAGGTACTGCATTCGGTAGCGGCGGGGACAGTCGAGGTGGGCGAGCAGCTTGCTGGGGCTCGCGGCGTACAGGGGCGCGGGCATGCCCGGGAGCTCTCCCTGGGCCTGCTGTGCGCTCACGCGCCCGACCGTAGCGGGTCGCGCCGACGCAGCCCGGCTGCCGCGACCGGAGCCGAGGCTCGGGCCTCCCCGAAGGGGGTCACGACCTGACACACTGTGCGGCGATGGCCATCAGCGCGTTCGACCTCTTCTCCGTGGGCATCGGCCCCTCCAGCTCGCACACCGTGGGCCCGATGCGGGCCGCCCACACCTTCGCCGAGGGGCTGGGCGCCGACGGGTTGCTCGAGCAGGTCGGGCGCGTGCGCGCCGAGCTGTTCGGCTCGCTCGGTGTCACCGGCCACGGGCACGGCTCGCTGAAGGCGGTCGTGCTCGGGCTCGAGGGCGAGTCGCCCGAGACCACCGACCCCAGGCGTGCGGACCCGCGCCTGGACGAGGTGCGGGCCACCGGGCGGCTGCGCCTGGCCGGCACCCACGAGGTCGTGTGTGCCGTCGACACCGACGTGGTGCTGCACCGCCGGGCACGCCTGCCCTTCCACTCCAACGGCATGCGGTTCACGGCGTACGCCGCCGCGCAGCCCACGGAGGGCGAGGTGCCGCTGCGCCAGCGCGAGTACTACTCGGTCGGCGGCGGCTTCGTGCTCGACCAGGACGAGGTCGGCGAGAACGTGATCGTGCCCGACCACACCCCTGTGAGGTACCCGTTCACGACCGGCGACCAGCTGCTCGAGCAGTGCGCCGAGACCGGACTGCCGGTGAGCGGGGTGATGATGGCCAACGAGCTGTCGTGGCGCACCGAGGCCGAGGTGCGCGAAGGGCTGCTGCACCTGTGGCGGGTCATGCAGGAGTGCATCGACAACGGCTGCCGCTCCGAGGGCGTGCTGCCCGGCGGCCTCAAGGTGCAGCGACGCGCCCCACGCCTGGCCACCCAGCTGCGCGGCGAGCACCCCGGCGACCCGCTCGCCGCGATGGACTGGGTGACCCTCTACGCCCTGGCGGTCAACGAGGAGAACGCCTCGGGTGGGCGGATCGTCACGGCGCCCACCAACGGCGCGGCCGGGATCATCCCCGCGGTGCTGCACTACTACACGCGTTTCGTGCCCGGCGCCGACGACGACGGGGTCGTGCGCTTCCTGCTCACCGCCGCGGCGATCGGCAGCCTGTACAAGGAGAACGCCTCCATCTCGGGCGCCGAGGTGGGCTGTCAGGGTGAGGTCGGCTCGGCCTGCTCGATGGCCGCCGGGGCGCTGGCCGAGGTGCTCGGTGGCACCCCCGACCAGGTCGAGAACGCCGCCGAGATCGGCATCGAGCACAACCTCGGGCTCACCTGCGACCCGGTGGGCGGGCTGGTGCAGATCCCGTGCATCGAGCGTAATGCCGTCGCCTCGGTCAAGGCCATCACCGCCGCGCGGATCGCGTTGCGCGGCAACGGGAAGCAGATCGTCTCCCTGGACAAGGCGATCAAGACCATGCGCGACACCGGCCGCGACATGATGGTGAAGTACAAGGAGACCGCCCGCGGCGGTCTCGCCGTCAACGTCATCGAGTGCTGACTGGGGCGTCACGACGCGAGGTCGTCGACGGGGTCCGACTCGAGCGGCTCGGGGAACGCTCGCACCACCGCCGGGGTGGCGAGGAACGCACCCACCAGCGCCACTCCGCCGGCCCGGCAGGCGTCTGTCGCCATCTGGTGCCAGCGCCGATCCGAGTCGGTCAGCAGCACCGACCCCTCACGGCCGCGGACGAACAGGAGCGCACCTCCCGTCTCTGCGACCATGCGGCACAGCTGCACGAGGAAGGGCCGGAGCTCCTCGGGCTCCACGGTGTCGTCGACGTCGTTGATGACGGCCGGCTGGCTCATCGTCAGGTCGGCCCGGGTCAGGACGAGCCCGACGCAGCCGCCGAGCCGGTCGCGGTGTCCGACCACCAGGTCGGCCACGTCGGCGGCGAGCCCGGGGGTGTCGAGGGGGAGGTCGGACCAGTTCTCGGGGAGGTCGTCGAAGCTCATGGCTCCACCCTGCCGAGAATCGTCGATCGGGCCGCGGAGTTCTCCACAGGCAGGCCCGGGGGCCGGGGACGCCGCTGACCGGCCGTCACGCGGCGGCCGTGGCACTGCATCCGCGTCGTAGGTTGGCTCCCATGTCCGTCGACGAGGCCCACACCCGCCCCGCGGGCACGAGCGACGCGACCGTCGCCGCGCTCGGGAAGCTGTCCGAGGCCCTGGAGGTGGTCGAGGACGCCCGCGGGCAGCTCTACGACTTCCACCGCAAGTGCGGAATGGCCGACCTCGCGCTCGGTCAGGCCGTCGAGATGCTGCGCGAGGCCGGTCACGGCGAGCTCGCCGACCGCATCGACACCGACCTCGTCGGTCGCAACACCCTGCCCGGTCGCTGGTCGTTCCAGGTCGTCGAGGAGTACGACGACGGGTACTACGCCGCGTTCAAGGCGCACGAGCACTCCGCCCGCGAGCAGCTGATGGACGGCAGGCGGCACGTGTTCGAGGCCGAGATGAAGCAGGACCGGCGCACGCACGGCCGACCAGGTCACGCCGCCACACCGCAGGACAGCGGGTCCTCCTGAGGGCACGCGCCGGGTCCGATGTATCAGTGGTCGGGGTCGCCGACTCCTCAGAACATGCACATGATCACCCCCGGCATCGCCGCCGCCCTCACGCCCACGTCGCACGAGCGCCCGGAGACCACCCCCCGCGCACGGCGTCACGTCCACCTGCCGCGGGTGCTGCTTCACCTGCCGCACCCGCACCTGCCGCACCTGCCGCACCGGCACGCGTGACCGTACGGGCACCCACTGCGGTGGTGACCGGCCGCCCGACGGCCCGCTCAGCTGAAGACGACCGTGCGGTCCCCGTTGAGGAGCACCCGTGACTCGCAGTGCCACCGCACGGCGCGGGCGAGCACCCGGGACTCGACCTCCTCGCCTGCGCGCACCAGGTCCTCCGGAGTCATCCGGTGGTCCACGCGCACGACGTCCTGCTCGATGATCGGCCCCTCGTCGAGGTCGGCCGTCACGTAGTGCGCCGTCGCCCCGACCCGCTTGACCCCGCGGGCGAACGCCTGGTGGTAGGGCTTGGCGCCCTTGAACGAGGGCAGGAACGAGTGGTGGATGTTGATGACCCGGCCCGACAGGTCGCGAGTCAGGTCGTCCGAGAGCACCTGCATGTACCGGGCGAGCACCACGAGGTCGACGTCGTGCTCCCGCACGAGTGAGCGCAGCGACTCCTCGGCCTGCGGCTTGGTCTCCGGCGTCACCGGTAGGTGGTGGAACGGGATGCCGTACGAGCTCACCAGCGGCTCGAGGTCGCGGTGGTTCGACACGACCGCGGGGATCTCCATGTTGAGCGCTCCCGACCGCCAGCGGAAGAGCAGGTCGTTGAGGCAGTGCCCGAACCGGCTCACCATGAGCAGCGCGCGGTAGGGCGTGGCCGCGTCGCGGATCGACCAGTCCATGCCGTGTGTGGTGGCCACCGGGGCGAAGAGCTCGCGCCACCGCTGGGCCGAGGCTCCACCGATCTCGACCGAGAAGCGGATCCGCATGAAGAACTGGTCGGTGCGCACGTCGAGGAACTGTTGGCTCTCCTCGATGTTGGCGGCGTGCTCGAAGAGCAGCGCCGTCACCGTCGCCACGATGCCGCGCTGGTCGGGGCAGGACAGGATGAGCACGTTCTCGGTCGGGACGTCGGTGGTGTCAGGCATCCCGTCACCGTACGTGGGGGCGAGCACGGGGCCGAACGGGGTCCGCGACACGTCGCTCTCCGAGGGGTCGAGTCCGGGTCAGAAGGGCGGTGGGTCGTGGTCGTGGTCGTGGTGGGGTGCGGGTCGTCGGGTGTGTTGGCAGGGCCAGTGGTCGCTCAGTTCGAGGACGATGGTCGGGTTCTGGGGGAGGACGTCGATGTGGTGTCGTCCGTGCTGGTCGCGCCAGGTGGTCACCGGTGTCGGTGTGCGGCCTGGTGGAGCGGCGGCGAGGTGTTCGAGGAGGAACTCGAGCTCGCTGTGGGGGCCCTCGGGCAGGGCGGTGCGGGCCCGGCTGGTGCTCGCTGCCGCTGCCCGTGTCGTCGTGCCGGCCGGCGTGCTGGGTGGGCGGGTGACGTCGGGTAGGACGGTGGTGTGCAGGGCGTCGGCGGGGTGGGTGGTGCGGGCCTTGCCGGTGGGGTCGGTGAAGGTGGCGATGCCGTCGGGGGTCAGGGTGAGGTGCCAGCGGTGTCGTTGTTTGATGCGGTGGTGGCGTCGGCACAGGCAGATCAGGTTGCTGGCGCGGGTGGGGCCGTGGGGCCAGGGGC
>DASQEZ010000224.1:0-10653 GCA_035633415.1 Ornithinibacter sp. | reverse complement strand
AACGGCAAGACGACGACCGCACGGATGATCGCGCACATCATGAAGGGCGTCGGGCGGCAGGTCGGCATGACCTCGACCGACGGCATCGTCATCGACGAGCGCCTGGTGGTGAAGGCCGACGCCTCCGGCCCGCGCTCGGCGCGGATGGTGCTGCAGAACCCGCGCGTCGACTTCGCGGTCATGGAGGTGGCACGCGGCGGCATCCTGCGCGAGGGGCTGGGCTACGACCGCAACGACGTCGCCGTCGTCACCAACGTCGCACCCGACCACCTCGGCATGCGCGGAATCGACACCCTCGAGCAGCTCGCCGACGTCAAGGCCGTCGTCGTCGAGGCGGTGCCGCGGGTCGGGTTCGCGGTGCTCAACGCCGACGACGCGCTGGTGCGCCGGATGCGACGACGCTGCTCCGGCTCGGTGGTCTGGTTCAGCCTCGAGGAGCCGGGCAGCCGGGTGCGCGACTTCGTCGACAACCACTGCCGCAACGGCGGCCGGGCGGTGGTGCTCGACCGCACCGAGCGCGGCGACATGATCGTCATCCGTCACGGCCGCCGCTCGATGCAGCTGGCGTGGACCCACCTGCTGCCCTCGACCTTCGGCGGCACCGCGCTGTTCAACGTCGCCAACGCGATGGCGGCGGCCGGTGCGGCGTTCGCCAGCGGTGCCGGACTGCACGAGATCCGCCAGGGGCTGCGCACCTTCACGACGTCGTACTACCTCTCCCCCGGCCGGATGAACCAGATCAACGTCCACAACGTCGACGTGATCGTCGACTACTGCCACAACGCGCCCGGGATGCGCGTCCTCGGCGAGTTCCTGGAGCGGTATGCCGCCATGAAGGCCGGCCAGACCGACCTCGGCAAGATCTCGCGGATCGGCATGATCGCCACCGCCGGTGACCGGCGCGAGAGCGACATGCGTGAGCTCGGCGCCGTCGCCGCGGAACACTTCGACGTGGTCGTCGTGCGCGAGGACCAGCGGCTTCGGGGCCGCGAGCTCGGGTTCACCGCCGACCTGGTCGCCGAAGGGGTTCGGAGCCGGATCGGCGAGCCCGGTGTGCGCTGCCGCCAGGTCGAGATCGTGCTGGACGAGACCGAGGCCGTGCGGCACGTCATGGCCCGGGCGAACCCCGGCGACATCGTGGTGCTCACCGTCGACCAGCACGCGGCGGTGATGTCGGAGCTGGAGTCGATGACCAAGCAGGCCCAGCCGGGCACGCACACCCGTGACTCGGTGGGCGACCCCGACCTCGACCCGGAGACGCTCCAGGAGGAGGCGAGGGAGGCCGGTGACACGGCGGCCCGGGACATCGAGCCGCCCCCGCCCACCGACTGACCACCCGCCCGACCGAAGGGACCGACGATGGCCGGACACCGCATCTTCAGGACCAGCTTCGCCAGCATCTACCCGCACTACGTCGCCAAGGCGGAGCGCAAGGGCCACGGCAAGGCGGAGGTGGACCAGCTCATCTCGTGGCTCACCGGTTACGACGAGGTCGGCCTCGCGCGCGTCCTCACCGACGAGGTCGACGTCGAGACGTTCTTCGCGCGGGCCCCGGCGATGAACCCCAACGCCTCTCTCATCACGGGCGTGATCTGCGGGCACCGGGTGGAGGACATCGAGGATCCGCTGATGCAGCAGATCCGCTACCTGGACAAGCTGGTCGACGAGCTGGCCAGGGGCAAGAAGATGACGGCCATCCTGCGCGGCAGCAGCACGGCAGACGCCGAGGGACGTAGCTCGGCCAAGCCGTGATCGCGACAGGTCCGCTCGTGCGTCGACGGACGGACAAGCGAGCACCTGGCCGGGCGACCAGCCGTCAGGGCGGCACACACCCGGTCAGTCGTGGAGGTCTGCCGCGTAGGCCGTGATGGCCCGGCGGTAGCGCACGACGTCCGGGTCGGTACTGGTGGCAGCGACCGCGGCGAGCAGCTCGGACAGCGCCCGGGTGGCCCCGACTGCGTCGTGGTGCGCCAGGGCGCGGAAGGCCGCGACCCCGAGGCTCTCGGGGTGCCGGGCCGCGACGTCGTCGATGACGGCAACCGCCTCGTCGAGCCGACCCACGCTGCGCAGGCTCGAGGCGAGCTGCACCTGTGCGCGGTGCCGGTGCGGCTCGCGCAGCCCGGCGGACAGGGCCGCCTCGTAGAGCGGCACCGCGGCGGCCTCGTCGCCGGCGCTGTCGTGGGCGCCGGCGTACTCGTAGGCGATCCGGGCGTCGCCGGGGTGCGCGTCGTACAGCGCCGCTGCCGCCTCGACCCGCTCCGTCGCATCAGGCAGCTCCCACAGGGCGGTGATCTCGTCCTCGCACTCGTGCTCGCCGCGCGCGCGCACGACCTTGCGGCGGATGTCGTCCGGGTCGTCGGCGGTCGCGCCCTGCTCGTGCAGCCAGGCCACGATCTCGGGCCGCTCCGCATGGCACATGACGGCCACGACGTCGCCCTCGTCGGCGGCCTCGAGGAGTGCCTGCAGACCGGTGAGCTCGGTGGGGTACGACGCGATGTCGCCGACCCCGGCGTGGGCCAGCCCGACCCGCAGCTGCCCCTCGAGCTCCTCGGGGGTGCGCCCGCGCAGGTACTGGGCCTTGTGCGCGGCCACGACATGGTCGGCGCGCAGACCGGCGATCTCGCCGAGGGCCCGCAGGATGTCGTCCGTGCGGTCGCCGGCGGTGCCGAGGGCCAGGTGCACCCGTCCCCCCGGCGCCACGAGCCCGCGCGACACGTCGAGCAGCGCCTCGAGGCCGGCCTCGTTGTGCGCCAGGTCGATGACGACCGTGACATCGCCGTCGTCGAGCGGCACGGTGTAGGTGTTCATCCGGCCGGGGTTGAGCACGTCGTCGGGCCGGAAGGAGCGCAGGCCCTCGACGACGGAGGTCCGGTCGATGCCGAGCCCGAGTGCCGCCGCGGCACCGGCGAGGGCGTTGAGCACGTTGTGGTGCGACAGCCCGGACAGCGCCATCGGAAGGTCCACCACCCGCACCAACCGATCGGGCGCCGCATCCGGCCGCAGCACGGTGAGGTACCCGTCGAGCACGGTCAGCGCCCGGCCCCCGTCGCCGAGCGACTCGCGCACCGCCGGGGCGCTCGCGTCGGCCGTGAAGACCCAGGGCCGGGCCCGGATGCCGGCGCGCATCGCCCACACCCGCGGGTCCTCGCCGTTGAGCACGACCCAGCCCTGCGGCCTGGTGACCCGGGTGACGATCGCCTTGACCTCGGCCAGCTGGTCGACCGTGTCGATGCCCTGCATACCCAGGTGGTCGGCGGAGACGTTGGTCACCACCGAGACGTCGTTGTGGGTGACGCCCATTCCGCGCAGCAGCATCCCACCGCGAGCGGTCTCGAGGATGCCGATCTCGACGCCGGGCGTCTCCAGCACTGCCCGCGCGCCGGCCGGGCCGGAGTAGTCACCGGGCTCGACGACCTCGCCCTGGACGACGACGCCGTCGGTGGAGCTCCACCCGGTCCGCAGGCCCGCGGTCATGCAGATGTGCGCGAGCAGCCGGGTCGTCGTCGTCTTGCCGTTGGTGCCCGTGACGGAGGCGACCGGGATGCGGGGGGTGACCAGCCGCGGCCCGTCTCCCTCGGGCGACGCGGCGGCGACCGTGACGGCCCGGTCGGCCACGGCATCCGGGAAGGGGCGACCGGCGAGGAGGTCGGCGAGCACCAGGCCGATGGCGGCACCCAGCGCCTCCGCCCGGGCTCGGTGGCGCCAGACGAAGGCGCACACGACGACGTCGGTCTCGTTGGCCGCCCGGGTGCGCACGCCGAGCCGGCGGGTGCCGACCTCGATGGCCAGCGCGCGGGCCACCCGCTCGACCACGCGCAGCAGCACCTGCTGGCGCTGCTCGGACCCGGGTGCACCGGGCTGCCCACGGCGCAGCCCCACTGCGGAGGACACCGCGCGCAGGGTGCCGACGGGGGCCTCGAGGTACCCGGGGAGGGCGAGCGTCACCTTCACCGCCGGGCGGGGGAAGTAGAGGTTCGGCCCCTCGAGGACGCGCACCTCGCGGGTGGCGACGCCGGGCGGGGTCTCTCCGGTCTGCGCGGGCTGGCTGCTCACCCGGGGAGCCTAGTGGGCGGTGGGGGCGACGCCGGCGACCTGCGCCGACGAACCGGCTAGACGCCCATCGCGTGGAAGCCGCCGTCGACGTGCACCATCTCGCCGGTCGTGGCGGGGAACCAGTCGGAGAGCAGGGCGACGCAGGCGCGGGCCGCGGGCTCGGCGTCGTTGACGTCCCAGCCGAGCGGGGATCGACTGCCCCACTCCTCCTCGAACCGCTCGAAGCCGGGGATCGACTTCGCAGCCGTGGTGCGGATCGGCCCTGCGGCGACGATGTTCGAGCGGATGCCCTTGGGGCCGAGGTCGCGCGCCAGGTAGCGGTTGGTCGACTCGAACGCGGCCTTCGCGACGCCCATCCAGTCGTAGACGGGCCACGCGAACCGCGCGTCGAAGGTGAGTCCGACGACGCTGCTGCCCGCGCCCATGAGCGGCAGGGCAGCCTTGGTCAGCGAGGCCAGCGAGTAGGCAGAGACGTGCACGGCGGTGGCGACGTCGTCCCAGCCCGCCTCCATGAAGTTGAAGGCGCCCTGCGGAGCGAACCCGATCGAGTGCACGACGCCGTCGAGGTGCGGCACGTGCTCACGGACCCGGTCGGCCAGGGCCGCGAGGTCGTCGTCGTTGGTGACGTCGAGCTCGACCACCGGTGGGGTCTGCGGCAGCCGCTTGGCGATGGCGGAGGTGATCTTCATGGTGCGTCCGAACGACGTCAGCACCACCTCGGCGCCCTGCTCCTGCGCGAGCCGCGCGACGTGGAAGGCGATCGAGGAGTCCATGAGGACGCCGGTGACGAGCAGCTTCTTGCCCTCGAGCAACATGGGGCGGACCTTTCGCTGGGGTCGGTACGGGTCGGTACGGGTCGTGCGGGCGGACGTGCTGGTGCGGTCTGGCCGGAGCCGGCTCAGTGACCCATGCCGAGGCCGCCGTCGACGGGGATGACGGCGCCGGAGATGTAGGCGGCCTCGTCGGAGGCGACGAAGCGAACCACCGCGGCCACCTCGTCGGTGCTGGCGAAGCGCCCGGCGGGAATGGCTGCCTTGTAGGTCTTCTGGGTCTCCTCGGGGAGCGCGGCCGTCATGTCGGTCTCGATGAACCCGGGCGCGACCACGTTGGCGGTGATGCCGCGGCCACCGAGCTCACGGGTGATCGAGCGGGCCAGGCCGACGAGGCCGGCCTTGCTCGCGGCGTAGTTCGCCTGCCCCGGGCCGCCGTAGAGCCCGACGACGCTCGAGATGAGCACGATGCGGCCCCGGCGCAGCCGGATCATCCCCTTGCTCGCGCGCCGGGCGCAGCGGAAGGCCCCGGCGAGATTGGTGTCGATGACCGTGTTCCAGTCGTCGTCACTCATCCGCATGAGGAGGCCGTCCTTGGTGACGCCGGCGTTGGCGACGAGCACCTCGATGGGGCCGCCGAGCTTCTCCTCGGCCTCGGTGAACGCCGCGTCGACGGATGCCGTGTCGGTGACGTCGCAGCGCACCCCCACCAGGCCCTCGGGGGCGTCGCCGGACCGGTGGGTCACCGCGACGTGGTCGCCCGCAGCGGCGAACGACCGCGCGATCGCGAGGCCGATCCCGCGGTTGCCGCCGGTGACGAGGACGGTGCGTGGCTCGCTCATGCCGTCGAACCTAGTGGACTACCGCTGGGTAGCCGGAGCCGCGAGACATACAGTGGACGGGTGTCCGCGACCCGTCACCACCACGACGTCCAGTCGGTGACGAGCGCGCCCGAGGCGCGCACCGAGGACCAGGTGAGGCGGCTCAAGCAGTACCTGTTCACCATGGCCATCCGCACGGTCTGCTTCGTGCTGCTCGTGGTCATCGACGCGTGGTACCGGTGGATCTTCGCCGCGGGAGCGGTGTTCCTGCCGTTCTTCGCCGTCGTCGCCGCGAACGCCGTGATGCCGCGCGTCACCGGTCGGGTGCGACCCGTGCTTCCCGTGGTCGACCCGACTCCTGCCATCACCCGGGCCCCCGACGACTCCGCCGGCTCAGCCACCGATCGCTGACATCGGCCGGTCCGGCTGCTCGAAGCCCGCACGGTCGATGCCGTGCCCGGACTTCTTGACCCACATCTCCGCGATGACCAGGTCGGCGAGCTCCTCGTCGGTGGCCCCCGCCCGGATCGGGCCGCGCAGGTCGACCTCTCGCCGGGCGAACAGGCAGTTGCGCAGCTGGCCGTCGGCGGTGAGGCGGACCCGGTCGCAGCTGCCGCAGAACGGCGCGGACACGCTGGCGATGACCCCGACCGTGTGCGGCCCGCCGTCGACGAGGAACAGCTCGGCCGGCGCGCTCCCCCGGTCGGGCACCGGGGTGAGCCCGAAGCGCTCCCCCAGCCGCTCGAGGATCTCGCTCTGCGGCACCATCTGCGAGCGGTCCCAGGCGTGCTGTGCGTCCAGGGGCATCTGCTCGATGAACCGCAGCTCGTAGCCGCGGTCGAGGCACCACTGCAGCAGGTCGGGCACGTCGGTGTCGTTGACCCCACGCATGGCGACGGCGTTGACCTTGACGGGGGTGAGCCCGGCGTCCGCAGCGGCCTTGAGGCCGGACACGACGTCGTTGAAGCGGTCGCGGCGGGTGAGCCGGCCGAAGTGCTCGGGGTCGACGGTGTCGAGGCTGACGTTGACCCGGTCCAGACCGGCCGCCGCCAGCGGCGCCGCGAGCCGGTCGAGCCCGATCCCGTTGGTCGTCATGGCGATCCGTGGCCGGGGCTCGAGGGCCGCGATCCGTTGCACCACGCCGACGAGGCTGCGGCGCAGCAGGGGCTCACCCCCGGTGAGCCGCACCTGGGTGACACCCAGACCCACCATGACCGTGACGAGCCGGACCAGCTCGTCGTCGGTGAGCATCTCCGGTTTCGGCAGCCAGTCCAGGCCTTCCGCGGGCATGCAGTAGGAGCAGCGCAGGTTGCAGCGGTCGGTGACCGAGACGCGCAGGTCGCGGCCCACCCGCCCGAACTGGTCGAGGAGGCGAGGTGCTGGGAGGTCGGTCATAGGCGACCAATGTACGTCGCGTACCGTGGCCACGTGCTCAGGCGGCTCGTGACACCTCGCTGGCTGGGCGCCCTCCTTCTCGCGGCGCTGGTCGCGGTCGCGTGCTACCACCTGGGCTGGTGGCAGTACCACCGCCACGAGGCCAAGGCGCAGCGCAACGAGCGGCTCGACGCCCACTACCGCGCCACCCCGGTGCCGTTGACGTCGGTGCTCACCCCCGCGGGGCTGGACCCGGACGACGACTGGACCCGTGTCACCGTCACCGGGTCGTATACCGGGGGGCCGGTCTACGTGCGCAACCGCCCCCGCGAGAGCGAGGCGGGCTACGAGGTGCTGTGGGCCCTGCGACCGGCCTCCGGCGGACCGGACGTCGTCGTCGACCGCGGGTGGGTGGCCGAGTCCCAGGGTGGCGCGAGAGTGCTGCCGGACGTCGTGCCCGCGCCGGAGGGCGAGGTCGAGGTGGTGGGCTGGGTGCGCCCGGGCCAGGCGTCCAGGAACCGCGCGCTGCCCGCCGGTCAGGTCGCCAACCTCAACGTCCCCGATGCCGCGGCGGCCCTGGGGTCGAGCGCGGTGCTCCCGGGCTACGTGCTGCTGGAGTCCGAGACGCTGCCCGGCGGCTCGACGGCCGCGCGACCGCAGGCGCTCGGGGAGCCCGACCGCAGCCTGGGGCCGCACCTGGCGTACGCCTACCAGTGGTGGTTGACGATGGCGCTCGGCTTCGTGCTCGTGTGGTTCGGCATCCGACGCGAGCTGCGCGCCGAGAACCCGCAGAAGTACCCGCCCAAGCCCAAGAAGACCCGGATCTGGGACGAGGAGGACGAGTAGCCGGTCAGCTGCGGGCGTCGAGGGCTTCGCCGAGCTCCTCGCTGAACTGGGTGCGGTAGAGCTCGCTGTAGAGCCCACCCGAGGCGACCAGCTCGTGGTGGGTGCCCCGCTCGACGACGGTGCCGTCGTCGACGACGAGGATCAGGTCGGCGTGCCGCACGGTGCTCAGCCGGTGGGCGATGACCAGGGCCGACCGGTCGCGCAGCGCGTGGTCGAGAGCCCGCTGCAGGGCCTGCTCCGACTCGCTGTCGAGGTGGGCCGTCGCCTCGTCGAGGACGATCAGGCCGGGCCCCTTGAGCAGCAGGCGGGCGATCGCGAGCCGCTGCTTCTCGCCCCCGGAGAGCCGGTGCCCGCGGTCGCCGACGACGGTGTCGAGCCCCGAGGGCAGAGAGTCGACGAGCGACCATACCTGCGCCGCGGTGAGGGCCGCGACCATGTCGGCCTCGGTTGCCGACGGCGAGGCGTACGCGAGGTTGGCCCGGATCGTGTCGTGGAAGAGGTGGGCGTCCTGGGTCACGACACCGACGGCGTCGTGCAGGGACTCCGCCCTGGTGTCGCGCAGGTCGAGGCCGTTGATCCGGATGGCACCCGCGGTGGGGTCGTAGAGGCGTGCCACGAGCGAGGTGATCGTCGTCTTCCCCGCACCGCTGGGCCCGACGAGGGCGACCAGGGTGCCCGGCTCCACGGTGAACGACACGTCGTGCAGCACCGGTCCGCTGCCCCGCCGGTCGCCGCTCGCCGTGGTCTCGAGCGAGGCCAGCGAGACCTCGTCGGCCGACGGGTACGAGAACGAGACACCGTCGACCTCCACCCGCACCGGCCCGGCCGGCACGGGACGGGCGTCGGGTGCCTCGGCGACGAGCGGCTGGAGGTCGAGCACCTCGAAGACGCGCTCGAACGAGACGAGGGCCGTGAGGATGTCGACCCGGACGTTGGAGATGGCGGTCAGCGGGCCGTAGAGCCTGGCCAGCAGCGCGGTGAGCGCCAGCAGCGTGCCCACGGTGAGGGTGCCGTCGACGGCCATCAGGCCACCCACCCCGTAGACCATGGCGGTGGCCAGCGACGCCACGAGGGTGAGGGCGACGAAGAAGATCGACCGGTTGACCGCGATGCGCACCCCGATGTCACGCACCTTGGCGGCGCGGACGGCATACTCCTCGTCCTCGACGGCGGGGCGACCGAAGAGCTTGACGAGCAGGGCGCCGGCGACGTTGAAGCGCTCGGTCATGCGGGTGCCGACCTCGGCGTTCTGCACCATCTGCTCGTGCGCGAGGCTCGCGAGCTTGCGCCCCATCAGCCGCGCCGGAACGAGGAAGAACGGCACCAGGGCCAGGGCGCCCAGGGTGAGCGGCCAGGACAACGTGGCCATCGCGGCCACGATGAGCACCAGAGTGATGGCGTTGCTGACGACGCTGGACAGCACGGACGTGAAGGCCTGCTGCGCGCCGATGACGTCGTTGCCCAGGCGGGTGACCAGGGCACCGGTCTGGGCCCGGGTGAAGAAGGCGACCGGCTGGCGCAGGACGTGCGAGAACACCTCGGTGCGCAGGTCGTAGATCAGTCCCTCGCCGATGCGGGCGGAGAACCAGCGCTCGACGAGCGTCAACCCGGCACCGAGGATCGCGATGAGGGCCACGAGCAGCGACAGCCGCACGACCAGCGCGGAGTCCTGGGGGTAGATGCCGTCGTCGACGAGGGACTTCAGCAGCAGGGGCGTGGCCACGACGAGCACCGACTCGACGACCACGAGGCCGAGGAACCAGCCGATCTGCACCTTGTAGGGCCGGGCGTAGCCCATGACCCGCCTGGTGGTGCCCGGGGCCAGGCGTCGCTCCTTGACGCTGGAGTCCCTGCTCAGGCTGTGTAGCGCCTGCCACCCTTGCATGCTCACCGGTGTCGCTCCTCGTCGTTCGTTGCCGGGTAGTCAACCACCGCGCACCCACAGGTGTTCCTGCCCGTGGGCACCCCCTTGTGCACACGGGTGCCCGACCCGAGGATTGCCACGGCACCGCCACCGGGGCGCGCCGCCGAGGGAGAGGTATGCCGTGTCCGCACCACTGCGCCACAAGGTCCTGCTCGACGAGGACGAGATGCCGACGCGTTGGTACAACATCCTGCACGACCTGCCCACCCCGCCCCCGCCCCCGCTGCACCCCGGCACCGGGCAGCCGGTCGGCCCGGACGACCTCGCCGCGATCTTCCCGATGGACCTCATCGCACAGGAGGTGACGACCGAGCAGTACGTCGACATCCCGCAGGAGGTGCAGGACGTCTACCGGCTGTGGCGCCCGTCGCCGCTGTTCCGGGCGCACCGGCTCGAGAAGGCGCTGGGCACCCCGGCCCGGATCTACTACAAGTACGAAGGCGTCTCGCCCGCCGGGTCGCACAAGCCGAACACCGCGGTGCCGCAGGCCTACTACAACGCGCGGGCAGGCATCCGGAAGCTGACGACCGAGACGGGGGCCGGGCAGTGGGGCACCGCCCTGGCCTTCGCCTGCGCGCAGTTCGACCTCGAGTGCGAGATCTGGCAGGTGCGGGCCTCCTACGACGCCAAGCCCTACCGCAAGATCATGATGGAGACCTTCGGCGGCACCGTGCACCCGAGCCCCTCGGACCTCACCGCGGCCGGGCGGACGATGCTCGCCAGCGACCCCGACTCCCCCGGATCGCTGGGTCTGGCGATCAGCGAGGCCGTCGAGATGGCCGCCCAGGACCCGACGGCCAACTACGCGCTCGGCTCGGTGCTCAACCACGTGCTGCTGCACCAGACCGTGATCGGGCAGGAGGCG
>DASQEZ010000223.1:0-8189 GCA_035633415.1 Ornithinibacter sp. | reverse complement strand
GATCGCCGGCTACCCCACCACCGACTTCGGCTGGCCGGTGGTCCCCTCGTCGCTGACCGACCTTCTGGTCGGGCTCGCCGCGCGGTACCCCGACATCCCGCCCCTGGTCATCACCGAGAACGGGTGCTCCTACGGGATGGGGCCTGACGAGACCGGTGTGGTCGACGACCAGCCGAGGATCGACTACCTCGACGCGCACCTGCGCGCCGTGGGCGACGCCGTCGGGCAGGGAGTCGACGTCCGGGGGTACTACTGCTGGTCGCTCCTGGACAACTTCGAGTGGGCCCACGGGTTCACCCAGCGGTTCGGGCTCGTGCACGTCGACTTCGACACCCTGGTGCGCACCCCCAAGCGCAGCTTCGGCTGGTACGCCGACGTCATCCGCGCCCACCACGCGGGCTCGGCGTGACCCCGCCGGTCCAGCCGGTCGACCGCGCGCTGCGCGAACCCACCGAGAAGGTCTCACGGCTCTGGGTGACGTGGCTGGTGCTGGCCAGCATCGGGCTGTGGTCGGGCTTCTTCGGGCCCATCCAGGTGTTGCTGGCGCAGCAGTCCGAGGCGATCTCACCCGACCACAAGGCAGCGGTTCTCTCCCTGGTCACCGGGGTCGGGGCCCTCGTCTCCACGGTGCTGAACCCGGTGTGGGGGGCCTTCTCCGACCGGACGACCTTGCGGACGGGGCGCCGCCTGCCCTGGGTGCTCGGCGGCGCCCTGGGCGGGGCGGGCGCCATGCTGCTGCTGTCGGGCGCCGACTCGGTCTGGCGACTGGTGCTCGCGTGGGCGCTGGCCCAGGCCTGCCTCAACGCGATGCTCGCCGCCATCACCGCGACCGTGCCCGACCAGGTGCCCACCCGCGACCGGGGCGTCGTGGGAGGCGTGCTCGCCATCGCCCAGACCGCCGGGGTCGTCCTCGGGTCGGGAATCGCGGCCGCCACCGGAAGCATCGCTGCCGGCTACCTGACCATCGCGGTCGTCCTCGTCGTCACGACGCTTCCCTATGCCGTCAACGCCCACGACATCCCGCTGCCCCGGGAGCTGCGACCGGAGTTCCGGTGGGGGCCGTTCCTTCGCGGGTTCTACGTCTCCCCGCGCCAGCACCCGGACTTCGGCTGGGCCTGGATCACCCGGTTCCTCATGAACCTCGGCAACGCGCTGCTCATCCTCTACCTGCTCTTCTACCTCAAGGACGCCGTCAACCTCTCCGACGACGCCGCCGAGGACGCGGTGTTCACCCTGACCGCCGTCTACGGCCTGGTCACCGTGGTCACGGCATTCGTCGGTGGCTGGTGGTCGGACCGGGTCGGCAAACGAAAGGTCTTCGTCATCTGGTCCGGCCTGATCGCCGCGACCGCGCTGATGATCTTCGCGTTCGTCCCCACGATGCCGGCCGCCTACGTCGGCGCGGTGGTGCTCGGCATCGGCTTCGGCGCCTACACGGCGGTCGACTTCGCCCTGATCACGCAGGTGCTGCCGGGCGCCGCTGACCGGGCCAAGGACCTCGGGGTCATCAACATCGCCAACGCCATGCCGCAGGTCCTCGCCCCGGTCCTCGCCGCGACGGTGCTCGGGCTGGGGCTGGGCTACCCGGGCCTGTACCTGCTGGCGGCCGCCGTGAGCGTCCTGGGCTCGGTCCTGGTGCGCCGGATCCGGTCCGTGGACTGAGCGACCACGGCGAAGGTGAACCCGTGACGGGCCTCAGGCGCCGACATAGGCCGCGAGGTGCTCGCCGGTGAGGGTGGACCGGCCGGCGACGAGATCGGCCGGGGTGCCCTCGAAGACGACGAGGCCGCCGTCGTGGCCGGCGCCGGGGCCGAGGTCGATGATCCAGTCGGCGTGCGCCATGACCGCCTGGTGGTGCTCGATGACGATGACGGAGCGCCCCGACTCCACGAGGCGGTCGAGCAGGCCGAGGAGGTTCTGGACGTCGGCGAGGTGCAGGCCCGTGGTCGGCTCGTCGAGCACGTAGACGTCGCCCTTCTCGGCCATCTGGGTGGCCAGCTTGAGCCGCTGGCGCTCCCCGCCCGACAAGGTGGTGAGCGGCTGGCCGAGGCTGAGGTAGCCCAGGCCGACGTCGACGAGGCGGTCGAGCACCTTGTGCGCGGCCGGTGTGGCCGCCGCGCCGCCCGGGCCGAAGAAGGCCTCGGCCTCGAGCACCGGCATCGCCAGCACCTCGGCGATGTTCTTGCCGCCGAGGGTGTACTCGAGCACGGCGGCCTGGAAGCGCCTGCCCTCGCACTCCTCGCAGGGCGACTCGAAGGTGGCCATGATGCCGAGGTCGGTGAAGATGACCCCGGCCCCGTTGCAGGTCGGGCAGGCGCCCTCGGAGTTGGAGCTGAACAGCGCCGGCTTGACGCCGTTCTCCTTCGCGAACGCCTTGCGGATCGGCTCGAGCAGGCCGGTGTAGGTCGCCGGGTTGCTGCGCCGCGAGCCCTTGATGGCGCCCTGGTCGATGACGACGACACCCTCACGACCGGCGACCGAGCCGTGGATCAACGAGGACTTTCCGGACCCCGCGACCCCGGTGACGACGCAGAGCACTCCGAGCGGGATGTCGACGTCGACCGCGCGCAGGTTGTGGGTCGAGGCCTTGCGCACCTCCAGCGAGCCGGAGGCACGGCGAACGGCCTCCTTGATGCTCGCCCGGTCGTCGAGGTGGCGGCCGGTGATGGTGTCGCTCGAGCGCAACCCCTCGACGGTGCCCTCGAAGCAGACCGTGCCGCCGGCCGGGCCCGCTCCCGGACCGAGGTCGACGACGTGGTCGGCGATGGCGATGGCCTCGGGCTTGTGCTCCACGACGAGCACGGTGTTCCCCTTGTCGCGCAGCTGCAGCAGCAGCTGGTTCATCCGCGCGATGTCGTGGGGGTGCAGCCCGATCGTCGGCTCGTCGAAGACGTAGGTGACGTCGGTGAGCGAGGAGCCGAGGTGCCGGATCATCTTGGTGCGCTGGGCCTCGCCGCCCGAGAGGGTGCCGGCCGGGCGCTCGAGGGAGAGGTAGCCCAGGCCGATCCCGTCGAAGGACTCGAGCAGGTGCCGCAGGCCCTTGAGCAGCGGCGTCACCGAGGGCTCGTCGAGCTCGTTCACCCACAGGGCGAGGTCGCTGATCTGCATCGCGCACAGGTCGGCGATGCTCTTGCCGGAGATCGTCGACGACCGCGCCTCGGGCGTCAGCCGGGTGCCTTCACACTCCGGGCAGCCCTGGAAGGTCACCGCTCGCTCGACGAAGCGGCGCACGTGGGGCTGCATCGCCTCGCGGTCCTTGGACAGCATCGACTTCTGGATCCTGGGGATGATCCCCTCGAAGGTGAGGTTGACCCCCTCGACCTTGATCTTGGTCGGCGGGGCGTAGAGCATCGTGTCGAGCTGCTTGGCCGTGAACGCCGAGATGGGGGTGTCCATGGGCAGCCCCATGCCCGCGAACAGCCGGCCGTACCACCCGTCCATCGAGTAGCCCGGCACGATCAGGGCACCCTCGCGCAGCGACTTGGTGTCGTCGTAGAGCGCGGTGCGGTCGATGTCGCTGACGTGGCCCATGCCCTCGCAGCGCGGACACATGCCGCCGAGGTAGACGGCATCGCGCACGACGGCCTTCTCGACGCGGCCGCCCTTGTCGGTCGACATGACCCCGCTGGCCTTGCGGGTCGGGACGTTGAAGGAGTAAGCCGTGGGCGGGCCGATGTGCGGCTCCGCGAGGCGGCTGAAGAGGATGCGGAGCATCGCGTTGGCGTCGGTCGCCGTGCCGACGGTGGACCGCGGGTTGGCGCCCATGCGCTCCTGGTCGACGATGATCGCGGTCGTGAGCCCCTCGAGGTGGTCGACCTCCGGGCGCGAGAGGGACGGCATGAAGCCCTGGAGGAACGCGCTGTAGGTCTCGTTGATCAGCCGCTGCGACTCGGCGGCGATCGTCGCGAACACGAGCGAGCTCTTTCCCGAGCCCGAGACGCCGGTGAACACGGTGAGGCGCCGCTTGGGCAGCTCGACGCTGACGTCCTTGAGGTTGTTCTCGCGGGCGCCCTGCACGCGGATCAGGTCGTGCTGGTCGGCGACCGCCGACCTCACCGTCGACTCGCTCTTCGTGGCCATCGCGTCGTCTCTCCCTCTGTCGGGCGGATGGCGCGCTGCGGCCTCCGCCGGCATCCGCGGCTCGCCCAGACTAGGCGGGGCCACCGACAGCGCGCTTCTCCGTTCGTGACGGGGTGACGCCCTACCTGTGCTTCGCCGACGCCCCCGGCTGAGGTCTCGGGAGCCGGTGCACGACGACGTCGTTCACCGCGCCCTCGGCGAGGACGCACGTCATCCAGGTGCAGTTCGGCTGTCGGCGGCGGTCGGTCGGTGACCCGGGGTTGAGCAGGCGGAGCCCGAGATGCTCTGTGTCCCAGGGGATGTGGCTGTGCCCGAAGACGAGCAGGTCGGTCGCGGGGTAGGTGGCGCGCATCCGCTCCTCGCGGCGCACCCTGTCGCCGGTCTCGTGCACGACGGCCACCCGCACCCCTGCGATCGTGGCCCGCGCGACCTCCGGCAGCCGGGCGCGCAGGTCAGGGCCGTCGTTGTTGCCCCAGCAGGCGAGCAACCGGCGGCTACGAGCCTCCAACCGGTCCAGGGTGGCGAGGTCGACCCAGTCCCCGGCGTGCACCACGACGTCGGCGCGGTCGACCTCGTCCCACAGCGGCGGGGGGAGGTCCTTGCCCCGCAGTGGCAGGTGCGTGTCGGACATCAGGAGCACGCGGATGCCGTCACGTCCGGTCATGCGTCCAGCGTGCCACCCGCACCCTGACCGAGAGCGGCCCGGCGGGCCTCGAGGTGGCGGCGCTCGGGGATCTCGTGGGTCAGGGAGAGTGCCCGGTCGTAGGCGGCCGCGGCCTCGCTGTCGCGCCCGAGTCGGGCGAGGAGCTCGGCGCGGGTCGCCCAGGCCGGCTGGAAGCGCACGGTGCGACCGGCATCCGCGTCGAGCAGGGCCAGGCCGGAGGCCGGGCCCTCGACCTCCGCGGTGACCGCCGCGAGCGCGGTGGCACTGCCCAGGCTCGGGGCGACCACGGCGAGGGACCGGTGCAGGTCGAGCAGGGTGGGCCAGTCGGTGCGGCCGGTCTCGCGCCGGGCGCAGTGCACGGCCTGCACCGCCGCCTCGAGCTGGTAGCGCCCGAGCACCCGTGCCGGGTGCGCGGCTCGGAGGTGCTCGTGGGCTCGGGCGATGAGGTCGTCGTCCCAGAGGGCGGTGTCCTGGGAGGCGAGCGGGACGAACCGACCCTGCGCGCCGAGCCTGGCCGGCCGCCGGGCGGCCGAGAGCTCGACGAGGGCGGCCAGCCCGCGCACCTCGGGGTCGTCGGGCACCAGCTCGGCGAGCACCTCTGCGAGGTGCAGCGCCTCGGGCGGCAGGTCGCGCTCGCCCGCGCCGGTCGACCACTCGATCACGTACGCCGCGTAGACGGCGGCGAGCACGGCATCCATCCGCTCGGGCAGGTGCGAGCGGTCGGGGAGGCGGAACGGGATGCGGTTGTCGCGGATGCGTCGCTTGGCGCGCACCAGCCGGGTCGCCATGGTGCTGGTGGGCACGGCGTAGCTCCGCCCGACCTGCTCGGCGGAGAAGCCGAGCACGGTGTTGAGCATGAGCGGCGTGCGGTCGCCGGGCGTGATGGCGGGGTGGGCGCAGACCAGCATCAGCTCGAGTCGGCGGTCGGGCACGGCATCCGGGTCGACCTGGTCGAGGTGGACGGGTGCGTGGGCGTCGGTGTCGAGCGCGGTGGTACGGGTCGTCTCCGCCGACCGCCAGCGGTCGCGTTGCCGGTTGCGTGCGACGGTGAGCAGCCAGGCGTCCGGGCGGTCGGGGACACCGTTCACCGGCCACGTGCGCAACGCGCGTTCGAAGGCGTCGGCGAGGGCGTCCTCGGCGCCGGCGATGTCATGGGTCCCCGCCGCGAGGAGCGCGAGCAGCCGGCCGTAGCTGGTGCGGGCCGCGAGCTCGGCCCGCACCAGCGCGGCGCGGTGAGGGGCCGCCGCGTCGACCGGGTCGGTCACAGGGGGCAGCTCGCGGTCCACGTGCCGTCGACGAACGAGGTGGCGGTCGGCCGCACCTCGATGACGCCGAACTGCGCACCGGGGCACTTCTCGGCCCAGCCGAGCGCCGCGTCCAGGTCGGGCACGTCGACCACGAAGACTCCGGCAAGTGCCTCCTTGGTCTCGGCGAACGGGCCGTCCTGCACCTCGAGCGAGCCACCACGCAGGGTGAGGGTCGTGGCCGAGACCTGCGAGGCGAGAACCTCCGCGGCGACGAGCACGCCCGCCTCCTGCAGTGCGCGGCCGTATGCGCCGAACGCGTCCTGGGTCTCCTGGATCGCCTCCTCCGGAATGTCTCCCGGCGCGGGCTCGGCGTAGTTCATGAGCAGCAGGTAGCGCATGGTGGTCTCCTTCGGTTCGTGGTGTCGATGCTACGAACGTCGCCGGGTGTCGGCGGCGCTCATCGAAATGACGATCAAGGCGCGCCTCGCTCGCCACCGGGTCCGTGCGTCCCCTTGGGCTGTTCCGGTACGGGCTGGCCTGTCCACCGCCGGCTCTCGTCAGTACCGTTGACGGCAGACGCCTCACCGAGGGGGACCCGCTGTGGACATCGACACGACCCACCCCGTGCTGGTCACCGGCGCGACCGGCTATGTCGCCGGGTGGATCCTCAAGGGGCTGCTCGACGCGGGCGCGACCGTGCACGCCACGGTTCGCGACCCCGGTGCGACGAGCAGGCTGCGACACCTGGTCGACATGGCCGACGCCGGCCCGGGCACACTGCGGTTCTTCCGGGCGGACCTGCTCGAGGAAGGGTCGTACGCGGAGCCGATGGCGGGGTGCCGGGTGGTGCTGCACACGGCGTCGCCGTTCAAGAACGACGTGAAGGACCCGCAGAAGGAGCTCGTCGACCCGGCGGTGCTGGGGACCCGGACCGTCCTGGAGACGGCCGACGCCACTGCGTCGGTGACCCGGGTCGTGCTGACCAGCTCGGTCGTCGCCATCTACGGTGACGTCGCGGACATCGCGCAGGCGCCCGGTGGCCGGCTCACCGAGGAGGTCTGGAACACCACCTCCTCGCTGGACCACCAGCCGTACAGCTACTCCAAGACGGTCGCCGAGCGGGAGGCCTGGAGCATCGCGGACGCCCAGGACCGCTGGCGGCTGGTCGCCGTCAACCCCTCCTTGGTCATCGGACCGGCCGCGGGCCCGCAGCCGACGTCGGACAGCTTCGCGATCGTGAAGTCGCTCGGCGACGGGACGATGCGGATGGGGGCCCCCCGCCTGGGGATGGGGGTCGTCGACGTCCGCGACGTCGCGCAGGCCCACCTCGCGGCGGCGTTCCTACCGGACGCGTCGGGGCGGAACATCGTGTCGGGGCACGAGACGACCATCCTCGAGCTGGGCCAGACCCTCCGCGAGCGTTTCGGCGACCGGCTGCCGCTGCCGAACCGGGCGATCCCGAAGGGGCTCCTGTGGCTCGTGGCGCCCGCCGTGGGGCAGACCCGCCGGTTCGTCTCGCGCAACGTCGGCTTCCCGTGGCGCGCCGACACGTCCAAGAGCCGGCGCGAGCTGGGCCTGACCTATCGGCCGATGAAGGTGACGATCGAGGACATGGTCGAGCAGATGCTGGAGGCAGGCGCCTTCGCGAAGGCCTGAGCCGACCGCCTCGCCGGTCGGGCGGTCGGGGGGCCGGCCGGGTCAGAAGGGCGGCGGCTCGTGGTCGTGGTTGCGGTGGGTTGCGCGTCGTCAGGTGCGTTGGCAGGGCCAGTGCTGAGCGGGGGCGAGCAGGGTGAGGCCTTGTCGGGGGAGGATCTCGATCCGGTGCCGTCCGTGCTGGTCGCGCCAGGTGGTCACCGGTGTCGGTGTGCGGCCTGGTGCAGCGGC
This sequence comes from Ornithinibacter sp., assembly GCA_035633415.1. GTDB lineage: Bacteria > Actinomycetota > Actinomycetes > Actinomycetales > Dermatophilaceae > Fodinibacter. The sequence goes on along the minus strand of DASQEZ010000223.1, from coordinate 314 downwards.
GGCGAGGTGTTCGAGGAGGAACTCGAGCTCGCTGTGCGGGCCCTCGGGCAGGGCGGTGCGGGCCCGGCTGGTGCTCGCTGCCGGTGTCGTCGTGCCGGCCGGCGTGCTGGGTGGGCGGGTGACGTCGGGTAGGACGGTGGTGTGCAGGGCGTCGGCGGGGTGGGTGGTGCGGACCTTGCCGGTGGGGTCGGTGAAGGTGGCGATGCCGTCGGGGGTCAGGGTGAGGTGCCAGCGGTGTCGTTGTTTGATGCGGTGGTGGCGTCGGCACAGGCAGATCAGGTTGCTGGCGCGGGTGGGGCCGTGGGGCCAGGGGC
>DASQEZ010000222.1:0-4028 GCA_035633415.1 Ornithinibacter sp. | reverse complement strand
GAGCCATGGTGGTGTCGACGACGCGCGTGACCTGCGCGAGCGGGCCTCCTACGGCCCCGCGCAGAGCCGCTACAAGATCTACATCATCGACGAGGCGCACATGGTGACGCCGCAGGGCTTCAACGCGCTGCTCAAGATCGTGGAGGAGCCGCCCGAGCACGTGAAGTTCGTCTTCGCGACCACCGAGCCCGAGAAGGTCATCGGCACCATCCGCTCGCGCACCCACCACTACCCGTTCCGCCTGGTGCCGCCCGCGCGGCTGCAGGCGTACATGGAGGAGCTCTGCGTCAAGGAGGACGTCGCGGTGGCGCCGGGGGTGCTGTCCTTCGTGGTGCGCGCGGGCGGCGGTTCGGTGCGTGACTCGCTGTCGGTGCTCGACCAGCTCATCGCCGGCTCGGGCCCCGAGGGGCTCACCTACGAGTCGGCGGCGGCCCTGCTCGGCTTCACCGACGGCGAGCTGCTCGACGCCTCGATCGACGCGTTCGCGGCCGGCGACGCCGCGGCGGTCTTCCGGGCGATCGACAAGGTGGTCGAGACCGGGCTCGACCCGCGCCGGTTCGTCGAGGACCTGCTCGAGCGGCTGCGTGACCTGATCGTCGTGGCGGCCCTGCCCGACGGTGCCGGCCAGGTGCTGCGGCACGTGCCCGAGGACCAGCTCGAGCGGATGCGGCGCCAGGCCGCGGCGTTCGGCCCCGGCGCGCTCTCCCGAGCGGCCGACGTCGTCAACTCCGGGCTCACCGAGATGACCGGCGCCACCGCGCCGCGGCTCCAGCTCGAGCTGATCGCCGCACGCATCCTGCTTCCCGGTGCCGCCGGCGAGGCCGGGTACGCCGCACGCCTGGACCGGCTCGAGCGTCGCCTCGACGTCGGCGGGGTGCCGACCGCGGCCGCCGCGCCTGCCGCGCCCGCCGCGGCCGCCGCGCCGGTACCGCCGGTCGCCGCCGCACCGGCTGCTGCGGCCCCGGTGTCCGAGCCACCGCAGCCCGCGTCCGACGACACCGCCGAGCCCGGTCGGCCGGCGGACCGCGACGAGCCGGCCGCCACCGCGCAGCCGGCGCCCTCACGACCCGAGCCCGAGCCGGTGGCTGCTGCGGCGGTCGCCGAGCCCGAGCCGGCCCCGGTGGTGCATCCCAAGGGTCCCGGCGGCCTCGACACCGACGCCCTGCGCCGCTCCTGGCCCGACGTGCTGGAGTGGCTCAGTCGGCACAAGCGGGTCACCTGGACCTTCGTCTCGCAGAACGCCCAGGTGCTCGACTACGACGGCCAGCGGGTGCTGCTCGGCATCTCCACGGTGGGGCTGGCCGAGACCTTCCGCCGCGGCGCCCACGCCGACTACGTGCGCCAGGCGCTCATCGACGTGCTCGGCGTCGACGCCCGGGTCGAGGGCATCCCGTCCGACGACGTCGTGCCGGCCGCCCTGCCGGGGTCGGCGTACGCACCGTCCGAACCGTCCGATCGCCACGCGGCGGCGGCCGCCGGTGGCGGCGACGACCCGGCATCGGGTGTGGCGCCGGGTGCCGGGTCGTCCGTCACGGGTACCGGGGCCACCGGCCCCGCGGGCCCGCCCGGGGCGGCCACCACGGCGCTCTCGGCCCCGGCCCCCGTCGGCGCCCCCACCCCCACCCCCACCCGCACCCGCGAACCGGCCAGCTGGTCCGACGCCCCGCCCCCGCCCGACACGGCGCCGACCTGGGCCAGCCCGCTGGAGCGAGCCAGGGCCACGGTGGCCGTCGAGGCGGAGACGGTCAGCGAGCAGCGGGTCGTCGACGACACGGCGATCAGCGACGACGACGAGTCGATCGACGACCTCACCGACGTGGGCGTGCCCGTGGTCGAGCGCATCCTCGGTGGCACGGTCATCGCGCAGGACCCCACGTGAGCGCTCGCTCCTACCGCATCAGCCACAGCGTGGTCGCACCGCTGTCCAAGGCGATCTGGCGACCGACGATCACCGGAACCGAGAACGTCCCGCCCACCGGCGGCGTCCTCCTCGCGAGCAACCACCTGTCGTTCATCGACTCCTTCGCGATCCCGATCGCGGCGCCGCGGCCGGTCAGCTTCCTCGCGAAGTCCGACTACTTCACCGGCACCGGCATGAGCGGCGCCATCCGGCGTGGGTTCTTCGAGGGGTCGAACGCCATCCCGGTCGACCGGCACTCCTCCCGGGCGGCGCAGGAGTCGCTCGACGCCGCGCTGCTCGTGCTGCAGCAGGGCCGCGGATTCGGCATCTACCCCGAGGGCACCCGATCGCGCGACGGGCGCCTGTACAAGGGGCGCACCGGGGTGGCGTGGCTCGCACTCACCGCCGGGGTGCCGGTGGTGCCGGTGGGACTGGTCGGCACCGACCAGGTGCAGCCGATCGGCGCCCGGTTCCCGCGACGCGCGAAGGTGCGGGTCTCCTTCGGCCGCCCCATCTACCCGGCGTCCTTCGCCGACCTGCCGGCGGGCAAGGCGCGACGCCTGCTCACCGACGAGGTCATGGACGCCATCGCGGCACTCTCCGGCCAGGAGCGTGCCGACACCTACAACGAGCTGCCGCCCGAGTCCACCGGTGCGGCGGTCGGAATCTGAGGAGAGGACCACCATGTCGAGCACCCAGCGGTTCCAGGCGACCGGGCTGACCTGCGGGCACTGTGCCCGGGCGGTCAGCGAAGAGCTGTTGGCCCTCGACGGCGTGCTCGACGCCGAGGTCGAGGTGGTCAACGGCGGGCAGTCGGTGGTCACGGTCGTCGCCGAGCGCGACCTGACCGACGCCGAGGTCACCGCGGCGCTCGTCGAGGCCGGCGACTACGTGCTCGTCCGCGCCTGAACTCGTGGGCCGCTCCGGCATCCGGGCGCGGCGGCGGGGGACACGGTGGGCCCGAGGTCGTAGTCTCGTCGTGTGTACGAAGGCGCGGTCCAGGACCTCATCGACGAGCTCGGCAGGCTGCCGGGCGTCGGTCCCAAGAGCGCGCAGCGGATCGCGTTCCACCTGTTGCAGGCCGACCCTGCCGACGTCGACCGGCTCGTGCTCTCGCTGACCGAGGTCAAGGCCCGGGTGCGCTTCTGCGAGCTGTGCTTCAACGTCGCCGAGGCCACCCGCTGCCGGATCTGCCTCGACCCGCGGCGTGACGTGCACGCGATCTGCGTGGTCGAGGAGCCCAAGGACGTCGTCGCGATCGAGCGCACCCGTGAGTTCCGCGGTCGCTACCACGTGCTCGGCGGCGCGATCAGCCCGATCGACGGCATCGGCCCCGACGACCTGCGGGTGCGCGAGCTGCTCGCCCGGCTCGGCGACGGCGTCGTCACCGAGGTGATCATCGCGACCGACCCCAACCTCGAGGGCGAGGCCACCGCCAGCTACCTCTCGCGGATGCTCAAGGTGTTCGGGCTGCGGGTCACCCGGCTCGCGTCCGGGCTGCCGGTCGGCGGTGACCTCGAGTACGCCGACGAGGTGACCTTGGGTCGCGCGTTCGAAGGACGGAGGCTGCTCGATGTCTGACGACTGGACCGTGCTCGCCGAGGAGTCCGCGGCCGACGCCCGGATGTACCTCATCACGCTGCGCGAGATCGCGGCCGGCAACACCCCCGACGCCACGCTGCCGATGGCGCTGCTGGCGCTGTCCCAGGTGCTCGTCATGGGCGCGCGGCTCGGCGCCGTCGAGGACGTCGTGCCGGTGGCCCGCTTCGAGCCGGACCCGGGCCCGGACGCCGAGGTCGACCCCCTGCGCGAGAGCCTCGCCAACGTCTTCGAGGGCCTCGACGAGTACGCCGACGTCGCCGACCCCGTGCTCGACCCCGAGCCCACGGTGGGCTACCTCAGCAACGACCTCGTCGACATCGCGTCGGCGCTCAGTCACGGGCTGAGCCACCACGAGGCCGGGCGCCCCGTCGAGGCCCTGTGGTGGTGGCAGTTCAGCTACCTCTCGCACTGGGGCGAGCGCGCGGCCGCTGCGCTGCGCGTCGTGCAGGCACTGCTCGCGCACGTGCGCCTCGACGCCGACCCGGATGCCGTGTCCGAGGCCGAGTTCGACGCCCTCCACCCCTGA
>DASQEZ010000221.1:0-11917 GCA_035633415.1 Ornithinibacter sp. | reverse complement strand
AGTGAACTTCGACAACACCATGGACTGTTCCTTGGTCCACGAGTCAAGCTTGAAGGGCCCGCTGCCGATCGGCTTGTCACCGAAGGCCTTGGGGTCGTTGTAGAACACGTCGGGAAGCGGCGAGAACGCCGAGTAGCCGAGACGCACCGGGAGGTTCGAGACCTTCTCCGTGGTCTTGATCGTGAAGGTAAGATCGTCGACGACCTTCAGGCCGGTGAGCTCCTTGGCCTTCGGGGTGTAGCCCTCGCACGGGTCGTCGGGGTTGGCGGTGCCGGCGCACTGGAGGTCGCCGAAGCCCTCGATGGGCTCCATGAAGTAGCCACTCTGCTGGGCGTTCGGGCCGTAGGCCGTGTAGTTCCAGGCGTCGACGAAGTTCTTGGCCAGCACCTCGGTGCCGTCGTGGAACTTGTAGCCCTTCTTCAGCTTCACCGTGAAGTTCTGGTTGTCGGTCGTCTCGATCGACTCGGCGACGTCGTTCTTGGGCGCAGCCGTCTCGGCGTCGTAGTGGACGAGCTTGGCGAAGAGGGCGTCGATGACGTTGCCGCCACAGGTCTCCGTGGTGTTGCTCGGGACCAGCGGGTTCTCCGGGTTGCAGCCACGGACGGTGATCTCTCCGCCCGTCTTGGCGCCTGCCGATGTCGCCGTGTCATCGCTGTCGCCGCTGCCGCAACCTGCGGCGAGCAGTGCGACGGCAGAAAGTGCCGCGACCGCGACCGTGCGAGTGGTTCCTCGCATGGATGTCCTCCTACGTGAAGTGGTGTCACCACCCGTTGGTCGGGTGGCCGAGTACAGAGCCGCTCCCGATCGGGGCAACTCGCAGTGCAACGCCCTCCGGCGCTGCGTGCTCAATGAAAGACCATGCATCGTCCCAACGGAAGCATTAAATGCGCCCGAGACTGGATTGTGACCGAAGCGGGACCGGATCGTCGCCGGGCCGAAGATTCTTCGGCCACCGCCCGCTAGGTTGGGGCCCGTGCCCGGCTACGACGACGACCTGCGCCTCGCCCACGTGCTCGCGGATGCCGTCGAGCGCATCACGACCGCCCGGTTCCGCGCCGAGGACCTCCGGGTCGAGACCAAGCCCGACCTCACGCTCGTCAGCGACGCCGACCGCGACGCCGAGGAGCTGATCCGCGCCCAGCTCAGGCGCACCCGGCCGCGCGATGCCGTCATCGGCGAGGAGTTCGCGCCCACCGGGTCCAGCCCCCGGCAGTGGGTCGTCGACCCGATCGACGGCACCCACAACTTCGTCCGCGGGGTCCCGGTGTGGGCGACGCTCATCGCCCTGGTCGACGACGGTCACCCGGTGATCGGGCTGGTCGCGGCCCCGGCGCTGGGCCGCCGGTGGTGGGCGGCGCTCGGCTCGGGCGCGTGGGCCGGCCGAAGCCTCACCTCCGCCCGGCAGATCCACGTGTCGAAGGTCGCGCAGCTGGACGACGCCTCGATCTCCTGCTCGAGCTGGACGTCGTGGGGGGCCGTCGACCGTCAGGAGGAGGTGCTCGACCTGGCCCGTGCCTGCTGGCGCGAGCGCGCCTACGGCGACTTCTGGTCCTACATGCTGCTCGCCGAGGGCGCGGTCGACATCGCTGCCGAGCCGGAGCTCGGCCTGCACGACATGGCGGCCCTGGTGCCGATCGTCACCGAGGCCGGGGGCCGGTTCACGTCCCTGGCCGGGGCCGACGGGCCGTGGGGCGGCAACGCCGTGGCCACCAACGGCATCCTGCACGACGAGGTGCTGGCCCGGATCGGCACCTGAAGGGCCGTCGCCCTCAGAACAGGGCGTCCTGGTCGGCCTCGGTCGCGACGCCCTCGAGCCGCAGGAGGACGGCCTTGCGCTCGAGCCCGCCGGCGTAGCCCGTCAGGGTGCCGTCGGAACCGATGACCCGGTGGCAGGGCAGTACGACGGGCAGCGGGTTCGCACCGTTCGCGGCTCCGACCGCCCGCGAGGCTCCCGGCGGCAGGCCGAGCCGGTCGGCGATGGCTCCGTACGTGGTCGTCGTGCCCCACGGGACCGTCGCGAGCACCTCCCAGACCCGTCGCCGGAATGCGGTTCCCGACGGTCGTAGCGGAAGGTCGAAGGTCCGACGGCCACCGGCGAAGTACTCGGCGAGCTGATCGCGCGCCTGCGCGAGCACGGCCGACCCGCCGCGCTCGTGCTGCGGCGAGCCATCGGCCGGGGCGTCGAAGTGGATGGCGACGAGTGCACCCCCTGTCTCGACCAGCTCGAGCCGACCGATGGGAGAGCCCATGACGACCGAGCGGGACCCGCCGGGCTCAGAGGCCAACCGTGCTCACCGGCCCACCGACCCGACCGTGCAGGGCCGGAACCACGGTCGAGGCGTCTCCCACGAGCACCACGCTCCACTCCCCCGTGGCCACCCGCCGGAACGCGTCGTCCAGGTCGTCGCGCCCCAGCCCGGCGACGGCACGCAGGTTGCGGGTGGTGAAGTCGAGCGGAAGCCGCTCGAGGGCGAGCGCCGCGGTCTCGTCGGCCACGGCATCCGCGGTGGCGTAGCGCCCGGGCGCGGTCTTGCCGACGTAGTCGACGCCGGAGCGGACCTCGGCGTCGGTGAAACCGTCACGGGCAGCATCGAGGATGCCGAGCAGGATCTCGACCGCCTCGCCGGTCACCTCGGAACGCACCGAGCCGGAGGTGACGAACGACCCCCCGGCCACCCGCGGCCGGAACGAGCTGCGGATGCCGTAGGTGTAGCCCTTCTCCTCGCGCAGCACCGCGTCGATCCGGGCGCTCGGTGAGCCACCGAGCACGAAGGAGAGCACGGGGTACGGGGCCCAGCCGTCTGGCGTGGACCGGTCCGGGCCGGGGCGACCCACGGCGATCTCGGTCTGAACCGAGCCGGGGCGGTCGACGACGACGACGCGGGCGGCATCGGGGGCGGGCACCGGGGCGACCGGCGGTGCCGAGGCGCGGTGCCGAGGCGCCGACCAGGTGCCGAGCGTGGCCTCCAGCACCCCGGGGACGTCGACGTCGGTGAGGTCGCCCGCCAGCACCACCGTCGCACCCTGCGGCCCGACGGTGGTCGCATGGAACTCGACCAGGTCGTCACGGGTGAGCGACCCGATGGTCTCGGTGGTGCCACCCGTCGGGCGGCTGGCCCGGTCGGCGGGGTCCCACAGGGTGCGGGCGAGCTCACGGGCCGCGCGGTGCGCCGACGAGGCGCGCTCCTGCTCGATCTCGGCCAGCCGGTTGCGCAGGATGCGCCGGACCTCGTCCTCGGGGAACACCGGCTCGGCCAGTGCCTCGGTGACCAGCGCCGCCGCCGTGGCGAGGTGCCGCTGCGGCACGTCGACGTCGACGAGCAGGCCTCCGTCGGAGACGCCCGCGCCGAGCACCATGCCGTGGCGCTCCATCAGCTCGGCGAACTCCTCGGACCCGTGGGAGGCGGTGCCCTCGTCGAGCAGCCGTGCCGTCATCGCACCGATGCCCTCCTTGCCGGCCTCCTCGGCCGACAGCGCCGCCGGCACGACGACCCGCAGCGACAGGACGTACTGGCCGGGCAGGTCGTGGGCGAGCACCCGCACGCCGTTGCGCAGCACGTGTTCGACCGGGGCGGGGAAGGCCCACGGCCTCGGCGGGGTGACCTCGGGGCGAGGGGCGCTCATGCGACGTCCTGCGTTCCGGCCGCGCCGTCGGCGGCGACGAGGTAGGCGACCACGGCCCGGCTGTCCGGGCGCAGCCACCGGCGGGCGGCATCCACGACCTGCTCGGCACTCACGTCGCGAAGCCGGTCCAGATGGGTGTTGACCACGTCGGGGTCGTCGTGGAGCAGGAGGTGGTGGCTGATCAGGTCGGCGCGCTCCTCCTGGCTGGCCAGCGCCGAGAGCCAGGAGCGCTCGGACTGGGCGAGCGACGCCTCGAGCTCGATGCCGGTCGGGCCGTGCTCGAGGAAGCCCTCGAGCTCCTCCACGAAGGCCGCCTCGACCAGTGCCGCGTCCGTGCCGGGTGCCACGTCGAGCACCACGAAGCCGAGCGAGGCGCCGTCGACGAAGCCCCACGCGGTCGCGTGGGCGCCGAGCGCGATCTGCTCGCGGCGCACCAGCCGGCGCACCAGCCGTGACGTCGCGAGGCCACCGATGCAGTCCAGCGCCACCGCCGCGGCGAGGAACTCGTCGGTCTCGTCGACGGGCAGCCGGAACGCGACGTGCAGGCGGTCGTTCGGCACGACCTCACGACGGTCGACGCGGACCGGGGCGTCGAGGGGGGCGAGCTGGTCGTGGGCGGGGCGGCGCGGCGCGGCACCGGCCGGCAGGTCGCCGAAGTAGCGCTCGACCAGGGCGAACCCCTCCTGCGCGGTGAGGTCGCCGCACAGCGTCAGCACGGTGTTGTCCGGGCCGTAGTGGGCCCGGAAGAAGGCGTGCACGTCCTCGAGGCTCGCGGCGTCGAGGTCCTCCATCGATCCGATCGTCGGGTGGTGGTAGGGGTGGCCGTCCGGGAAGACGGCGGCGTAGACGTCGATCAGGGCGTTGCCGTAGGGCTGGTTGTCGTAGCGCTGGCGCTTCTCCTCCTTGACGACGTCGCGCTGGTTGTCGAGGTTCTCCTGGGTCACGGCGTCGAGGAGGTGACCGTGTCGGTCGGCCTCGAGCCACAGGGCCAGCTCGACCGCGCCGGAGGGCACCGTCTCGAAGTAGTTCGTGCGGTCGAACCAGGTCGTCGCGTTCAGCCGGGCCCCCTGCGCCATCAGCGCCTCGAAGTGCTCGCCGCTGCGCACCCCGCGCGACCCCTGGAACATCAGGTGCTCGAAGAGGTGGGCGAAACCGGTGCGGCCGGCGGACTCGTGGCGTGAGCCGACGCCGACCCAGATGTTGACGGTGACGTTGGGGACCGTGTGGTCGGGGCTGACGACGACCCGCAACCCGTTGGGGAGCGTGCGTCGGTGGATGGGGTAGTCCAGCGGCATGGCGGTCACCCTACGGCCACCGACCGCCACTGCTCAGGCAGTGGTGCGGCGCCGGCCCTCCAGCTCGGCAACCCCACTGACCTCGGCGTCGGCCGGGTCGGTCGGGATGTAGGGCACCTCGTCGTGCGGCCGCGCCTCGATGGCCCGGCGACCGAAGACCTGCTGCTCGGTCGCGACCCGCTCGGAGCGACCCCGCCCGAGGAAGCTGACGGCCCAGTGCAGCAGCGTGGTCACCCGGTGCTTGAAGCCGATGATGTACACGAGGTGGATCGCGAGCCAGAGCACCCAGGCGAAGAACCCGGAGAAGCGCAGTCGGCCGATCGACGCGACCGCGCTGAAGCGCGAGATCGTGGCCATCGACCCCTTGTCGAAGTACTCGAATCGGGCCTCGGGCTCCTTGCCGTCGAGCCGGCGGATGATCTGCCGGGCGGCGAAGCGGGCGCCCTGGATGGCGACCTGAGCCACCCCGGGAAGCCTGTCCAGCGCCATCATGTCGCCCACGACGAAGACCTCCGGGTGCCCCGGCACGGTGAGGTCGGGCAGCACCTCGACCCGACCGGCCCGGTCGACCGCGGCACCCGACTGGTCCGCGATCTGGCGGCCGAGCGGGCTCGCCTGCACGCCCGCCGCCCAGACCTTGGTCAGGGCCTCGATGTGGGTCGAGGCACCGTCCGGGCTCGTGACCGTGATGCCGGTCGCGTCGACGTCGGTGACCTTGGTGCCCAGCCGCACGTCGACGCCCATGTCGGTCAGCCGACGGCGGGCGGCGCCACCGAGGCGCTCCCCGAACGAGGGCAGCACGGTGTCGACGGCGTCGACCAGGATGACCCGGGCCTTGGTGGGGTCGATCCGGCGGAAGTCGTTCTTGAGGGTGCGGTGGGCGAGCTCGGCGATCTGGCCGGCCATCTCGACCCCGGTCGGGCCGGCGCCGACGACGACGAAGGTCAGCGCCCGCTCGGCCTCGGCGGGCGTCCGCGCCAGCTCGGCGAGCTCGAACGCTCCGAAGATGCGGCCGCGCAGCTCGAGTGCGTCGTCGATCGACTTCATCCCGGGCGCGTGCCGGGCGAACTGGTCGTTGCCGAACCACGACTGGCCGGCACCGGCGGCGACGAGGAGGCTGTCGTAGGCCGTGACGGACTCACGGCCGAGCACCTGCGAGGTCACCGTGCGCGCTGCGAGGTCGACCCGGGTCACGGTGCCGAGCACCACCCGGGCGTTCTTCTGCCGGGCGAGCACCTCGCGGGTGCTCGGGGCGATCTCGCCCTCGGACAGGATGCCGGTGGCGACCTGGTAGAGCAGCGGCTGGAACAGGTGGTGGGTCGTCGGTGCGATGAGGGTGACCTCGACGTCCTCGCGGCGGCGCAGGGCCTGCGTGCCGAAGAGGCCTCCGAAGCCGGAACCGATGACGACGACTCTGTGGGGGGTGTTCACGTGGGATCAAACACGGGGTGCGGGCGGGGTATGCCGGGTCTGCACGGCGTGGTCGAGGTCACGTTCTCCCTCTACCCGGGATGCCGGCCCTCACCCCGAGCGGATGATGCCGGTCGGCCACTTCAGGCGTTGAGTGGACGGGTCGTTCCCCCACGTGACAGGAGGTCACCATGTGTCGTTGGCTGGCGTACTCGGGCTCACCGGTGCTCCTGGAGGATCTGCTCTACAAGCCCAAGAACTCCCTCGTCGCGCAGAGCAAGCACTCGCTGATGGGCGCGACGACGACCAACGGGGACGGCTTCGGCGTCGGCTGGTACGGCGCCTTCGAGACCCCCGGGCTCTATCGCAGCACCGAGCCGGCCTGGAACGACCTGAACCTGCGTGAGCTGTGCGCACACGCCCGCGCCGGCCGGGTCTTCGCGCACATCCGGGCCTCCACGGGCTCTGCCGTGCAGCAGACCAACTGCCACCCCTTCCGCCACGGGAACTGGCTGTGGATGCACAACGGCTACCTCGCGGGCTTCCACGAGATGAAGCGCGACCTGGCGATGGAGGTCGACCCCGCCCTGTTCGCCGACATCGCGGGCTCCACCGACTCGGAGATGCTGTTCTTCCTCGCGCTCAGCTTCGGGTTGCGCGAGGACCCCCGGGCCGGCGTCGCCCGCGCGGTCGGGCTCGTCGAGGAGGTGGGCCGCAGCCACGGCATCGAGTTCCCGGTGCAGATGACGGTTGCCACGACGGACGGCGAGAGCACGTGGGCCTTCCGGTACTCCACCGAGGGGCGCTCCCGATCGCTCTTCCAGAGCACCGAGGTCTCCACGCTGCGCTCGCAGTACCCCGACAACCCGCTCCTGCACGAGCTGTCGGTCGACGCCCGCCTCGTGGTGTCCGAGCCGCTGGGCGACCTGCAGGGAGCCTGGCGGGAGATCCCCGAGTCGTCGAGCGTCATGGTGCACGGCGTCGACGGCGAGGTGGCACCCTTCAGGCCGATATCTCCCAGCGCGGCGTAGGGCGTCCCCGCGGCCCAGAGACCATGCGAAGCCAGGAGCACTCCGTGGGCTCAGGAGGTCCTCGCCGAGTCAGGGCCGAGTACGGCCCTGACTTCGCGAAGTGCTCCTGACTTCGCGGGGTCCCGGGCATCCGGCATCCGGCCTAGCAATGCGAAGGGCCCGACCCGGCTGCCGCCGGTCGGGCCCTTCGCAGTGGTAGCGGGGGCAGGATTTGAACCTGCGACCTCCGGGTTATGAGCCCGGCGAGCTACCGAGCTGCTCCACCCCGCGTCGAGTGAGTCACGGCTTCAGAAGAACCCGTGCTCGGTATGGCTCGAGCGTACGTGACCGACCCGGTCGTGTCCAAATCGTCGACGGGAGAGCAGCGAAACCGTGCGGTCAACCGGTCGGCGTCGCACTCGGTGAGGGTGACGCCGACCCGGTCGGCGACGGGCTGGGCGCGGGGGTCAGCGCGGTCAGCTGCGGGGCCAGCGCCTGGGCCCGGCGGATCGCAGCCTCGAGCTTGTCCTGCGCCTCGCCGTACGCCGCGAAGTTCCCGGCCTTGAGGGCCTCCTGACCTGCCGAGTACTGGGCCTCGACCTCGGCGAGTGCCGCGGCCAGCTGGGCCCCCACCGTGCCGACCGGCGTGGTCGGCTCACCCGGCTCGGTGGGTTCCTCGACCTCTGCGCCCTCGCCGAACAACCCGGTCACGGCCTGCCCGAGCGTGTCGCCCCAGGCCACCGTCGTGCCGTAGACGGCGACGGTGACCTTGTTCTGCGGGAACGACCCGGACCCGGCCGCCGCCTGCACGTAGATCGGCTGCACGTAGAACATCCGGCCCTCGAGGGGGAAGGTGAGCAGGTTGCCGAAGGTGAGGACCTTCCCCGACCCCGAGTTGTTGGTGATGTACTGCGCGAGCGACAGCTGCTCGGCAGGGTTCTGCGAGCGCACCGGGGAGTTCTGGATCTGGTTGAGCACCTGGCCCGGGCCGGCGGGCGTCGCCGAGCCGTACTCGAGCAGCCGGAGCAGCCCGTAGTCCTCGGCGGGCTTTCCGGCCTGGTTCCCGGCGTCGGCATCGACGGCGAGCAGACCGCGCAGGATCTCGCGACCCGCCTCGTTGTTGCTCGCGGGAACGAAGGGCGAGGTGATGGAGAAGGCCGCCTCGGCCTCGCCCGGCATCGCGATCGACTGGAAGACGACCGGCTGGTCCTGGGTGGCCATCGACGGGTCGCGCGGCACGCGCCACTTGTCCGAGCCGGAGTAGAAGTCACCGGGGTTGGTCACGTGGTACTCGGTGAGCAGCTCTCGCTGCACCTTCAGGAAGTCCTGCGGGTACCGGATGTGGGCCATCAGGTCGCCCGAGATCTCCGAGAGGGGGCGCACGGAGCCGGGGAACGCGTTGCTCCAGGCCTTGAGCATCGGGTCCTTGGTGTCCCAGCCGTAGAGCTTGACGTCGCCGGTGTACGCGTCGACGGTGGCCTTGACGGCGTTGCGCACGTAGTTGACCTGCCCGGTGCCCACGGTGACGACGTTGGAGCGCTGGGCGACCGAGTCGGAGGTGGCTTCGGCGAGCTCGATGAGCCGGCTGTTGGGGTAGTTGGCCGACGTCGTGAACCCGTCGACGATCCACTGCACCCGGCCCTCGATGACGGCCGGGTAGACGTTGCCGTCGAGGCGCAGCCACGGGGCCACCCGCTCCACTCGCTCGGTCGGCGTGCGGTGGTCGAGGATGCGGGACTCGGCGTTCACGGCATCCGAGAGCAGGAAGTTGGCCTCGCGGTACTTGATCGCGTACGCGAGCCGCTTGAGCGTCGAGCCGATCGGCACACCGCCGTCGCCGGTGTAGGTGTTCTGCACGGCGACCTCTCCGTCGCCGCCCGCGGGGTAGTCGAACTCGCGGGGTGCGGCGTCGGTGGCGGCACCGACGACGGAGTAGGTCGGGGACAGCTCACCGAAGTACACCCGCGGCTCGTACTCGCCGATCGAGCTGCGACCGCCGCCCTCGAAGAAGACCGGGTCACCCTCGGCCGTGCGCTGGTTGCCGTAGGCGGCGTAGAAGCCGTAGCCGTGGGTGTAGATGGTGTGGTCGTTGAGCCAGTTGCGCTGGTTGTCGGGCAGGCCCTCGAGGTTGATCTCGCGCACCGCGACGACGGCGTCTCGGGTCTGGTCGTCGATCGTGTAGCGGTCGACGTCGAGGGTGTCGGGGAACGCGTAGTAGTCGCGCTGGCCCTCGAGCTGCCGGAACGTGGGTGCCACGACGTTGGGGTCGATGATCCGCACGCCCGGGATGTCGTTTGCCGCCGTCCGCAGCACGTCCTTGTCCTCGGTCTCGGCCGCGGTCGGGTTCTGGATGCGTTTGACCCGGTCCAGCCCGAACGCCGCCCGGGTGGCCGCGATGTTGCGCTCGATGTACTTCGCCTCGAGCGACTTCTGCGACGGGTTGACCCGCAGCTGCTGGATGAGGGCCGGGTAGATGCCACCGACGACGACCGCCGTGACGACGAGCAGTGCGACGCCGGTGAGGGGCAGGCGCCAGCTGCGGCTCCAGATCGCGGCGAGGAAGAATCCGGCGCACATCAGGGCCGCGACCGCGAGGATCGCCTTGGTCGGCAGCACGGCCTTGTCGTCGGTGTAGGTGATGCCGGTGAGCAGCGAGCCCTTCTGCGTCGCCAGCGAGTACCGGTCGAGCCAGTACGACGCCGCCCGGGTGAGGGCGATGAGCGCGCCGAGGATGCCGAGGTGCACGTAGGCCGCGCGGGTGGTCGGCCCGCGGCCGGGAAGCTGCAGGCCGCCGTAGACGTAGTGGGTGAAGGCCGCCGCGACGAAGGCCAGGGCCAGCACCACCGTCACGAAGCTCACGACGAAGCGCAGCCACGGCAGGGTGAAGACGAAGAAGCCCACGTCGAGGCCGAACTGCGGGTCCGTGATGCCGAACGGCTCGCGGTTGGCCCAGAGCAGGAAGGTGCGCCAGGCACCCATGGACCCCGAACCGGCGAGCAGGCCGAGGACGACCGGGACGGCCACCACCCCGATGCGGCGCAGCGGCTCGATGGCCTGGCGGTACTGCTCGAGCACCTGCTGGGCCGGGGTGACGGGGATGTACAGGGGGCGGGTGCGGTAGGCGATGACCAGGCTCGAGGCCACCACGCCGCCGGTGATGAGCGCGGCCCCGACGAAGATGCCGAGCTTGGCCGTGAGCTCCTTGACGAACACGCCGCGGAAGCCGACCGAGTCGTACCACCACACGTCGGTGAGCACGTCGGCGACGATGCCCCCGACGACGACGACACCCAGCAGGACGAGCAGGGTGGTGCCGAGCGGGCCCCTCCGGCGCCGCCCGACGGCGCGCGGCGGCGCGCCGCCACCCTCGTCGGGCCCCTGCGGGCGTGGCGAACCTTCTCCCGGACCCGTAGGCCCGTCGAACCACTCCGAGCGACTCACTGCTCTCCTCGTCCCGCCGTCGGGGATCCCCCGTGTCGACTGTGGGCGAGCAATGTACCCCGGCCACCTGCGTGTCCATCGGGCACCATGGTCCGGTGACCGACATCCCCCAGCCCGTGACCGACCCGCTCACCCTCGCCGCGCTCGACACCGAGCGTCACGTGGCGCGCTCCGGGTGGGACCAGCCGGTCCGCCTGTTCGCTCTCGTGCCCACACAGGAGCTGCTCGAGCACGAGCCCCAGCTCGCCGAGGGGATGGCCGTCCACGACGCCGTCGCGGGCGCACTGAGCGCCGTCGAGCAGGACGACCTGCCCGAGTCCTCGGGCCTCGAGGAGCTGCTCGCACGGATCGCCTGGCCGGACCAGGTGGCGGGCTGCGCCCTTGCCGTCGAGCGGATCGTGGTCCCCCCGGAGGCCGAGCGCGAGCTCCCCGACGACGATGCGGAGGCCCTGCGCGCGGTCGCCGACCATCCCGGCCGCGCCGACGTGCGACTGCTCGTCGCGGTGACCCGCGACGGCGCCGCGCGTTGCCTGCTGCGCCAACGCGCCCACGACAGCGACGACCGGGTGGCGCTCGGGGAGGACATCGCGCCCGGGCTCGTGCACGCCCTCCGGGCGACCTTCAGCCCGGCCTGACCACCTGCGCCGTCGGGTCAGCCGCAGGTCGGCAGGGATGCCGCGTCGCCGGTGCCGATGTCACGCACCGCGGCCACGCCGTCGTCGAAGGTCTCGACCTTGACGACCCGCAGGCCGTCGGGGACGTTGTCCACGACCTCGGAGCAGTTGCCGGCCGGGGCGAGGAAGAACTCGGCACCGGCCCGCCGGGCTCCGATGAGCTTCTGCCGGATGCCGCCGATCGACCCGACGACGCCGTCGTCGTCCATGGTGCCCGTGCCGGCGATGTTCTTGCCGCCGGTGAGCTCGCCCGGGGTCAGCGAGTCGTAGATGGCCAGGGCGAACATCAGCCCGGCGGACGGGCCGCCCACGTTGCCGGTGCGCAACGTGACGTCGACCGGTAGGTCGTAGTCCAGGCGCAGTGCGACGCCCATGACGGTGCGGCCGTCGGACTCGGCGGTCTTCGCGGTGACGGTCTGCTCTTTGCCGTCGCGACGCACGACCACCGGGAACGTGTCGCCCG
>DASQEZ010000220.1:0-13554 GCA_035633415.1 Ornithinibacter sp. | reverse complement strand
CAGGCGGCCCGCGGCAGCAAGGACGACGCGCGGGTCACCTTGGGCGCGGCCCGTCGGCTGACCGGGCAGGTGCGCCAGATCGCCCCCTGGTTCGCCGTCGCCGGGCCCTTGGTCCAGGCCCGCGTGGCCCTGCTGCTCGGTGACGCCGGGCTCGCCCGCACGCTGGTCGCCGAGGCGAGGGGACACATGGGCGCCGACCTCGCCGGCACCGTGCTGGAGGACTTCCTGACCTCCACCGAGACCCTGCTGCACGACGTCCGTGTCGAGGGCATCGCCCCGGACACCCTCACCCCGGCCGAGCTGCGGGTGCTGCAGTACCTGCCGAGCCGGCTCACGTTCCCGGAGATCGGTGCTCACCTCTTCGTCTCGCAGAACACGATCAAGACCCACGCGCTCGCCATCTACCGCAAGCTCGGCACCACGTCACGCAACGACGCCGTCGATAGGGCCCGGACCCTCGGGCTCGTGGAGTCGCCTCCGGGCGCCTGACCGGCCTCCTATCTCATCCAGTTCGGAGGATGACCGCCGCCCAGTTGTCTGGCGACGATCGAGGGGCAGGGACGAGGAGGCTGCCATGGTGACGCTGGATGCGGGTGGCTCGGAACACCGCGGGATGAAGGCCGCCGCCCAGCGAGGCCTCACCACGGCGCAGACGACACCGTGGTTCAGGACCTTCGGGCTCACGGCGTGGATGATCCTGGGCGTGGCAGGTGTGCTCGCACTGGCCCTGCTGCTCACGGCGCTGGTCGCCGAGGTCGCGATTCCCCTGGCCGTCGCCGCGGTGCTGGCGACGCTGCTGGTACCGCTCACGGACCGTCTCGAGCACTGGCGGGTCCCCAGGTGGTTGGGCGCCACTCTCGTGCTCATCGCCAGCCTGGCTCTCGTGGTCGCGGTCATCGCCGTCATCGTCGGTGGCCTGGTCAGCCAGAGCGACGAGATCTGGGCGCAGGTCGAGAGCTCCTTGCAGCAGGCCGATACCGCAGCCACCGGTTCGGCCGAGGGCACGAGCGAGCTGGGCGACCTCGCGCAGGGCGTCGTCAACCTGCTCGTGCACGGGGTGCTCGGGTCCTTGTTCAGCTCGGCGAGCGGTCTGGTCATCGGCTGCGTGCTCGCCCTGTTCATGCTGCTCTTCCTCTTGAAGGACTGGACCCAGATCGCCGGGTGGACGAGCCGGCACCTCGGTCTGCCCGCCCCGGTCGGGCGCAGCATCCTCGACGACACGGTCCTCGCCTTCCGCGGCTACGCCATGGGCCTCACGATCATCGGCGCGGCCAACGCCGCGGTCGTCTTCGTGGGTGCCTGGGCGCTCGGCGTTCCACTTGCGGCAACGATCGCGCTGGTGTCGTTCGTGACGAGCTACGTGCCTTACATCGGGGCCTTCGTCGCCGGCGCCTTCGCGACCCTGATCGCCTACGGGTCGGGTGGACTCGGCGACGCGCTGGCCATGCTGGCCATCGTGCTGCTCGCCAACAACACCATCCAGAACGTCGTCGAGCCGTTCGCGTTCGGCACCCGGCTGCGGCTGCATCCCCTCGCGGTGCTGCTCACCGTGACGACGGCGACCATGCTGTTCGGCGTCATGGGGGCCGTGCTGGCGGCACCGCTCACCTCGGCCTGCGTCAACGCGTTCGGGCGGCTGCGAAGGGAGGGCATCCTGGGTGGCGCCCTGCCGGCGGCGGACGACATCCCGGACGGGACGGGTGAGGAACATGACACCAGCAACCTGCGGACGACGCCTTCCCGCGATCGCAGCCCCGAGGTGGCCGAGACGCCATGACCTCCGCCTCGGGCGTCACCGCACCCGACCACGCCCCGCACAGCATCGGGCTGTTGGACGACGAGGGCCGCCAGCTCGCGGCCGCGTGCGTGGCCGGCGCGGCTCTCGGGTCCTGGCCGGCGTTCACCCTGGGCGTCTACGGCGTCATCTTCTTCGAGCAGCAGCTGGCCCTGTGGGCCGCGGCCACCTCGGTATTCCTCGCTCTCGGACTGTCCAAGGGGCCGCGCGTGTGGCTCCGACCCCAGGCACTCGCACTGCTTCTGCCCTCGTTGTGGATCCTGCTCGCCTGGATCCTGCCGGTTGGCGGGACTTCGGGATCTACCAGGTGCTGTTCTGGTTCGGCGTCGTGATCACCGTCGTCGGGATGCCGACTCTGGCGGCGGTGATGGTGCGCTTGCTCATCCCAGGCGCGGAGCGGCTGCGCGGCAAGCGAGCACTGGGCGCCGTGGTCGTGGACGGCGGGACCCGGTGCCAGCCGCTCGAGTCGTGCGCCATGGCGGTGGTGCCCGTGGTATTGCTCGTGAAGAGAACGAACCTCTGAGTCCGTCGCTGCGCCTTGCGGAACGCACTCTCATGCCGCGGTCAGTGTGATTCGACGACGGCCAACAGGTCGGCTCCGGTCTCGACCAAGACCAGTTCCGAGCCGAGTCCCTCCGGAAGTTCCTCTCGTTGCCCCGGGCCGGTCAAGCAGGTCGGGCAGTCCATCGGCAAGATGACCCGGTTCGCGGCTTGAGCGCCTCTCACCAACAGGTCCCAGGGGTCGCGCCCACTGATGTGGTTGGCCAGCATCCCGTCGTCACTGAGATAGATGTCTGCCTCGCCGTCCCCGAACTGGATACGTCGGAGGTCACCGTCACGGTGAGTCACGTGCGGGGCAAGCACCCCCGCCATCTCGGCACCGCCCCGCTCGGATGACTCACCCGCCGTGAAGCCTTGGAAGAACACGTCGAAAGACACGGTGCCAGCCTTCCAAACTCAGCGTCGATCCGCACTCACCTACCGCGATCGAGCCGACTTCGCACCTCAACGGTGGCTCATCGAGAGGGGTGAGTGGGGCGATCACCAGGGCGTGCTTAGGGCACGCTCGGAATCCGAATTTCTATTTGCGCAGGTAAGGGCCTGTTTTCGACGGCGCCCCCGGCAGGACTCGAACCTGCGACCTCGAGATTAGAAGGCTCTTGCTCTATCCGGCTGAGCTACGGGGGCACGGCATCCGGCCGGGATGCCGCCGCCAGTGTAGGTGCGCGACGTCACCCGCCGAGGGGGAGCCGCGCCAGCACCTCGTGCCGGGGTCGGTGACCGCGCTCGCGTGGCAGGTGTGACGCGATGACGGCGACCTCCGACGCGACCCACGGCGGGCCCGCATACGTCTGCAGCACCCGCACCCAGCGAGTGGCGTCCTCGGCCTGCGGGAACCGGCCGAGCGTGAGGTGGGGGAGGAACGCGCCACCCTCCGGCGACGCCCCCGCCACGGAGCAGGCCGACCTCACGCCTCGGGCCAGCCGACCGAGCACGTCCGCCTCGGGCGTGCCGTCGTCGACCCCCGCCCAGAGCACCTTCGCCCGGGTCACGTCGGGGAAGCACCCGCCGCCCGCCACCGCGAGCGCGAGCGGGGACGTCCTCGACGCGGCTTCCGCCACGGCATCCGCCAGCGGGTCCACGACCCGCTCCGGCGCCGCCCCCATGAACGCCAGGGTCACGTGCCACTGGGTCGGCGACGCCCACCGCAGCTGAGGCCCCGACGACCGGCGCGCGGAGAGGAACTCGTCGAGGTGCTCGACGGCATCCTCGGGGGGCTCGACGGCCACGAACAGTCGCATGATGGACATCATCCGCCGCGCCCCGGCCAATGGCGGGCCGACCTGCGCAGTGTCGTTAGGCTTGCGCCGTGACGGTGGACGGAGACGTGGAGGCGCTGGTCTCCGCCGTCGAGGGCCTGCGAGACGCGGTCGAGGGGGCACGGCTGCCGCTCGACGTCACCAGCCGCGCGCCGGCGGAGGCGTCCCGTACGCAGCTCCTCCAGCAGCTCGACGACTACGTGCTCCCGCGGTTGCGCGCCATCGACGCCCCGCTGCTCGCGGTCGTCGGGGGCTCCACGGGCGCAGGGAAGTCGACCCTGGTCAACTCCGTCGTCGGCGCCGAGGTGAGCCGCTCGGGGGTGCTGCGCCCCACGACCACCTCGCCGGTGCTCGTCCACCACCCCGACGACCGGCACTGGTTCGCCGACGCGCGCATCCTGCCCGGCCTGGCACGGGTCACCGGCCGGGACACCGGTGAGAGCCAGGGCGGCACGGTGCGGCTCGTGGAGTCCACGACCCTGCCTGCCGGCATGGCCCTGCTCGATGCCCCCGACATCGACTCGGTCGTCTCCGCCAACCGCGCCATCGCCACCCAGCTGCTCTCGGCGGCCGACCTCTGGCTCTTCGTCACCACGGCGGCCCGGTACGCGGATGCCGTTCCCTGGGACCTCCTGCGCACGGCCGCCGACCGCGGCACCTCCGTCGCGATCGTGCTCGACCGGATCCCGGCGGATGCCGTGGCCGAGATCCGGCCGCACCTCGCCGCGATGCTGCGTGAGCAGGGGCTGCCCACCGCACCGATCTTCACCGTCCCCGAGACCACGCTCGACGCCGAGGGCCGACTGCCCGCTGATGCCGTGGAGCGGCTGCGATCCTGGCTCCAGGCGCTCGCCAGCGACTCCAGGGCGCGCGCGATCGTCGTCGGGCAGACCCTGCGCGGCGCCGTCGACTCGCTGTCCGGGCGCACCGCGGAGCTCGTCGTCGCCAGCCGCGACCAGCACGACGCGGCGGTCTCGCTGGGCAAGGCCGTCGACGAGTCGTTCCTCGAGGCGCACCGGCGGGTGGACCACGGTATGACCGACGGCACGCTGCTGCGCGGTGAGGTGCTGGCCCGCTGGCAGGAGTTCGTCGGCACCGGCGAGTTCTTCCGCCAGGTCGAGTCGACGATCTCGCGCTGGCGCGACAAGATCAGCGCCGCCATCAAGGGCAGCCCGCCGCCGGCCGACGGCCTGGGCGAGGCCCTGCAGACCGGCGTCGCCGCGCTGCTGCTGTCCAACGCCGAGACCGCGGCGTCCGAGACGACCCGCACCTGGCGTCGCCTGCCCGGGGGCAGCCAGATCCTCGTCACCCACCCAGAGCTGGCGAAGCCGAGCCCCGGGCTGCGGGCCGACACCGAGCGGCTCGTGCGCGACTGGCAGGGCGAGGTGCTCGACCTGGTGCGCACCGAGGGGCAGGGGAGGCGCACCAACGCGCGCATCGCGGCCTACGGGCTCAACGCGATCGGACTGTTCCTCATGCTGGTCGCGTTCGGCAGCACCGGCGGCCTCGTCGGCGCCGAGATCGGCATCGCCGGGGGAACCGCGGTCCTCGCCCAGCGCGTGCTCGAGGCCATCTTCGGCGACCAGGCCGTGCGCGAGATGGCGGCCAAGGCCCGCAGGCGACTCCTCGAGCTCGCCGACGAGCTGTACGCCGCTGAACGCGAGCGGTACGCCGCCGCGCTCGCCGAGGTGGCGGCGCCGCCCGAGCAGGCGCAACGGCTGTCGAGCGTCGCGTCCGGGCTCCGGGCGGTGGTGCGGTGAGTCCCCTGCGGATGGGCTCCTCCCGCGGTGCCGTCGTGTCCGCCGAGCAGCTGTCGGCCGCCGCGACCGCCCTCGCCTCCGCGGTGGAGGCGGGCGGGGAGCAGCTGCCCGCCGCCGAGCGCGATCGGGCTCACGCCGTCGTCACCAAGGTGTCCGAGCGCACCGCCCTCGTCGGTGGGCACACCGTGGTCGCGCTGGCGGGCGCCACCGGTAGCGGCAAGTCATCCCTGTTCAACGCGCTCGTCGGCACGCCGGTGGCCACGGTCGGCGTGCGGCGGCCCACGACGTCGACCTCGACCGCCGCGATCTGGGGTGCCGAACCGGTCGGGGACCTCCTCGACTGGCTCGATGTCGGCACCCGACACCTCGTGACACCCGACCCGGAGGCCGACACCCGTGGCGGTCGCCACGAGGGCCCGGTCGGCTCGCTCGACGGCCTCGTGCTGCTCGACCTGCCGGACTTCGACTCCCGCGAGATCGGCCACCGCACCGAGGCCGAGCGGGTGCTCGAGCTCGTCGACCTGTTCGTCTGGGTCACCGACCCCCAGAAGTACGCCGACGCCCGGCTGCACGACGACTACGTCGCGGCCCTCGCCACCCACGAGGCCGTCACGATGGTCGTGCTCAACCAGGCCGACCGGCTCACCACGGCCGAGGTCGCCCAGTGCCGGGCCGACCTCGTGCGACTCATGGAGCGTGACGGCGTGCCGCGCGCGACGGTGCTCGCGACCTCGGTGACCACCGGCGACGGCCTCGACGAGCTGCACCAGCGGCTGGCCAACGCCGTGGCCGGCCGCACCATGACCCGGGCCCGGCTGGCCGGTGACGTCCGGGCGGCGGCGGGTGCGCTGACCGGGCACGTCGCCGAGGGTGAGCCGGCCGTCGACGACGCCGCGCGCTCCGAGCTGCTCGACGCCCTGGCCCGCAGCGCCGGGGTGCCGACAGTGGTCGCGGCGGTCGAGCGCGACTACCGGATGGAGGCCGCCGCCAGCACGGGGTGGCCGTTCACGCGGTGGGTGCAGCGCCTGCGTCCGCGACCTCTGCGCCGGTTGCGTCTCGACGGGCGCGACATCAGGGTGACCGACGCCGACGTGCGCTCGGTGCTGGGCCGCTCCTCGCTGCCGCCGCCGAGCCCCGCGGCCCGCGCCGCGGTCGACCTCGCCACCCGGCGGCTCGCCGACCGGGCGAGCGAGTCGCTGCCGCACCCGTGGGCCGATGCCGTCGAGCGGGCCGCGGACCCGCCCGGACCCTCGCTCGGCGACGCACTCGACCGTGCGGTCGTCGGCACCTCGCTGCTGGCTCGCGTGCCGATCTGGTGGCGCGTCGTCGGCCTGGCCCAGCTGGTGCTGGCGATCGCGGCCGTGGCCGGGTTCCTCTGGCTCGCCCTGTACGTCCTGGTCGGCTGGATCCAGCTCGACCAGGTCATCGGCGACCCGCCGACGCTCGGAATCCTGCCGGTTCCGCTCGTCCTGCTCGCGGGCGGGTTGCTCTGCGGCGTGGTGCTGGCCCTCGTGTCCCGCTGGCTGGCCCGGATCGGTGCACGCCGCCGCGGTCGCGTCATGGATGCCCGGCTGCGCACCTCCATCGACGGTGTGGCGCAGACCGAGATCGTGCAACCGGTCGAGCGGGTGCTCGAGCGGCACGCGGCGACGCGCCTGGCACTGAGCCGCGCCGCCGCGGTCTGACCGCGCCCGCCGGGAGCGCCCGTTCGTCCACAGGGCGGGTGCGGTCGGTGCCTCGTCCACAGGGCCGAGGTCACCGGCCTCCCTGGGGGCCGAGGGGGTGAGGCTGGTTCCAGCGGCCCCGATGGTCGGGGCCGGGGGAGGACCAGATGAACGAGACGTACGTGACCATCAAGGGGCGGCTCACCGCCGATCCCACCGTCCGCACCACCCGGGCGGGTGCGCCGATGACGAAGATCCGCATCGCGCAGTCGGCCAGACGGCCGGTGCCGGGCCAGCCCGGGCAGTGGGAGGACACCGAGGCGAGCTTCTACGACGTGCTGGCCTACCGGTCGCTCGCGGCCAACATCGCCGTGTCGCTGCGCCGCGGCCACCCGGTCACGGTGCACGGCAAGCAGCGCATCGTGTCGTGGCAGCGCGAGGACGGCACGACCTGGTACGGCGTCGAGATCGAGGCGGATGCCGTGGGTCACGACCTCACCTTCGGCACCACCGCGTTCTCCAAGGTCGGCATGGGCCGGCCCGCCGAGTCGTGGTCGCCCGGTGAGGGCGCCGAGGGTGGCCGCCCCGACGAGGGCGTGGACCCCGCCCACGTCGGCGACCCCGAGCGCGACCCCTACGTCGTCGACGCGGGGCCGCTCGTCGACGCGGGGCTGGTCTCCGACACGGGCCCCCTGCTGCCGTCCGGGAAGGAGGCCGCCGCCTGAGGCCGGGGGAGCCGGGTGCGCGGATTCGGGCGCAGCGGTGCTGGTCGATAGCCTTGCCCCATGCCCGAGTTCATCTACGTCATGTCGCGTGCCCGCAAGGCCCACGGCGACAAGGTCATCCTCGACGACGTCACCTTGTCCTTCCTGCCCGGCGCCAAGATCGGCGTCGTCGGCCCCAACGGTGCGGGGAAGTCCTCGGTCCTGAAGATCATGGCCGGCCTTGACCAGCCGTCCAACGGGGAGGCCCGGCTCACGCCCGGCTACTCGGTCGGCATCCTCATGCAGGAGCCCGAGCTCAACGAGGCGAAGACCGTGCTCGGCAACGTCGAGGAGGGCGCCGGCGAGATCAAGGCCAAGGTCGACCGCTACAACGAGATCTCGGCGCTGATGGCCGACCCCGACGCCGACTTCGACGCGCTGATGACCGAGATGGGCCACCTCCAGGAGGCCATCGACGCCGCGGATGCGTGGGACCTCGACTCCCAGCTCGAGCAGGCGATGGACGCGCTGCGCTGCCCGCCGCCGGATGCCGACGTCACGGTGCTCTCCGGTGGGGAACGCCGCCGAGTGGCGCTGTGCAAGCTGCTGCTCCAGAAGCCCGACCTGCTCCTGCTCGACGAGCCGACCAACCACCTCGACGCCGAGTCCGTGCTCTGGCTCGAGCAGCACCTCGCGGCGTACCACGGTGCCGTCGTCGCGGTGACGCACGACCGGTACTTCATGGACAACGTGGCGCAGTGGATCCTCGAGCTCGACCGCGGCCGCGCCTACCCCTACGAGGGCAACTACTCCACCTACCTCGAGAAGAAGCACGCCCGCCTCGAGGTGGCCGGCAAGAAGGACGCCAAGCTCGCCAGGCGCCTCGCCGACGAGCTCGAGTGGGTGCGCAGCAACGCCAAGGCCAAGCAGACCAAGTCCAAGGCGCGCCTGGCCCGCTACGAGGAGATGGCGGCCGAGGCCGACCGCACCCGCAAGCTCGACTTCGAGGAGATCCAGATCCCGCCGGGCCCGCGCCTGGGCAGCAAGGTCATCGAGGTCAAGGACCTGCGCAAGGGCTTCGGCGACCGCGTGCTCATCGAGGGTCTGTCGTTCACCCTGCCGCGCAACGGCATCGTCGGCGTCATTGGCCCGAACGGCGTCGGAAAGACCACCCTGTTCAAGACGATCGTGGGGCTCGAGGACGTCGACGCCGGCGTCGTCGACGTCGGGGAGACCGTCAAGATCTCCTACGTCGACCAGAGTCGTGGCGGGCTGGACCCGAGCAAGAACCTCTGGGAGACCGTCTCCGGCGGCCACGACTACATCAACGTGGGCCACGTCGAGATCCCGTCGCGCGCCTACGTCAGCCAGTTCGGCTTCAAGGGGCCCGACCAGCAGAAGAAGGCCGGGGTGCTGTCCGGTGGGGAGCGCAACCGGCTCAACCTGGCGCTCACCCTCAAGGAGGGCGGCAACCTGCTCCTGCTCGACGAGCCCACCAACGACCTCGACGTCGAGACCCTCGGCTCGCTGGAGAACGCCCTGTTGGAGTTCCCCGGCTGTGCGGTCGTCATCAGCCACGACCGGTGGTTCCTGGACCGGGTGGTGACGCACATCCTCGCCTGGGAGGGCAACGACGAGAACCCCGCGAAGTGGTACTGGTTCGAGGGCAACTTCGAGTCGTACGAGGCGAACAAGGTCGAGCGCCTCGGCGTGGACGCCGCCCGCCCGCACCGGGTCACCTACCGCAAGCTCACCCGCGACTGACGAGCGGGAGCCCGCGCTGCCGGGTCACACCGCGACGCGGCGCAGCACGAGGTGCGTCGCGCCGAGTGTTCCGGCGCTGACCACGAACAGCCATGCCGTGAGCGTGAATGGCGTCAGCGAGGCCACCCACGCGCCCACGCTGCCCCAGGCCTGGGACGCGGTGACGAATGCCACCGCCGCGGTCACGGCCGCCATGCCCACCGCCGAGGACACGAGCATGCCGGTTGAGCCGAACCTCGCGTACAGCCCGGCCGAGAACGCGCCCAGTGCCAGGGCGAGCAGCATCGGCACCGCGTAGACGGCGAGCAGCTGGTAGGTCGGCACGTCCGTCAGCCAGGGCACCCGGAAGAACTTGCCTCCCTGCCCGAACCCGTCGGTGGCGCTCTCGACGACGTTCAGCAGGGTCAGCGCCACGCCGGTCACGGCGGCGCTGGCACCGGCGTAGAGCAGGCTTCCGCCCATGAACGCAGCGCGGGTGACCCCGAGACCCAGCATGAACGGCAGCTGGCGCGAGACCGAGACCGCGGCGACGAACACGGCGGTGACGTAGAGCGACAGCAGCCCGCCGGTGGTCTTCTGGAAGCCGTCGACGTTGCGCAGCGCCACCCAGAGGCTGACGTTGACGACGAACGAGATGGCCAGGATCGCCCACGGCCACATGGCATGGGAGACGTCGACGGCGTGGACCCGTGCGACGGCGAGAGCGCGACTCATCTGAGGCCTCCGTCGAAGGACCGGGCGTCGTCGGCGCCACTGGTCGTCGCGTGGGCGACGAGTTCCTGTAGCGACACCGGCGACAGGTCGAGCCGCAGCTCGTCGGCGAGCCGGCGTTCCGACGCGTCGAGGCGGCCGCGGACCGTGGCCGACGCGTACGCCCCGACGTCCTGGCGTGCCACGACCTCGCGCCGCCCGACGAACTGCGCCACCGGTACGGCCGGCCCGACGACGGTGTAGGCCGTGCCTCTCACCTCGTCGGCCTCGGCGTCGATGACGACCCGACCGCGGTCGACGACGACGACGCGCTCGAGCAGGTTGGCGACCTCGTCGATGAGGTGGGTCGAGAGCACCACGGTGCGTGGGTGGTCGGCGAAGTCCGCGAGCAACCGGTCGTAGAACAGAGCCCGGCTCGGTGCGTCGAGCCCGAGGTAGGGCTCGTCGAAGAGAGTCAGCGGGGCGCGCGAGGCGAGGCCGATGACGATGCCGAGCGCCGACCGCATCCCGCGTGAGAGCTTGCGCACCCGCCGACCGAGCGGCAGGTCGAAGTCGGCGACGAGGGCGGCCGCCAGCTCGTCGTCCCACGCCGGTTGCAACAGCCGGGCGGAGGCCAGCACGCGGGCCACGGACAGGTCGGGATAGGTCTGCGACTCCTTGACGAAGCAGGTGCGGCGGAGCGCGGCCTCGTGCTCGAACGGGTCGTTCCCGAAGACCTCGACGGAACCCGACGTCGGTCGTTCGAGGCCGGTGACCAGCCGCATCAGCGTGGTCTTGCCCGCGCCGTTGCGGCCGAGCAGGCCGTGGATGCGGCCTTCGTCGAGCGCGAACGACGCCTCGTCGACAGCGGTCACGCGGCGGTAGCGGCGGCTGACGTGGTCGACACGGACGGCGGGGGTCATGCGGTCACCTCCTGCTCGGCGACGAGGTGGTGCAGCTCGTCGGGGTGGATGCCGAGGCGCGCGGCCTCGCGCACCAGCGGCTCGACGTACTCGGCGGTGAACCGGGCCCGTCGCTCGGCGAGGAGGCGCTCCCTGGCGCCCGTGGCGACGAACATCCCGATTCCTCGCTTCTTGTAGAGCACACCGGCGTCGACCAGCTCGTTGACGCCCTTGGCCGCCGTCGCCGGGTTGATCCGGTGGATCGCGGCGAACTCGTTCGTCGACGGCACCTGGGCCTCCTCGGCCAGCGTCCCGTCGAGGATCTCGCCGGCGATGCGGGCGGCGATCTGCCGGAAGATCGGGCTGCCGTCGTCGATCACCGGCCCTCCCTCTCTCCTGGCGGGCTCGCGCCTCAGTGGTTAGTTACTCAACTAATGAACCATGTAAGCCTGCGCCTGTCAACCGGCCTCGACCGGGGCCGCGGCTAGGGTGTGCGGCGTGCAGACACCGGACTCGGGACCATCGCCCCACCTGATCTCGGTCGTGATCCCCGTCTACGGCGGGCAGCGCACCCTGGCCACGGTCGTCGACGAGATCGCCGCGTCGGTCATCGAGCGGGTGTCCCCGCACGGGAGGCCCTACCGCGTCACCGAGGTCGTGCTGGTGCACGACTGCGGGCCGGACGGGTCCGACGAGACGATGCGTGGCCTCGCCGAGCGCCACGACTGGGTGAGACCGGTCTGGCTGAGCCGCAACTTCGGCCAGCACGCGGCCACGCTCGCCGGTATCGCGGCGTCCGGGGCCGAGTGGGTCGTGACGATGGACGAGGACGGCCAGCACGACCCCGAGCAGATCGGGGCCATGCTCGACACGGCGCTGACCGAGCAGGCCGACGTCGTCTACGCCTCGCCGACCAACGAACCCCCGCACGGAGCACTGCGCAACGCGGCATCCCGGGGTGCCAAGTGGCTCGTCGACCGGCTCGCGAAGGGCGTCGACGCCGGTTCCTTCTCCAGCTACCGCCTCGTCCTCGGCGAGGTCGCCCGGTCCGTGGCGGCCTACGCCGGCCCGGGCATCTATCTCGACGTCGCGATCGCCTGGGTCGCGAACCGCACGGCCACCTGCCCGGTCGAGATGCGCGGCGAGGGAGACCGCCCTTCCGGCTACACCACCCGCCGGCTGGTCAGCCACTTCTGGCGGCTCGTGCTCTCCAGCGGTACCCGACCGCTGCGCTGGGTCAGTGCCGTGGGCGCCGCCGCCGTGTTGCTGGCCCCGGTCGTCGCCCTCGTGCTCGTCATCGGGCGCGCCACCGCGCGCTGGGAGGCTCCGGGCTGGACGTCGACGATGATCCTGCTCATGGTCGCGAGCGGCGTCATCCTGTTCAGCCTCGGAGTCATCGCCGAGTACGTCGGCCTGGCCGTCAACATGGCCATGGGCAAGCCCCTCTACCTCCCGGTGCGAGACCGGCGCGAGGGGCCGCTGGGCCGGGACCGCACGTGACCTCGACCGACCCCCGGCCGTTGGCGTGGGTCGTCGGCGCTGGGGGGCTGGTGGGCCGCCACGTCGCGGCCGAGCTGGCCGCGACGGGTCACGAGGTGCTCACGACGAGCGTGCCGTGGGCCGACGAGCAGGAGAGCGTGCGCGCCCTCACCGCAGCCGTCGAGGGGTTCGCGCGGGCCCGCGCCGGCCGGCCGTGGGTGCTGGCCTGGTGCGCCGGCGCCGGCGTCGTCGCCACCGGCGAGGACGCGCTGGCCGCCGAGGTTCGGGTCTTCGAGCGCGCGACCGCCGCGCTCGCGGCATCCGTGGTGCCGGGGGAGGGCGGGGTGGTCTTCCTCGCCTCGTCGGCCGGTGGGCTGTACGCCGGGTCGACGCCGGCACCGTTCGACGAGCGCACCGCGCCGCGGCCACTGGTGGCCTACGGTCGGGCCAAGCTCGCGATGGAGGCGTCGGTGGAGGCGCTGGCGAGCGCCACGGGGGTCCGCGCGGTGCTCGGCCGACTCGCCAACGTCTACGGGCCGGGGCAGACCCTCGGCAAGCCCCAGGGCCTGCTCTCCCAGCTCTGCCTGGCCGACGCCACGGGCCGCCCGCTACCCGTCTTCGTCTCGATGGACACCATCCGCGACTACCTGTACGCCGGTGACGCGGCCCGGATGATCGTGCGCAGCATCGCGCTCGCCCGTGACGAGCCGGCGGGGACGGTCGTGGCGAAGGTGCTCGCATCGGGGCGACCGGTCACCGTGGGTTACCTCGTCTCGGAGGCCCGACGGGTCTTCCACCGGCCACTGCGCACGATCCCGGTGGGCGGTGCCTCGGCCGGCCAGGTGCTCGACCTGCGGCTGGAGTCGCGGGTGTGGCCCGAGGTCGACGCGTTGGCGGCGACGCCGCTGGCGGCCGGGCTGTCGCGCACGTCGGCCGACGTGCGCGCGAGGGTCGTCTCCGGCGGGCCGCTCGACGG
>DASQEZ010000219.1:0-10045 GCA_035633415.1 Ornithinibacter sp. | reverse complement strand
CCGGGAGCGGGCTTGCAGGGCCGCGTGCGCCCCGACCACGTCCTTGAGCGGACCGAGCACGCTCAGGTACGCCATCGTCCGGGGCCGGGCGCACCGTCACCCGCCGGCTGCGCACCGCCGCCTCCATCCGGGCCACCACCGACCCCGCGTCCAGCTCGGCGGCGACCCGGGCCGCGGCCCGGCCGGCGGCCTTGACCCCCAGCCGGCCCAGCAACGGACCCACCCGGGCATCCACCTCCCTACGGTCCTCGCGAGTCAAGACCGCCGTCGCGGCAACGACCGCGACCGCGACCCGCTCGCTGCACAGCCCCGCGGACAACGCGCCCATCGTGTGCGGCATCTCGTGCACCAGAGCCCGCGCGAGCCCCACCAACCGGTCCCCCAGGCTCGGTGACTCCCGCCGCGCCAACGCCACGACCGACCCCACCGACCGCACCACGTCCTGGGGCGCGACCACCTCGCGCGAACACCGCACCGCGTCCGTCGCCCGCGCCTGCGCCGCGCACGCCGCCCCCTTGGCCCGCTCCAGCTCCGCGACCAGATCCACCCGCTCGCGATCCGACAACGCCCCCACGTCCACCGAGCCCAGCCACGCCCGGAACTGCTCCACCGCGATCACAGCACCCGAAACCCGTTCCGGCGCAGCGGAACCCGAGCCCCAGAACCGCCGTGCCACCATGCCCTTGTCCAGGCAGTAATCGTACGCATGTCCACCCACGGCGCCCCGACCACACAGCCCACCTGTGGACAACCAACACCACGAACACGCCCTGTGGACAACCCTGTCCGTGCGTCGTTCCCCGCCCGGACACCAGGCCGAAGGTTCAGCCGCCCGCCCGCAGGATCGCCGCGATTTCCTCGTGCCCCAACCGTCCCGCGTGCTCCAGCGCCGTGATGCCGGCGCGGTCGCCGATCGAGGGATCGGCTCCGGCTCCGAGCAGGATCCGCACGACCTCCTGGTGCCGCACTCCCCCGTCGCCGAGCACCACCGCCTCGAGCAGGGCGGTCCACCCCAGCGAGTTCACGTGGTTCACGTCGATCCCGGTCGCCACCACCCGGCGCACGTAGTCGACGTGCCCGCGCTCGCTGGCCGGGATCACCGACACCCCGCCGAACCGGTTCCGCAGCCCGAGGTCGGGCGACGCGGGCAACAACGCCTCCAGCATCTCCACGCTCCCGGTCACACCGGTGACGAGCCACGGGCTGTCCTGCTGGTCGTCGAGGGCGTCGGGGTCGGCCCCCATCGCCACCAGCACCCGCGCCACCTCGACGTGGTCACCGGCCGACGCCAGCAGCAGCGGTGTGCGCCCCGACTCGTCGCGGACCTCCAGCCGCGCCCCATCGCGCAGGGCGAGCGCCACGGCATCCGCGTCACCGGCCGCGGCGGCCGCCAGCACGGCAGCGTCGGGGTCGGATGACGGGCGGTGGCCGTCGGCGGCAGCCAGCACGCGCTCCAGGCTGCGGTAGCCGCGTGCGCGCGCCATCTCCAACGGCGTCAACCCTTCGGTCACCGACGCTCGCCCCAGCTCCACTCCGCCGGCCACCAGCACCTGCACGGTCGCGACCTCCGGGGCTTCGTCGGCTCCGAACCACACCGCCTCGTGCACCGCCTGGTAGCCGATCCGGTTGACGTGGTCCTTGTCGATGCCCGCGCGCAACAGCCGACCCACGACCAGGTGATGGCCGCGCTCCGCGGCGCGGATCAGCCCCGTCCCGTTCCACGAGTCCTTGGCGTCGACGTCGGCACCCGCGGCCAGGGTGACCTCGAGGAGCTCGAGGTACCCCTCGCTCGTCGCCACGAGGTAGGCCGACTGCTGTGTCTCGTCCGCCGCGTCGACGTCGGCACCGCGTGCCACCAGGCCCCGAGCGGCCTCCACGTCGTCGGCCCACGCCGCGTCACGCAGGGCGGCGTCCAACGCGGCCTGCGCGGTCGACGACGGACGCGCCGTCGGAGCGGGCTGCCCGGCCGACGTGCACCCCACCAGCGCGACCACGACCAGCAGGGCGGATGCCGTGCGCAGCCCGCCGTCGCGGCCGGGTCGTTGCGCTCTCACCGCGCCATCACGGGCGCGAGCGCGGGTGTCGCACGTACCGGAACCACCAGAAGGTGCGCCGCGCACGCCAGCGCCAGCCGGACGGCGGGGGGACCACCCGGGCCTCGTCGAGCCGCCGCAACAGCTCGACCCCGCGACCCGTCAGCGAGGGCGCGACGGCATCGCGCCCCGGGCGCACGGACACCAGCCACCGGAAGCCCACCCCCCGCTCGCTGAGGTCGACGGCGTACGACCGCCGTGCGGTCCACACCGCCGCCTCGTCGGCGTCACCGCCCGGTGCGACCTCCACCGGGTCGAGCACGGCGAACCTCGCGCGCCCGACGTCTCGCACGAACTCGCGCCGTTCGAGCGCCCGGATGGCGAGCGGAGGCGCGAGGAACGGCATCCCCAGCGTGAGCGCCACGCCCAGCACCATCGCGGTGACGACGAGGGCCACGAGCCACGGCGGCGACGTCGCGGACAGGCCGAACCAGGTCACCCCCAGCGCCACGACGAAGTAGACAGCGCCGTAGAGCCACGCCCACGACGCGTTGACCCCGGCCGAGTTGACGAGCGTCCCGTAGTCCCACTCGAGGTCGGTCACCCCCTCGCGCCGGGTACGCACGACCGGCCTCAACAGGTCGCCGAGGTACAGCGCGGCCGCCGCTCCGACGACGAGGCACACCCCCGCCACCGCGAGCAGCCACAGCCGTTCGTCGACGAGCCACACCGCCACCGTCTCGACCCCGAGCCGCACGATCCACCAGGCCAGCAGCGCGGGCAGGGCCACGACCACCAGCGGCTTCACGACCACCGGCAACGAGCGCAGCAGGCCCTGCAGCCGCCGCGACGTGCCTCTCGCGAACGTGCTCAGCCGGCCCCGACCGCCACCGGCCTCCACGGGCACCCCACGCCGGTCCGCGAGGGACCCCAGGGCCAGCCAGACGCTGCCGTAGGCGGCCGGCAGGCTCCCCAGCACGAGCAGTCCGACCGCGACCCCGACCATCGCGATCAGCGTGAGACCGCCCTGGACCGCGCTCGTCGTGCTCGTGGCGCCGCTCTCGCCGGCCCCGGTGAACGCGAACGTCAGCAGCGGCACGATCGGGCTGAGCAGCACCAACCCGTGCAGCAACGTGCCCGTGCGCAGTGCCCCGAAGGCGAAAGCGGCGAGCAGGCACGACCACCCGATGAGTGCCGCCGGCCCGGACCACGACTCGGGCAGCGCACCGAAGAGCGAGGCGATGAGCAGGATGCCGCCGATCGACAGGCCCAGCAGCGCCAGCATCCGCGGGATCACCCCTCGAGACGTCAGCCCCACGATGGTCCAGTGCAGGACGAGCATGCCGCCGCGCACCAGGCGGGTCACCGGTCGCACCGCCCCCAGCCCGGATGCCGGGGAGTCCAGCACCGTGGCCCCCACCGCTCCCGCGGTCGACGCGCTGCGGATCATCAGGTCGCTGGAGGTCTCCTCGGCGAGGGGCTCTCGGCCGACCCCCGCACGGTCGAACGCCGCGAGCAGGGCCGCCCGGTCGGTGCCGGTCACCGGCACGCCGTCGTGCCGCGCCGCCTCGACCCGCTCGAGCAGGGGACCCTCGGCGGCGAGGAACAGCTCACCGCGCGAGCGAGGGTTCGCGCCGTCGGTGTGGTCCTCACGGATGGCGCCCGCGAGCCGGCCGATCTCGCTGGGCACCACGTCGAGCTGGATCGCCCAGGCGAACAGGTGGGCCAGCGCGGGCATCATCGCCGGAAGCTGGGAGGTCGGGGTGGTGAGGGTGAACGCACCGGTCAGCTCGGCGACGGCGTCGGCACGCAGCGTCTCGACGCGGCCGTCGGTCTCGAGGCCGGTGCCGCCCAACAGGCTCTCGACGAGGTCGTCGACGGTCGCCTCCGCCAGGGCGCGCGGGTCGGGGTCGGTGTCGAGGTAGCCCGACAGGTGGGCCGCACGGCGCACCCGCGCCGGGTGCAGGATCGTTCGGCACAGCACGGTGGCGGCATCCAGCCGGCCCCAGGTCCAGTCGTTGACCCGCCACGAGCGCTTGAGGAACCCACCGAAGCGCTTGACCGACCAGCCGCCGAGCTTGTCGTCGCCGGTGAGGCTGTAGCGGGCGAAGGCGTTGCCGGTCTGCGCGGAGAGCTGCACCACGTCGATCGGGATCGTGGACCCGGTGGTCATCTCGTCGCCGATCGTCGTGCTGGCGACCTCGAGCTGGAGCAACGTGGTGAGCAGCGCTGTCTGCGAGACGACCTCGTCGCCCGGACAGAGGGCTTCCCGCCAGCGGTGCAGCGCACCCACGTCGCCGACGGCAGCCTGCACGCCCCGACCGCCGACCGGGTGGGTGTCGCAGTAGCGCTGGAGCACGGGGAGTGCACCCTGGAGCACCTCGACGACCCGTTCCACCCGGTGCCGCACGGCCCGGCCCGCGCTGCCCGCCGTGGCCGTCGGGTCGTCGACGAGCCGGCGCTCGAGCGCCGCGGTGACCGTTCGCGACCAGGCGTCGGCTGCCCCCTTGTCGCTCCCGACCATGAACCGGCGCTCGTTCTCCGAGCGGGCCACGTTGGCGATGGCCTCGCGCACCGGGTCGTCACCGGCACCCGTCATCAGCCGGGCGTAGGAGGCCAGGCGCAGCATCCAGTAGTGGTGGTCGGGGCGCAACGCCGTCAGCACCTCGTCGGTCTCCCAGGGCCCGTCGGTCAGCGCGCGGCTCTCGCGGATGACGCGGATCTGCTCGGTCACCTGGTTGCGCACCTTGCGCGCGACGTCCCAGTCGTCGCCGGCGGGAAGCACCCAGACCAGCTCGCGGAGCAGCTCGTTGGCGGCCTCGGCCACGGAGATCGCGCCGGTGACCCCCCAGTGCCAGAGGTCGCCTCCGTCGGGGGCGGCCAGGGTCGGGTACTCCTCGGGGACGTAGGGGATGGCGCGAATCGGCGGCGGGTTCTCGCCCACCGCCCCGCGCCGGACGTCCTCGACGTCCTGCTGCGCCCGCTCGGCCGCCCGACGGATGCGCTCGTAGTCCCACACCTCACCCTGCTCCGGCCAGGACTCCGGTGGCCGCTGGCGCACCTGCCGTCGGGCCAGGTCGCGTGCCGCGTGCCAGATGCGCAGCCGCCGGTAGTGCGGGAAGAGCTGGCGCCCCAGGCTCTCCAGGTGCTGCATCTCGCCCGAGGCCATCGGCTCGTCGAACCCACCGAGCAGGTCGGCGCGAGTCCCTCGCCGGCTCGCCGCGCGGATGTTGTGCTCCTCGAGCTCGTCGACGAAGGTGCGGCCGCCCTGCGCCGAGAGCGCTCCGAGCACCCCGGCCAGGGCACCGGTCAGGGTCGGGGCGTCGGCGAGCGCATCGGCAGGGTCGGGGCCCGGCTCGGGGGCGTGCGGGTAGACGAGGAGCATGACGCGCCGCACCGGCCCGTCGGCCGGCATCCGCTCGATCGCCTCGACGGCGGCCCTGGTGGGGGTGTTGGCCAGCACCCCGCCGTCCACCACGAACCGTGAGCGGTTGCGCGCGGGGAACACGTCACCCCAGTCCTCGACGACGTCACTCATGTCCGGCCGCAGGTCGGAGGTCTCCGGCGGGGCCCCCGGCAGGGCGCCCTCGTGCGGCGAGACCGGCACGAAGGCCGGCTCGAAGGCGAGCGGGAAGCTCGACGAGCCGCGCGCCGCGAGAGCGAGCTGGGCCGCGGTGTCGCGGATCCGCGCGAGGCCGAACGGGTCGTCGCCGTCCGAGACGTCGACCGGGCGCTTCCAGTGGAAGCGGGCCCCGTGCACCGACTGGGGCAGCCGCTGCCCGAGGGCGTCGACGGTGACCTCCTGGTTGCCGTGCAGCACCGTCGTCATCATCGTGAGGTCGATCGGGGCGTCCTTGGGCGGCACGGTGTCGGTCGGCACGGCCAGGCTGGTCAGCGCGGCGTTGAGCTGGGGCAGGAAGTGCTCGTCACCCTTGAGCAACGAGCTGGGCGCTCCCCGGAACGGCTGGCGCAGCAACGCCTCGATCCGGCCCTGCTCGACCCACACGTCACGCAGCGCGGCGATGTCCGCCCGCCGGTTGACCTGCGCGAGGGCCAGTGCGGCGCCGTTGACCCCGCCGGCCGAGGTCCCCGAGATCACGTCGACGCGGGCCGTGCACCCGGTGAGGCGCAGCAGCGCGGCATACGGCTCGTCGTTGCGTGCGGGCGCCTTGACGAGCCGGTCCAGCTCGAGCGCGACCCCACCCATCCACACGGCCAGCGAGACCCCGCCGTTGAGGACGACGCCGAAGCGCACCTCCTCGGCCGGCACCCGCGTGAGGTCGTGCCCCAGCAACCCGCGTCGGCCCGGCTGGACGCTCATGGCTTCCTCCTCCCCGCGAGTGGTGAGCCCATGGTTCACCCGCACGGTGGTCGTCGACAACCATCAGGAGCGGCGGGAGGCGCCGGCGATACCCGACACCCGCGGCGCCGGCACGGACGCGCCTCCCCCCCGGGTCCGACGCGTCCGTGCCCAAGGCGGCCGGGCGAGGACGGCGCGACCGGGGACCGGCGCTGCCGCTCAGCGTGCGGACCGCGTGGTGCGGTGGCGCGATCCAAGACCTGACCACCGCGGGACAATCGTGCGTCGACCGTCCGTCTTTCACCAGC
Source organism: Ornithinibacter sp. (assembly GCA_035633415.1). Classification (GTDB taxonomy): domain Bacteria; phylum Actinomycetota; class Actinomycetes; order Actinomycetales; family Dermatophilaceae; genus Fodinibacter. The sequence goes on along the minus strand of DASQEZ010000219.1, from coordinate 3,404 downwards.
GGGTTGCGAGTTCTCGCAACGGACCGACCGAGGGGGATCCGGCGTACGTGACCTGCGCGGATGGACTCGACGAGGACACGGAGGGAACTGCAGCACGACGTCGACGGAGAGGGGACAGGTCGGCGCCCACGCCCGGATCTGTGGCCCCGCTCTGAAGCCGTGCCGCGGTCTGCCTCAGAAGCCGAGGCGGCCGAGCTGCTTGGGGTCGCGCTGCCAGTCCTTGGCCACCTTGACGTGCAGGTCGAGGTGCACCCGCTGGCCGAGCAGCTCCTCGATGCCGGCGCGGGCGTTGGTGCCCACCTCGCGCAGGCGTGAGCCGCCCCGCCCGATGACGATCGCCTTCTGCGAGTCGCGCTCGACGAACACGTTGACCCGCACATCGAGCAGGGGCTTGCCCTCGCTGCGCCCCTCCCGGGGCACGATCTCCTCGACGACCACGGCGAGGCTGTGCGGAAGCTCGTCGCGCACGCCCTCGAGGGCCGCCTCGCGGACCAGCTCGGCGATCATGACCAGCTCGGGCTCGTCGGTGAGCTGGCCGTCGGGGTAGAGCGGGCCGGGAGAGGGCGGCAGCAGCTCGGAGAGCACCGACGCGACCTCCTCGACCTGGTCGCCACGGGTGGCGGAGCACGGCACGATCGCCGCCCAGTCGCCGAGCCGGTCGATGGCCATGAGGTGCTCGGCCAGGCGTGCCCGGTCGACCTTGTCGGACTTGGTCGCCAGGGCCACCACCGGCGTGCTCTTGCCGCGCTTGAGCTCCGCGAGCTCGGCCGCGATGTACTGGTCGCCCGGCCCGATCCGCTGGTCGGCAGGCAGGCAGAAGCCGATGACGTCGACCTCGAGGAGGGTCTCGCGGACCAGGTCGTTGAGCCGCTGCCCCAGCAGGGTGCGCGGCTTGTGCAGCCCCGGGGTGTCGACCAGGATCAGCTGGCTGCGCTCACTGGTGACGATGCCGCGGATGGTGTGCCGGGTCGTCTGCGGCTTGCTCGAGGTGATCGCGACCTTGCTGCCCACGAGGGCGTTGGTCAGCGTCGACTTTCCGGCGTTCGGGCGCCCGATGAGGCACGCGAAGCCCGCGAGATAGCCCTGTGCGTGCTCGCTCATCCGGCTCGCTCCTCCATCTCCGGCGCACCGTGCGCCGGCTCGACCCGCTCGACGACGACGGTCGCGATCCGGTGCCGGCGACCCGACATCCGCTCGGCGGTCAGGCGCAACCCTGCCACCTCGCACGTGGAACCGAGGATCGGCACCCGTCCGATGGTCTTGCCGATCAGCCCCCCGACGGTGTCGACCTCGTCCTCCTCGAGGGCGACGTCGAACAGCTCGGCGAGGTCGTCGACGTGCAACGTGGCGGCGACCCGCATCCGGCCGTTGCCGAGGTCCTCGACCTCGGGGGCCTCACGGTCGTACTCGTCGGTGATCTCGCCGACGATCTCCTCGAGGATGTCCTCGATGGTGACCAGGCCGGCGGTGCCGCCGTACTCGTCGACGACGACCGCGAAGTGGGTCTGGTCGCGCTGCATCTCGCGCAGCAGGTCATCGACCGGCTTGCTCTCCGGCACGAACGGCATCGGCCGCATCAGCTCGCGGACCGGCACGGCACCGGCGTCCGGGTCGGCGTTGAGCCGACGGATGACGTCCTTGAGGTAGAGCAGGCCGACGACGTCGTCGACGTCCTTGCCGAGCACCGGGATCCGGGAGAAGCCCGAGCGAAGGAACAGCGTCATCGCCTGGCGGCAGACCCGGTCGTCGTCGATCGAGACCATGTCGGTGCGCGGCACCATCACCTCGCGGGCGAGGGTGTCGCCGAGCTCGAAGACGGAGTGGATCATCTCGCGCTCCCCCGCCTCGATCAGCGCCGAGTCGCGGGCCATGTCGACGAGGTCGCGCAGCTCGCTCTCGCTCTCGAACGGGCCGTCTCGAAAGCCCTTGCCGGGGGTGACGGCGTTGGTCAGGGCGATGAGCAGGCGGCTGAACGGGCCGAGCACCCTGCGCAGCCAGACGGTGGCGGGCGCTGCGGCCAGTGCGACGCGCGAGCTGTGCTGCGCCCCGAGGGTTCCCGGCGAGACCCCCACGACCGCGAACGAGATGAGCGCCATGATCGCGATGGCGACGAGGAACGGCTGCCAGGTGCCCTCGACCCGGTCGACGACCGCGAGGGTGATCATCACGGCCACCGTCGACTCGGCGATGACGCGCAGGAACGAGAGCACCGACAGGTAGGCCGCGGTGTCTCCGACGACCTTCACCAGCGCCTTGGCACCCGGGCGGCCCTCGTCGAGCAGCTCGTTCGCGCGCGTGCGCGACATCCGCGAGAAGGCCGCCTCGGCGGTGGAGATGAGGAAGGCGACGAGGGTGGCGAGCACCGCCGCAGTGACGAGTCCGGTCATGGCAGGCTCCGGCCGGTCAGGCGCTCGGGCGGCCGCGTGTGGCGAGGAAGGTGAGCAGCAGCTGGCGCTGCAGCTCGAACATCTCCTTCTCGTCGTCGGCCTCCGCGTGGTCGTAGCCGAGCAGGTGCAGGATGCCGTGCGTGGTCAGCAGCAGCAGCTCCTCCTCGGTCGCGTGGCCGGCCTCACGAGCCTGTCGCTCGGCGACGCTCGGGCACAGCACGATGTCGCCGAGCACGCCCTCCTGGGGCTCGGAGCCCTCCCGGCCGGGCCGCAGCTCGTCCATCGGGAAGCTCATGACGTCGGTGGGCCCGGGCAGGTCCATCCACTGCACGTGCAGCGTGGCCATCGCGGGCTCGTCGACCAGGCGCAGGCACAGGTCGGCCTTCGGGTGCACCTTCATCTGGGCCATGACGTAGCGGGCGCAGGCGACCAGCTCGAGCTCGTCGAGCGCGAACTCGGTCTCGTTGAGGACGTCGATGCTCACCGGCGCGGCCTCTTCGGCTGCTTCTCGTCCCAGCGGCCGTAGGCGTCGACGATCGCCCCGACCAGGCGGTTTCGGACCACGTCGACGGCGGTGAGCTCGGCGAAGTGCACGTCGTCGAGGTCGAGCAGGATGTCGCGCACGACCTGCAGGCCGCTCATGCCCCCCGGCAGGTCGATCTGGGTGACGTCGCCCGTGACGACCATCTTCGAGCCGAAGCCGAGGCGGGTGAGGAACATCTTCATCTGCTCGGTCGAGGTGTTCTGCGCCTCGTCGAGCACGATGAACGCGTCGTTGAGCGTGCGCCCACGCATGTACGCCAGCGGTGCAACCTCGACCGTCCCGGCTTCGATCAGACGGGGGATGGAGTCGGGGTCGACCATGTCGTGCAGGGCGTCGTACAGGGGGCGCAGGTAGGGGTCGATCTTCTCGCTGAGCGTGCCGGGCAGGAACCCGAGCCGCTCCCCCGCCTCGACCGCCGGCCGGGTGAGGATGATCCGGTTGACCTGCTTGGCCTGCAGCGCCGCGACCGCCTT
>DASQEZ010000218.1:0-2408 GCA_035633415.1 Ornithinibacter sp. | reverse complement strand
CCGGACGTCGTGTTCCTGTGCTCGCCGAACAATCCGACCGGCACCGCCCTCGGGCTGGACGTCGTCGAGGCCGTCTACGACGCCACCACCGGAATGGTCGTCGTCGACGAGGCCTACGCGGAGTTCGCCCGACCGGGTACGCCGAGCGCACTGACGCTGCTGCCCGGCCGCGAACGGCTCGTCGTCACCCGCACGATGAGCAAGGCCTTCGCGCTCGCCGGCGCCCGCCTCGGGTACCTCGCCGCCGACCCGGCCGTCTGCGACGCGTTCCGGCTCGTCCGCATGCCCTACCACCTGTCCTCGCTGACGCAGGCCGCGGCCCGGGCGGCGCTCTGGCACGCCGACGTCCTGCTGTCGACCGTCGAGGCCATCAAGGAGCAGCGCGACCGCATCGTCGCCTCGATCGCCGCGATGGACCTCGCGCCGGTACCGAGCGACGCCAACTTCGTCCTCTTCGGCGGCCTCACCGACGAGAAGGCCGTGTGGAAGGGGCTGCTCACCCGGCAGGTGCTCATCCGCGACGTCGGCATCGCGCACCACCTGCGGGTCACCGCCGGCACCACGGCCGAGACGACGGCCTTCCTCGAGGCCCTCTCCGACACCCTGCGGGAGCAGTGACGATGAGCCGCACCGCACGCATCGAACGCGCCACCAGCGAGTCGAAGGTGCTCGTCGAGGTCGACCTCGACGGCACCGGCCGGGCCTCGGTCAGCACCGGGGTCGGCTTCTACGACCACATGCTCGGCAGCCTCGCCAACCACGCCCTGCTCGACCTCACGGTCTCCGCGGACGGCGACACGCACGTCGACGCGCACCACACCGTCGAGGACGTCGCCATCGTGCTCGGCCAGGCGTTGCGCGAGGCCCTGGGCGACAAGAAGGGGATCCGGCGGTTCGGCGACGCGACCGTCCCGCTCGACGAGACCCTCGTACAGGCCGTGATCGACGTCTCGGGCCGGCCGTACTGCGTGCACACCGGCGAGCCGGAGGGTCAGCAGTACGTGATCATCGGCGGATCGTACGTCGGCTCCCTGACCCGGCACGTCTTCGAGACGCTCGCGCTCACCGCCCAGATCGCCCTGCACGTGCGGGTGCTCGGCGGCCGCGACCCGCACCACATCGTCGAGGCCCAGTTCAAGGCCGTCGCCCGCGCGCTGCGCGCCGCGATCGAGCCCGACCCGCGTGTCGAGGGTGTGCCGAGCACGAAGGGCGCCCTGTAGTGGTGCCGCGGGTCGTCGTCCTCGACTACGGGTTCGGCAACGTCCGGTCGGCGGTGCGCGCCCTCGAGCGGGTCGGGGCCGAGGTCGAGCTCACCGCCGACCGGGTCGCCGCGGAGGCCGCCGACGGCCTGGTCGTGCCGGGGGTGGGCGCCTTCGCCGCGGTGATCGCGGGGCTGCGCGCCGTCCGGGGCGACCGGATCATCGACCGCCGGCTCGCCGGCGGCCGCCCGGTGCTCGGCATCTGCGTGGGGCTGCAGGTCATGTTCGAGAAGTCGACCGAACACGGCCGGCACGACGTCGCCGGTCTGGGGGAGTGGCCCGGTGCCGTCGAGCTGCTCCCCGCGGACGTCGTCCCGCACATGGGCTGGAACACCGTGGAGCCTCCCGACGGCACCGTGCTGTTCGCCGGCGTGGAGCACGAGCGGTTCTACTTCGTGCACTCGTTCGGGGTTCAGCGTTGGGACTTCGTCGAGCACTCCGGCGATAAGGTCCGGATGATCCCGCCCGCCGTCACCTGGGCGGAGCACGGGGCCAGGTTCGTCGCCGCCGTCGAGAACGGCCCGCTCATGGCGACCCAGTTCCACCCGGAGAAGTCCGGCGACGCCGGCGCGCACCTGCTGCAGAACTGGGTGCGCACCCTCAGCGCCTGAGGTATGCGGAAGTCGACCGGCCGAGCCGCTGCCGCGCCGCGATTGCTGATGCGACCGGAGCGAGCTGTCCACCTGGCCGGTCGGGTGGACCGGTTACTTGGCCGGTCGGCCGCGCCGTCGTCGGCTCGGCTGTTGGCGTTGAGGGCTGCGTGGACGGGCCGGCTGGTTCCCTTCGGCAATGTGGATCTCCATCATCGCTCCTCGAGTCGAAGGCGATGCGCGAGATCCTCCAGGGTGTGCAGTCGGAACTCGTCCCAGGGGTCGCAGTGACCGCGGAGCCAGTCATCCGCCCAGCCCGGGAGCAACTCCTGCGCGAGTCGGTCGTCCGGCTGCGCGGCGCCACTCCGGCGAACCCGTCGGGGGAGCGCATGCTGCCGAAGGCGTTCTGCGACGTCAGGGCGGGGTCAAGCCGACGTCAACCTCCACTCCACCTCGAGTTCACCCGTTCCCACAGCGCATGATGATCGCTATCCTTGGGTAGAAGCAGGTTGGTTGGGCAAGTAGGCACTGAGGGGTGAAGACCCATGGTCGAGCTGCC
>DASQEZ010000217.1:0-18458 GCA_035633415.1 Ornithinibacter sp. | reverse complement strand
CGTGGCGGCCATGGCGAGGTTGAGCGACTCGGCACGGCCGCGAATGGGCACGCGGACGACGTCGTCACACGCGGCGCGCACCGCGCCGTCCAGTCCCCACGCCTCGTTGCCCATGACCCAGCAGTGCGGCCCCGACAGGTCGGCGTCGGGCAGCAGCGTCGCGCCGGTGCCGTCGGCGGCATACGTGCGGATGCCGTGCGCCCGCAACGTGGTGATGGTCGCCTCGACGTCGAGCCCCGTGACGACGGGCAGGTGGAACAGCGAGCCTGCGGTCGCGCGGACCACCTTGGGCGAGTGGACGTCGACCGAGGCCGCGCTCACGAGGACGGCGTCGGCGCCGGCGGCGTCCGCCCCCCGGATGACGGTGCCCGCGTTGCCGGGGTCTCGCACGTGGGTCAGCAGCACCAGGAGGCGCGGCCCGGCATCGAGCACCGTGTCGAGGTCGTCGGTGGCGGTGTCGAGCACGGCGAGCACGCCCTGGGGCGCATCGGTCTCGGCCATCGCGGCGAGCACCTCCGGCGTCACCTCGTGGATCCGCAGACCGGCCGCGCGGGCCGGGCCGACGATGTCGTCGGCGTAGCGGGCGAGTGCCTCGGGGGTGACGTAGACATCGCGGACGCGCGGCGTGGCCCACCGCACCGCCTCGCGCACGCCCTGGGGCCCCTCGACGGCGAAGCGGCCGGTGCGATCACGCACCGGCCGCTTCGACAGCGCCCGGACCGACCGGACCCGGTCGGCCCGGGGGTTGGTCAGCATCGGCGCGTCTGGGGACAACGCAGCCTCAGGCAGAGGCCTTGGCGGGCTCGCGGGCCGGCTGGTTGGCCTTCGAGATCTCGACGAGCGCGGCGAACGCGGCCTCGTCGTTGACCGCGAGCTCGGCGAGCATGCGACGGTCGACCTCGATCTCCGCGGCCTTCAGGCCCTGGATGAAGCGGTTGTAGGTCATGCCGTTGGCGCGGGCCGCGGCGTTGATCCGCTGGATCCACAGGCGACGGAAGTCACCCTTGCGGGCCCGGCGGTCGCGGTAGGCGTAGCCGAGGCTGTGCTGGACCTGCTCCTTGGCCTTGCGGTACAGGCGGGACCGCTGGCCCCGGTAGCCGCTGGCGCGCTCGAGGACGACCCGGCGCTTCTTCTGGGCATTGACTGCCCGCTTCACGCGTGCCACGTGAGTACTCCTTGCTGTCTGGCGAAATCTGGGGGTGGACGGCTCAGCGGCCGAGAAGCTTCTTGACCTTCTTCAGGTCGTTCTTGGACACGAGGATGTCCATGCTGAGGGCGCGGGCCTTCTGCGGGGTCTTCTCGTGGAACTTGTGGACGTGACCGGCCTGCTCACGCATGACCTTGCCGGACCCGGTCACCCGGAAGCGCTTCTTCGCGCCGCTGTGCGTCTTGTTCTTCGGCATGGGGCCGATCTCCTTGTGTTTCGGTGGTGCTGGCGTTCGGGGGGCGTCGGTCAGGCGGTGGTGTCGGGCTCGGGCTTCTCGGCATCGGTCGCGATCTGCTCGGTCTCGGTCGACGCGGCCTCGGTCTCGACGACCTCGACCTCCTCGGGCGCCTCGGCGAGGGCGGCCAGGTCGGCTGCCTCGTGGTGCTCGACGTCGTGGCTGCCGTGGGCAGCACCGGACTCGTCGCGCTTGCGACGCTGCTCGGCCATGGCCTGCGCCTTCTTCTTCGTCGGCGCGATGACCATCACCATGTTGCGACCGTCCTGCTTGGGGGCCGACTCGACGATGCCGAGCTCGAGGACGTCCTCGGCGAGGCGCTGGAGCAGGCGGAACCCGAGCTCGGGGCGGGACTGCTCCCGACCGCGGAACATGATCGTCACCTTGACCTTGTCGCCACCCTTGAGGAACCGCTCGACGTGGCCCTTCTTGGTGCCGTAGTCGTGCGGGTCGATCTTCGGGCGGAGCTTGATCTCCTTGATGACCGTGTTGACCTGGTTCTTGCGTGCTTCGCGTGCCTTCATGGCGGCTTCGTACTTGTACTTGCCGAAGTCCATGAGCTTCGCGACCGGCGGCTTCGCCATCGGTGCCACCTCGACGAGGTCGAGGTCCGCCTCCGCGGCAAGGCGCAGCGCGTCCTCGACGCGGACGATGCCGACCTGCTCGCCGTTCGGGCCGACCAACCGCACCTCGGGAACCCGGATGCGGTCGTTGATGCGTGGCTCGCTGATGTGCTTCTCCGTTCGTCACGTCAATGTCGTGACCCGCGGGCACGAGAAAGGCTCCTCGTGCCGCGTGCGCGAGGAGCCTTCGATTCCGTTTCCGTACCGGACCGCATCCGGATGCCGTCGCCCGCACCCTCGCGGGTGCCGGCGCGACAACGCGTCGCGGACCTGTTCGGACCCGGCGACCTGATGGTCGACGCGGGTGGAAGCTGGGCTTCTCTTGCACACCGCCGGTGAGGGCGGTCGGTCAACACGCAAGGTTACCAGCGCGGGGGCCTCGCCCGAAATCGGCGAGCGCGGACCACCGGTCAGCGCAGCCGGAAGGCGAGGCCGTCGATCCTGGCGCGCAGCTCTCCGTCGGTCGCGAGCCGCTCCCCCACCCGGGTGGCGACCTCCCGCACCTGCTGGGGGGCGAGCCCGGGCCGCAGGTCGAGCACCACGCCGAGCACGCCCTCGCCGGGCGGGTTGCCCTCCTCGAGCTCGTGGGCCGTGACGTCGGGTTCGTCGCGCACCGCCGCCGCGACGCTGCGGGCGACGAAGGGGTCGGTGTGCGGCGGCTCCCAGGGTCGCTGCTGCGCGAGGGCCCAGACCATCGACGGGCGCAGCACCCGGGTCGCGGGACCTGCGACGTCGACGACGATGACGTCGCAGCCCTCGGAGACCGCGGCCTGGCCGGCGCGGGCCGGGGTGACCGGCACCGGTCGCGCCGCCGGGTCCCAGGCGGCCAGCGCCTCGACTCCGGAGAAGACGGGCAGGGCGCGCTGGCCGTCGGGGGCGACGAGGGTGACGGCCGCCATGTCGACCTGTGTGTCGACGACGTGCTCACCCGAGGCGTCGACGTCGGTGGCCTCGGCGACGACGGGTACGACGAACCGGCTCGCGTCGACCGCCCGCATCAGGGCGAGGTCGTCGCCCGGCGCGGCCAGGGCGTCGAGCAGGGCGGGGTCGGCCGCCCCGGTGTCGGTCTCGAAGCCGCTGGGCGACAGGTCCCGGCCGGCCCAGGGCACCCGGGCCGAGTCGGAGGGGCCGTGGCCGTGGTGGTGGCCGGGGTCGCTCACGGGCGGCCCGCCACGTCCAGCGCCTCGGGCAGGCTGAACGCGCCCCGGTAGAGCGCCGACCCGATGATGGCGCCCTCGACGCCCTCGGCGACCAGCCCGCGGATCGCGACGACGTCGTCGAGGGTCGACACCCCGCCGGAGGCGACGACCGGGCGGTCGGTGCGTGCACACACGTCGCGCAGCAGGCGCAGGTTCGGGCCCTGGAGCATGCCGTCCTTGGCGACGTCGGTCACGACGTAGCGTGCGCACCCCTCGGCATCGAGCCGGGACAGCGTCTGCCACAGGTCGCCACCCTCGCGGGTCCAGCCGCGGGCCGCGAGCGTGGTTCCGCGCACGTCGAGGCCGACCGCGACCCGGTCGCCGTGCTCGGCGATGGCCGCGGCGGTCCACTGCGGGTCCTCCAGGGCGGCGGTGCCGAGGTTGACCCGGCGGCAGCCGGTGGCCAGCGCCCGCTCGAGGGTTGCGGCGTCCCGGATGCCGCCGCTCATCTCGACGTCGATGTCGAGGGTGCCGACGATGCGGGCCAGCAGCTCGGCGTTCGACCCGCGCCCGAAGGCGGCGTCGAGGTCGACCAGGTGCAGCCACTCGGCGCCCTGCTCCTGCCAGGCCAGTGCCGCCTCGACCGGGTCGCCGAACTCGCCACCGGTGCCGGCGACGCCCTGCACGAGCTGGACGGCGCGGCCCTCGACGACGTCGACGGCGGGCAGGAGCTCCAGACGGGGCTGGTCTGACGCGGGCTGGCTCACGGCTGGGTCCTTCGGGTCGGTGCTCGGGCGAGTTGGGTGCGCAGGTGGTCGCCCGAGCAGCCGTCTCAGCACCCAACTCGGGTCGGGGACAGTCTGCCGGGTGCGCGCGCCGGCCGGTCACCCGCCCCGACATCTTCCTCTCGGTCGACGTGGGGGCTGCAGTCAGAGCGAGCGGACCCAGTTGCGCAGCAGGTCCAGCCCGGCCTCCCCGGACTTCTCGGGGTGGAACTGGGTCGCGGCCAGCGGGCCGTTCTCGACCGCCGCCACGAACCGCTCTCCGTGGGTGGCCCAGGTGACCAGTGGGTCGACCGCGGCGAAGGGGCCCTGCGCCGGGGGCAGCTCCCAGGTGTGCGCGGCGTAGGAGTGCACGAAGTAGAAGCGCTCGGCGGCGATGCCGTCGAAGAGCACGGAGCCCTCGGGTGCGAGCACCGTGGACCAGCCCATGTGCGGCACGACCGGGGCGAGCAGCCGCGAGACGGTGCCCGGCCACTCGCCGACACCGGCCACGGGCGCCTCGCTCGGCTCGGTCGACCCCTCGAACATCACCTGCATGCCGACGCAGACGCCGAGGACCGGGCGCCCTCCGGCCAGCCGCAGGTCGATGATCCGGGGGCCGCCTGCGGCGGCCAGGCCCGCCATGCACGCGTGGAAGTTGCCCACGCCGGGAACGAACAACCCGTCGGCGGCCAGCGCGGCCTCCGGGTCACCGGTGAGCGTGACGTCGGCACCCACGTGCTCGAGCGCCCGCACGGCACTGCGGATGTTGCCGCTGCCGTAGTCCAGGACGACGACCGACGCGGTCACCGCCGGCCCCCGCGGTCGTCGGCCGTCTCGGACCGGTGGGCGGCCTCCTCCGCCATCAGCCGGTCGAAGGCCAGCACTCCTCGCAGCGACGGCTCGACGTCGGTGGCCCCCTCCGCGTCGCCGCGCACGAGCAGATCTCGCCCCGGCAGGCCGAGCAGCCCCAGCACGGTGACCAGCAGGTCGAGCGGGGTTCCCTGCCCCGAGCGGAGCACGTCCGCCAGTGCCTCTTCGCGGACCCGGCCCTCGGCCCCGGCCGCCGCGAGCAGCATCGGCAGGTGCAGCCGGGGAAGCTGGGGGGTGGCCACGACACCGGTCCGCGGCTCCCACACCAACCAGTGGATCGCCGCGCGGGGCCCGGTCGCCTGCACGGTGAGTGCGGCCCGGCCGCGCACGTCGAAGAAGCCGATGGTCGGGCGAGCGCGCCACGGGGCGGGGCGCGCCGCCAGCACCTCGAGGCCGACGTCGTAGGGCGCGGCGCTGCGGGCGCGGTCGTCGGCGAGGGTGATGCCGGTCCACGGGCCGAAGGGGGCGACCGTGACCGCGACCAGGCCACGGCGCAGCCACCGGGTCACCGCCGAGGGTGACCGCCGCACGAGCACGAGTCCGTGCCCGTCTCCGCCCGACCGCGCGTCGGCAGCCACGGGCTAGAGCGCACCCTTCGCGCTCGGGATCCCCTCGACGCGCGGGTCGCGGGCGACGGCCGCGCGCAGCGCTCGGGCGAGCGCCTTGAACTGGGCCTCCACGACGTGGTGCGGGTCGCGGCCGGCGAGCACCCGCACGTGCAGGGCGATCTGGGCGTGGAACGCGAACGACTCGAGCACGTGCCGGGTCAGCGACCCGACGTAGGACCCGCCGATGACCACGTACTCCTGGCCGGCCGGCTCGCCCTCGTGCACGACGTAGGGCCGGCCCGCGACGTCGACCACGGCCAGCACGAGCGCCTCGTCGAGGGGGACGGTGGCGTCGCCGAAGCGCGCGATGCCGCTCTTGTCACCGAGGGCCTGGCGCACGGCCTGGCCGAGGACGATCGCGACGTCCTCGACGGTGTGGTGGGCGTCGACGTGGGTGTCGCCCTCCGCGCGGACCGTGAGGTCGATGAGCGAGTGCTTCGCGAGCGAGAGCAGCATGTGGTCGTAGAAGGGCACCCCGGTGCTCACCTCGCCGCGCCCGGTGCCGTCGAGGTCGACGGTCACCTCGACGCTGCTCTCGGACGTGGCCCGGCGCACGGTGGCGGTGCGGGGGGCTGCGGCGCTGCTCACGGGAGGGCTCCTGTGCGGTGGGTCCGGGCGAGGTCGGTGATCGCCTCGAGGAAGCGGCTGGTCTCCTGCGAGGTGCCGGCCGTGACACGAAGATAGTGCGGAATGCCCACGTCGCGGACGAGGACGCCCCGTTCCAGCAGGGCCGACCACGTCACGTGTGCGTCGACGAGCCCACCGAAGAGCACGAAGTTGGCGTCGCTCGGCACCGGTTCCAGGCCCAGGTCGGCCAGGCCCGAGACGATCCGGTCGCGCTGGTCCTTGATCTCGCCCACCGTCTCGAGCATGAGGTCGGCGTGGGCCAGGGCGGCGAGCGCCACCGCCTGGGTCTGGGTCGAGAGGTGGTACGGCATCCGCACCAGCCGCAGCGCGTCGACCAGGGCGGGGTCCGCGGCCAGGTAACCCAGGCGGCCCCCCGCGAGCGCGAACGCCTTGCTCATCGTGCGGGTGACGACGAGCCGCGGGCGCCCGGCGAGCAGGGTCAGCGCGCTCGGGGTGCCGGGGCGGGCGAACTCGGCGTAGGCCTCGTCGACGACGACCAGCGCGCCGTCGGCGGCGTCGTGCACGGCCTCGACGACGTCCAGCTCAAGGGCGGTGCCGGTCGGGTTGTTCGGCGAGCAGAGAAAGACGACGTCGGGCCGGTGCCGCCGTACCTGGTCCACCGCGGACGCCGGGTCGAGGTCGAACGCTCCCCCACCGGCCACGCCGCGCATCCCGTCGGCCCACGTCGTGCCGGTCGTCGTGGTGATGATCGGGTGCATCGAGTAGGCCGGGGTGAACCCGAGTGCGGTGCGACCGGGGCCGCCGAACGCCTGCAGCAGGTGCAGGAGCACCTCGTTGCTGCCGTTGCCCGCCCAGACCTGCTCCGGGGCCACGACGGTGCCGCCGCGCGACAGGTACGCCGCCAACGCCTTGCGCAGCGCGGTGAACTCGCGGTCGGGGTACCGGTTCAGCCCGGCGGCCACCTCGGCCACGGCCGCGGTCATCGCGGCCACGACGACCGGCGGCACCGGGTGGGAGTTCTCGTTCGTGTTGAGCGCTACCGGCACGTCGAGCTGCGGTGCGCCGTAGGCGGTGCGGCCCCGCAGGTCGGGGCGCAGCATCGCCTCGATCGCCGAGCGGGGGTCCGTGGTCGGGGAGGTCCGGTCGCTCGAGGTCACGAGGCCGGGTCGATCTCGGGGTGGCGCGCGAGCACGGCCTCGCCGTGAGCCGGGAGGTCCTCGGCGCGCGCGAGCGTGACGACGTGGCCGCCGACCTCACGCAGGGCGTCGGCCGAGTAGGTGACGACGTGGATGCCGCGCAGGAACGACTGCACCGACAACCCGCTGCTGTGGACGGCGCACCCACCGGTGGGCAGCACGTGGTTCGACCCGGCGCAGTAGTCACCCAGGCTCACCGGTGACCAGGCACCCACGAACACGGCGCCGGCGTTGCGTACCCGCGCGGCGACCGACGCGGCATCCCGGGTCTGGATCTCGAGGTGCTCGGCCGCGTAGGCGTTGACCAGGTCGAGGCCGGCGTCGACGTCGTCGACCAGCACGATCGCCGACTGCGTGCCGGCGAGCGCCGTGGCGACCCGCTCGGTGTGCTTGGTCGTGGCCACCCGGCGCCCGAGCGCGGCCTCGACCGCGTCGGCGAGCTCGGGCGAGTCCGTGACGAGCACGGCGGCCGCGAGCGGGTCGTGCTCGGCCTGCGAGACGAGGTCGGAGGCGACGTGCTCGGCATCCGCGCTGTCGTCGGCGAGCACGGCGATCTCGGTCGGCCCCGCCTCGGCGTCGATGCCGATGACGCCCTTGAGCAGCCGCTTGGCCGCGGCGACGTAGATGTTGCCCGGGCCGGTGACCATGCTGACCGGGTCGCAGACGTCGGGGCCGTCCTCGACGCCGTAGGCGAAGGCGGCCACGGCCTGCGCCCCACCCATCGCCCAGACCTCGTCGACGCCCAGGAGGCCGCAGGCGGCGAGAACCGTGGGGTGCGGCCAACCGCCGTGGTCGGCCTGCGGCGGGCTGGCGACGGCCAGGCTCGGCACCCCGGCGAGCTGGGCCGGCACGACGTTCATGACGACGCTGCTGGGGTAGACGGCCAGGCCTCCGGGCACGTAGAGGCCGACCCGGTCGACCGGCACCCAGCGCTCGGTGACGGTGCCGCCGTCGGTGACCGCGGTCGTCGTGTCGGTGCGGCGCTGGTCGGCGTGCACGAGCCGGGCCCGCCGGATCGACTCCTCGAGGGCGGCCAGCACGGCCGGGTCGAGGGATGCGACAGTGGCGGCGATGACGTCGGCCGGCACCTTCAGGCGCGGTGGGGCGACGCCGTCGAAGCGCTCGGCCGCGGCGTAGAGGGCGGGGGCGCCCTCCTCGCGCACCGCGGCGACGATGGGGCGCACGGCATCCAGCGCGGTCTCGACGTCGAGCTCGGCACGGGGCAGGGCGGCCCGCAGCTCGCGCAGCGTCAGGTGCCGACCACGCAGGTCGACCCGGGGGATGACGCCGGAGGGGGTGGCGCCGGAGGTACCGAGGGACATGCCACCAAGTCTAGGTTTCGGTCGGCGACCACCCGGATGCGGTCCAGCCCACCGACGCCACGGGGCTCAGTCGTCGTAGAGCTCGGCCTCGTGGGCGGCCCGGGCCCGCCGGGCCACCCGCCGGTAGCGCTCGCCCAGCTCCTGACCGGACCCACCGGGCAGGCCGAGGATGCGGGCGATGCCGTCCGCGTCGCGTGGGTCCGAGGGCAGCGCGTCGAGGGCCTTGGCGCGAAAGAGCACCCCGGCGTTGCGCATCGACGACGCGAGCCGCCACGCCGCGGCGAGGTCGGCGGCGTGGCCGGCACCGACCAGGCCGAGCTGCTCGGCGGCGTGGAGCGCCCCCATCGTCGACGTGGTGCGCAGCGGCGGATGGGCGTGGGCGTGTCGCAGCTGCACCAGCTGCACGACCCACTCGACGTCGGAGAGACCGCCGTGGCCCAGCTTGAAGTGCGTCTTGCGGTCGGCACCGCGGGGAAGCCGCTCGGACTCCATCCTGGCCTTGAGCGTGCGGATCTCGCGGACCTGGCCACCGTCCAGGCCCCCCTGCGGCCACCGGATCGGTGCGATCAGCTCCAGGTAGCGCTGGGCGAGGTCGGGGTCACCCGCCACCGGCGTCGCACGCAGCAGCGCCTGGGCCTCCCAGACCAGCGACCACCGGTCGTAGTACCGGCGGAACGACTCCAGCGACCGCACCAGGGGCCCGGTCTTTCCCTCGGGTCGCAGCGAGGCGTCGACGTCGAGGTCGGGGTCCGGGCCCGGCAGCCCGAGCAGGCGGATCAGCTCCTTGACCACCTCGAGCGCCTGGGTCTGGGCCTCCCCCTCGTCGGCTCCCTCGACCGGGTCGTGGACGAACACGACGTCGGCGTCGGAGCCGTAGCCCTGCTCGCCGCCGCCCAGCCGGCCCATCCCGACGACGAGCACCCGGGTGAGCGCCGGGCCGCCGGTGCGGTGCTCGAGGTCGCTCACGCACACCTCGAGGGTGACCTCGAGCAGAGCCGCGGTGAGGTCGGTCATCGCGCGGCCGAGCTCGTCGAGGGTGAGGGCGCCGGTGAGGTCCGCGACCGCGACCCGGAACAGCTCCGAGCGACGGATGGTGCGCGCCGCCAGCACCGCCGACGCCGGGTCGTCCTTGCGGCCGGCCGCCGACCGCATCCGGCGCAGCACGTCCTCTCGGGGGCGCGGCCTGAGCCCCGAGGAGTCGCCGAGGAACTGCACGCACTCGGGCGCCTGCTCGAGCAGGTCGGCCGCGAACCGGCTGCGGGCCAGGGTGTGTGCGAGCCGCTCGGCGGCCGACCCCTCGTCGCGCAGCAGCCGCAGGTACCAGTGGGTCGAGCCGAGCTGGTCGCTGATCTTGCGGAAGGCGAGCAGCCCGGCATCCGGGTCGGCTTCGTCGGCGAACCAGCCGAGCATGACCGGCAGCAGCTGGCGCTGGATCGCGGCTCGTCGGCTGAGACCCTCGGTGAGCGCCTCGAGGTGCCGCAGGGCACCACGCGGGTCACGGAAGCCCAACGCGGACAACCGCTCTCGCGCCGCCTCGGGTCTGAGTCGCACATCGGAGTCGGACAGCCGAGCCACCGCCGACAGCAGCGGCCGGTAGAAGATCCGCTCGTGCAGCCGGCGCACCTCGCGCTGCTGGGCCCGCCACTGCGCCACGACGGCCTCGGCGGGCGAGGAGCGGTGCCCCAGCGCTCGTCCCAGCCGACGAAGGTCGCTCTCGGAGGTCGGCATGAGGTGGGTGCGCCGCAGCCGGAAGAGCTGGATGCGGTGCTCGAGGGTGCGCAACAGCCGGTAGGCCGTCGCCAGCGTCGCGGCGTCGTCGCGCCCCACGTAGCCCCCCGCGGACAGGGCCGCGAGCCCGTCGAGGGTGGTGCCGGTGCGCAGCGACTCGTCCGCGCGGCCGTGGACGAGCTGGAGCAGCTGCACCGAGAACTCCACGTCGCGCAGCCCGCCGGGACCGAGCTTGATCTGGCGGTCGGCCTCGGCCGCCGGGATGTGCTGCTCGACCCGGCGACGCATGGCCTGCACGTCGTCGACGAAGTTCTCGCGGCTCGAGGCCTGCCACACCATCGGCTGCACCGCGTCGCAGTACGCCTGTCCGACACCGCGGTCGCCGGCCACGGGCCGGGCCTTGAGCAGCGCCTGGAACTCCCAGGTCTTGGCCCACCGCTCGTAGTAGGCACGGTGGCTCGCCAGGGTGCGCACGAGCGGGCCGTTCTTCCCCTCGGGCCGCAGCGCGGGGTCCACCTGCCACAGCGACCCGGTCGGGGTCGAGGCCGAGCAGATCCGCATCAGCCGGGTCGCGAGGTCGGTGGCGACCGCCGTCGACTCCTCCTCGGGCACCCCGTCGGCCGGTTCCGCCACGAAGATGACGTCGACGTCGGAGATGTAGTTCAGCTCGCAGCCGCCGGTCTTGCCCATCGCGATCACCGCCAGGCGGGTGCGGTCGGCATCCGGTCCCACCTCGGCGCGGGCGATCGCCAGGGCCGCCTCCAGCGCGGCCTGCGCGAGGTCGGCCAGCGCCGCGGCCGTCTCGGGGAGGGTGAGCGTGGGGTCGGGCGAGGTCAGGTCGAGCGCCGCGATGCCGAGCAGCTGCTCACGGTAGGCCGTGCGCAGGACGTCCGCGGCCGGCACGGGTCCCGGCGTCGTCACCGCGGCGACCAGGCGGCGCACGCGCTCGTCGACGGGAAGCGGCGACGCGCCGGTGACCGCCGCCCAGTGCTCGGGGTGGGCACACAGGTGGTCGCCGAGCGCGGCCGAGCTGCCGAGCACCGCGAGGACCCGCTGCCGCGCGGGGCCGGGTGACCCCAGGGCCGCGGTGACCGGGCCCCGCAGCCCGGGTTCCTTGGCGACCGACTCCATGAACCGGACCAGCCCGAGCAGGGCACCGTCCGGGTCCGGCATCTCGGCCAGCGCCGCCGCCAGGCCCTCGGCCTCGATGTGGTCCCGGCTGCGGATGAGGTCGGCGAGCGCCGGGTCGTCGAGCAGGCTCTTGGCCCGGGCCGGGTCCGAGAACCCGAGCCGGGCGATGGCGACCGGGATCGACTGCGGGCCGCGCGAGCTCACCTGCCGCCGCCCGTCACAGGCGCGGCAGGTAGCGCTCGAGCTCGAAGGCGGTCACCTGGTTGCGGTAGTCGTGCCACTCGGCGCGCTTGTTGCGCAGGAAGAACTCGAAGGTGTGCTCGCCCAGGGTCTCGGCGACGAGCTCGCTGCCCTCCATGATCGCGATCGCCTCGCTGAGGCTGGCCGGCAGCGGCTTGATGCCCATGGCCTTGCGCTCGGCGTCGGTGAGGCTCCAGACGTCGTCCTCGGTCTCGGGCGGCAGGTCGTAGCCCTCCTCGATCCCCTTGAGGCCGGCGGCGAGCAGCACGGCGAAGGTGAGGTAGGGGTTGCACGCGCTGTCCAGGCTGCGCACCTCGACCCGGCTGCTGTTGCCCTTGGTCGGCTTGTACATCGGCACACGCACCATCGCCGAGCGGTTGTTGTGGCCCCAGGTGAGGTGGGCCGGGGCCTCTCCCCCACCCCAGAGCCGCTTGTACGAGTTGACCCACTGGTTGGTGACGGCGGTGATCTCGCCCCCGTGGTGCAGCAGGCCGGCGATGAACTGGCGCCCGGTCCTGGACAGCTGGTAGGGGGCGCCGGGCTCGTGGAAGGCGTTGGTGTCGCCCTCGAAGAGCGAGAGGTGGGTGTGCATGCCCGAGCCGGGGTGCTCGGCGAACGGCTTGGGCATGAACGAGGCGAAGATGCCCTGCTCGAGGGCCACCTCCTTGATGACGGCCCGGAAGGTCATGATGTTGTCCGCGGTCGAGAGCGCGTCGGCGTAGCGCAGGTCGATCTCGTTCTGTCCGGGGGCGCCCTCGTGGTGGCTGAACTCCACCGAGATGCCCATCGTCTCCAGCATCGAGATGGCGGCCCGGCGGAAGTCGTGGCTGTTGCCGTGCGGCACGTGGTCGAAGTAGCCGGACTGGTCGATCGGCTCGGGGCGCTGGCCGGGGGTCCAGCCCTGCTTGAGCAGGAAGAACTCGATCTCGGGGTGCGTGTAGAAGGTGAACCCCTGGTCCGAGGCCTTGGTGAGGGCACGCTGGAGCACGTGCCGCGGGTCGGCGACGCTCGGGGTGCCGTCGGGCAGGGTGAGGTCGCAGAACATCCGGGCGGTGCCCGGGCTCTCCCCACGCCACGGCAGCACCTGGAAGGTGGCCGGGTCGGGTTTGGCCAGCATGTCGGCCTCGTAGACGCGGGCGAACCCCTCGATGACCGAGCCGTCGAAGCCGATGCCCTCCGCGAAGGCGCCCTCGAGCTCGGCCGGCGCGATCGCGACGGACTTGAGGGTGCCGAGCACGTCGGTGAACCAGAGCCGGACGAACCGGATGTCGCGCTCTTCGATGGTGCGGAGGACGAACTCCTGCTGACGGTCCATGTGTCGATCCTGCCGCACCGGTGTTTCCTGCGGGTTACCCCCGCGCGGTTCGGGGTGTCGCGTCGGGCCCGTCTCCTGACCCGGTTCGCGGGTCACTTCGCGAAGCGCACCTTGAGGAGCATGTCCTGCGCCTGGTTGGAGGTCGTCGAGACGGTGATCGAGGTACCGGTACCGGCGACCTGCACCGAGGCCCCGGGGTTGTCGGCGGTCCAGTACCGCTTCCTGTCCAGGTCGAAGAAGGTGGAGATCGCCCGCTGCGACCTCACCGTCACGGGGACGCCGTCGCTGTGGAACGTCACCTCGTCGGTCTGCTCCTTGCCGAAGGTGGCGTCGAACGGCTGCCGACGGTTCCCGAGCAGCGCCCCGTCCGGGAACCTCACCGGGGCCGGGCGGGCGTCGACCGGGAGGACCTGACCGCGACCGGGGTGCTCGCTGGTGTTGTTGTCGTCGTACTGGTTGTCGACGTACCAGACGAGCAGGCCGTTCTGGTAGGGGAAGCGCTCGACCCAGTTGGGGCGGCTGCCGGCCCAGCCGAAGTTGTACGGGCCGGTTCGCAGGGTCGCGTCGTAGCCGCTGTAGACCCGGTTCTCCGCGAGGTAGTAGTGCGTCGCCTGACGGGTCGTCGAGCCACCGAAGCGGGTGAAGCCCGAGGCCGCCCATCCGTTGGTACCGCCCTCGACGTCGTCGGTGAGCACCGTGGCGCCGTCGACCGTGATCACGAGGTCGTCGAGGAACGGGCCGTCGAAGTGCACGCCGCCGTCGGAGGCGTAACGGAACCGGAAGTCGACCTGCTGCCCCGCGTGGGCCGACAGGTCCCAGGACTTCTGGACCCACTGGCCGTTGCTCGTGCCGTCGATCGGCGCGCCGACCCCGGCCCAGGTGCTGCCGCCGTCGGTCGAGACCTCGCCGTAGAGGAAGTCGTAGCCCTCCTCGATGTCGTACCAGACCCACGAGGACACGCTCGCGGACGCCGCCGAGGTGAGGTCGACGGGCCGGGCCAGGGTGCTGTTCAGCCCGTTGGCGGACCCACCCCACCACTCGTAGGCGCCCGA
Organism: Ornithinibacter sp.; assembly: GCA_035633415.1. Classification (GTDB taxonomy): domain Bacteria; phylum Actinomycetota; class Actinomycetes; order Actinomycetales; family Dermatophilaceae; genus Fodinibacter. The sequence continues at coordinate 4,440 of DASQEZ010000217.1, read as the reverse complement.
CCGCGGCGCGGTGAAGTCGGTCGTGACCGTCTTGTCGGGCAGCGTCACCAGCAGCGCCTGCGGCAGCGTGGCGCTGTCGCGGTCGGCGGGGCCGATCCTGACGTTGCGGTCGCGGCCGTACTCGACCTGCTGGAAGTCCAGCCAGCCCAGCTGCAGCTTCTCCCACGCACCCATGTACCCGGGGGTGGTGCCGATCGAGTCGGTGCCACGGTTCATCCACGAACCACCGGACATCAGGGTCCAGAAGCCCGTGCCGTTGTCACCGCCGGCGGTGTCGTAGAGGTCGGGCAGACCGAGGTCGTGGCCGAACTCGTGGGTGAAGACCCCGAGCCCGCCGTTCTCCGGCTCCGTGGTGTAGTCGCCGATCCAGATGCCGGAGCGGCCCAGCGGCACACCGCCGAGCTTGTTCTGCGCCGGACCGGTGCGGCCGGCGCCGTCGGAGAAGGCGTACCAGCGGTGCGACCAGATGGCGTCCTCGCCCTGCGCGCCGCCACCGGCCTCCTCGCCCTCACCGGCGTGGATCGCCTGGAAGTGGTCGATGTAGCCGTCCGGCTCGGTGTGGACGCCGTCACCGTCGTAGTCGTAGCGGTCGACCTGGTCGAACTGCCTGAGGTACGTGGCGACCTGGGCGTCGGTCCGGCCGGCGGCCTTCTGGGCGTCGTACCAGGCGGTCGCGGTGTCCTTGACGTAGTTCCAGTAGCCGTCGCTCTCGGCGATGTCGTTGGAGCCGTAGCGCGCCTGGTTGTAGCGCACCGTCACCCAGTCGCTCACGTCGCCGGAGGTCTCGAAGCGGCCGTTGGACTGCTTGAGGAAGAAGTCCCTGAAGGACTCACCCGGGCCGAACATCATCTTCTGGTAGTGGGACCTGGTGAAGTCCTTCACCCAGTAGGTCGAGTTGTCGTCGGTCGCGCCGCCGTTCCAGGTGCGGTCGGGCCTGGCGATCTCGTTGTGCGCCGGGCCCGCGTCGCCACCGGTCCGTCGGTCGGTCGCGTCGCCGAAGTCGGTGAGGACCGTGAAGATCTTCTCCTTGCGCGTCACCGGCCAGGCGACGTACTTGTCGGGAGTGGGGTGCCTTCCCCTGGTCGCGGTCTTCGGGCCGTTCAGCCTGATGACCCGCTCGCCCTTGCTGTTCCTCTCGACGGTGGCGTCACCGGTGATGACGGCGTCGATGGCCTGCCGCTGCTTCTCGCGCAAGGCGTCGCCGAGCGGGTTGGGCAGGTCGTGCGCCCGGTTCGCGTAGGCCGGCTCGGTCTCCCCCTGCACAGGAATCGCCTGTGCCTGCGAAGTGGCCGTGCCCACGGCGAGCGACGCGGCCGCGAGCCCCATCAGGGCGCGCGCGCGGCGTGTGTTCACAGATCCTCCGGTGGTGACTGGCGCTCGCCCTTCGGCGGCCGACGTGGACTGCCGCTCAGGCGGAAGTCCACGTCGAACGTACTGACGGCCCGATTATCGTCACGAGTGGTCATCTGCGCAGTCGGTTCGCAAGGGTCGCGGCGTGCCCCCGGCCCGACAGCGCGGCGGGGAGCCCCGACTACGATCCGTCCATGAGCTCCCAGCCACCCGCGTCAGAGAGCACACCTCCGTACGGCACCGGCGCACAGGCAGCCCCACAGCGCCGGGTCCGCATCCCCCACCTGCTCCAGATGAAGGAGCGCGGCGAGAAGTGGGCGATGCTCACGGCCTACGACATGTACACCGCCGAGATCTTCGACGAGGCCGGCATCCCGGTGCTGCTCGTCGGTGACAGTGCGGGCAACAACGTCTACGGCTTCGAGACCACCGTGCCGGTCACCGTCGACCACCTGGTGCCCCTGTGCCGCGCGGTCACCAGCTCGGCCAAGCACGCGATGGTCGTCGCCGACCTGCCCTTCGGCTCCTACCAGGCCAGCCCGCAGCAGGCCCTCGCGACCGCCACCCGGTTCATGAAGGAGGGCATGGCCCACGCGGTCAAGCTCGAGGGCGGCAAGCCGATGGTCCCCGAGGTCGAGCTGCTCGTGCGGGCCGGCATCCCGGTGATGGGACACATCGGCTTCACCCCGCAGAGCGAGCACGTGCTCGGCGGCTACAAGGTGCAGGGCCGCGGCTCGGGTGCCGACCGGCTGATGGAGGACGCCCTGGCCCTCGAGGCCGCCGGCTGCTTCGCGGTCGTCATGGAGATGGTGCCCGCCCCCGTCGCGGCGAAGGTCACCGAGGCGCTGCGGATCCCGACGATCGGCATCGGCGCCGGGCCGCACTGCGACGCCCAGGTGCTCGTCTGGCAGGACATGGCGGGGCTGCGTGGCGGCCGCGCGCCGCGCTTCGTCAAGAAGTACGCCGACCTGCGCACCGACCTGCGTGACGCCGCCAGCGCGTATGCCGCCGAGGTGGCCTCGGGCGCGTTCCCCGCGGCCGAGCACTCCTTCGAGGCCTGAAACCACCGGTCGAAAGGAGACGTCGAACCACCATGTGGCCCATGGACACCCCGAACGCACCGTCACCGACCCGCTGGTCGGCCCTGCAGAGCGGCCCCGAGGCGGCGCACACCTACCGCCGGCGCTTCCTCGACCTCGAGGCCGCCGGTGAGGACGTGCACGGCGAGGCCCGCTTCATCACCCGGTTGGTGCCACCACCCTCGCGCGTGCTCGACGCGGGCTGCGGTTTCGGTCGGGTCGCGAGCAAGCTGACCCGGCTGGGGCACACGGCGATCGGCGTCGACGCCGACGAGGACCTGATCGCGCTGGCCCGCGAGGACACCCAGACCCGCTTCTTCGTGGCCGACCTGTCGACCCTGGACCTGCGCACCGAGCAGGAGTTCGCCTGCATCGTGCTGGCCGGCAACGTCGTGCCCTACCTGGCCGACGGCACGCTCCCCCGCGTGCTCGAGCGGCTGGCGGCACACCTCGCCCCCGGTGGCTACCTCGTCGCCGGGTTCGGGTTGGGTGACGCCGTGCCCGCGAAGGCGGCGCCGGTCGACCTGCGGGTCTACGACCGGCTCGCCGAGGCCGCCGGCCTGTCGTTCATCGCTCGCCACGCCACCTGGGACGCGCAGCCGTTCGTGCCGGGAGGGTCATACGCCGTCTCGGTGCACCGCAAGCTCGGCGCCTGAGCACCGGGTCGGTCCGCCCACGCGAAGCGTGGGACCCGCTGCGACTCAATCCGCACACGCGAAGCGTGGGACCCGCTGCGACTCAGTCCGCCCACGCGAAGCGTGGGACCCGCTGCGACTCAGTCCTCCTGCGACTCCTCGTCCCACGCGGACCCGCTGCCCCACTCCTTGTCCTCACGGTCCCAGCGATCGGTGTTCTCGCGGGCGTGCTGCAGGGCGTTGGCCGCGGCCTCGTGCGAGTCGTACGGGCCCATGACGTTGGCGTCCTGGCTGCGGTTGGCGTCGGTCTCGACCTGTCCGGTGTCGACGTTGAACCAGTAGGGCATCGGTGTCCTCCTCGGTCGTCGTGGGGTGCCTAGACTCCACCGTATGCCGCTGACGTACGCAACCGTCGCTCCCGGCGCGCTCTCCCCGCGCCGTCAGGTCCCGACGAGCATCGCCCGGCCCGAGTACGTCGGCCGTCCCGCACCGACGCCGTACACCGGGCCGGAGGTCAAGGACGCCGAGACCATCGAGCGGATGCGCGTCGCGGGCCGGGTCGCGGCCGACGCGATGGCCGCCGCCGCGGCCGTCATCGCCCCGGGCGTCACGACCGACGAGATCGACCGGGTCGGCCACGAGTACCTGCTCGACCACGGGGCCTACCCCTCGACCCTCGGCTACAAGGGTTTCCCGAAGTCGCTGTGCACGTCGGTCAACGAGGTGGTCTGCCACGGCATCCCCGACGACCGGGCCCTCGAGGACGGCGACATCGTCAACATCGACATCACGGCGTTCATCGGCGGGGTCCACGGCGACACCGACGCCACCTACCTCGTCGGCGACGTCGACGAGGAGTCACGTCTGCTCGTCGAGCGCACCCACGAGGCGATGATGCGCGGCATCCGGGCCGCCGTCCCGGGGCGCGAGATCAACGTCATCGGCCGGGTCATCCAGTCCTACGCGCGCCGGTTCGGCTACGGCGTCGTGCGCGACTTCACCGGCCACGGGATCGGCTCGTCCTTCCACAGCGGCCTGGTCATCCCCCACTACGACGCCGCGCCGGCCTACAGCACCGTGATCGAGTCCGGCATGACCTTCACCGTCGAGCCGATGCTCAACCTCGGTACCCACGAGTGGGAGATGTGGGACGACGGCTGGACGGTGGTCACGAAGGACCGGCGACGCTCGGCGCAGTTCGAACACACTGTGCTCGTCACCGACCAGGGGCCGGAGATCCTGACCCTGAGCGACGAGGAGGCGGGCCGATGACGGGACGCGTGGGGTTCGGGGTCGACATCGGGGGCAGCGGCATCAAGGGTGCCCAGGTCGACCTCGAGTCCGGCGAGCTGATCGGCGAACGGAGCAAGATCCTC
>DASQEZ010000216.1:0-31439 GCA_035633415.1 Ornithinibacter sp. | reverse complement strand
CGGCCCCAGAGCCACCAGGAGAGCCAGAGGTACACGACCGAGAGGGAGAGCGTGAAGGTCAGGCCCGCGAGGAAGTGCCCGTCCGGCCACGTGAAGGTCCGAGGGTCGAGGAGGAACTTGACGGAGACCAGCCCCAGGTAGCACGCGCCGACCATCACGCCGACGACGACGGCGTCGATGGTGTTCGCGACCGCTCGGGTCACGACGCCGGCCGTCGCGCCCTGGTAGGCCCGCACCTCCTTGGGTACTGCCGACAGCTCCGGGCCGCTCACGGGGTCGGCCTCGTGGGTGCCTCGGCGTGCTCGGCAAGCTCCGCGCGCGCTTTGCGTCGGCGGAACAGGGCCCGGTCGACGGCGCGGCCGATCGCGTCGTCGGCGGTGATGCTCGTCATCCGCGCACCGCGCACCGTCTCCGAGGCCATCGACCCGGTCGAGTCGCGGATGATGGCGGGCAGGTCGATCACGTCGAGCACCTCCTCGACGATGCCGATGACGTCGATCCGGTCAATGACTGCGTCGAGGTCCGCGCGGGCGACGACGGCGTCGACGTCGAGCGTCGCAGCCACGGCGTCGAGGTCGACGCGGCCGATGATGCCGTCGATGTCGACCCGGGCGACGGCGGCGTCCAGGTCGACGGTGGCCACGATGGCGTCGAGGTCGACCCGGTTGATCACCGCCTCGATGTCGACGAGGGCGACGGCGCCGTCGAGGTCCACCCGCGCCACCGCCGCGTCCAGGTCCACGCGTGCGACAGCGGCGTCCAGGTCGACCGTCGAGACGATCTGGTCCAGGTCGACGTTCTCCTCGACCAGCCGGGTGAGGTCGAGTCGCTCCACGATCATCTCCACGATCACGGGCACCCAGGCGTCGAGCAGGGTCTCAACTCGCCGGCTCAGCTCGTCACGCTCGGCTCCCCCGGTGCGGGCGAGGCTGGCGAACACCGTGGCCGGGTGGTAGCGGGTCGCCAGCAGCGGCGGTCGCCACAGCAGCCGGGTCACCGGCGCACTCACGCGGTGCACGGTGCGCACGGCGACGACGGTGGCTCCGACGGTCACGCCGGCGACCCCGAGGGCGACGTCGAGCACCAGCCGGGCCTCGGGGCCCAGCTGGGGCACCGTGACCGGTCGTCCTGACGTCGTCAGCTCCTTGGACACCACGCGCCCTTGTCTCTCGGAGGCCTCCTGACCGGCACCGTACCGGTCAGAGGTCCGTCACGTCAGGGGCTGCCTGGAATCCGGAGCCGGCTCACCCGACAGGGGTGATCAGCGACGCCCGTGGCACATCTTGAACTTCTTGCCCGAGCCACACGGGCACGGGGCGTTCTTGGGAGTGTTGGCCATCTGGTCGTCGGTCAGGCCGCTGCCGGATGCCGGGCTGCCCTCGTCGCGCTCGTCGACCCCGCCGGTCTCGCTCGGGGCGGTGTAGTGCAGCGCACCGGTCCGGGGCCGCCCGACACCGACACCCGACACGGCGACCTTGGGGCCCCCGTCGCCCGAGCCCGCCCCGGCACCCACGGCGACGCGGTCGTCCTGGGGCGCGGTCGGCATCCGCTCGCCACCGTCGGCGATCGCCTCGGGGGCACCGGCCAGCGCGCCGAGCATCTGCGACACGTGCACCGGCTCCAGGGCGGGCGGGGGCTCGCTGGGCTGGTCGACCTGGACGTCGACGTGGAACAGCAGCCCGACGGACTCCTCGCGAACGGCCTCGTTCATGGTGGTCCACAGGGCGAAGCCCTCGCGCTGGTACTCCACGAGCGGGTCGCGCTGAGCCATGGCCCGCAGACCGATGCCCTCCTGGAGGTAGTCCATCTCGTAGAGGTGCTCGCGCCACTTGCGGTCGAGCACGGAGAGCATCACCCGACGCTCCACCTCACGCATGACCTCCGAGCCGAGCGCCTCCTCGCGCTGGTCGTAGGCGTGGTGCGCGTCGGAGAGGATCTCCTCCTTGAGCTTCGTGTTGGTCAGGGCGGTGCGGCCACCGGCGGCGTCCTCGACCTGGTTGGGGTCGAGGGTGATCGGGTACAGCCCGCGCAGGGCGGTCCACAGCCGCTCGAGGTTCCAGTCCTCGGGGAAGCCCTCGGCGGTCTCGGCGTCGACGTACCCCTCGATGACGTCGTTGACGAAGAAGCGCAGCTGCTCGTGCAGGTCCTCGCCCTCGAGCACGCGGCGGCGCTCCTCGTAGATCACGGTGCGCTGGCGGTTGAGCACGTCGTCGTACTTGAGGACGTTCTTGCGGATCTCGAAGTTCTGCGCCTCGACCTGCGCCTGCGCCGACTGGATCGAGCGGGAGACCAGCTTGGACTCGATGGGCTGGTCGTCCTCGAGCTTGGCCGTGGTCATCACCCGGTCGACCAGGCCGGCGTTGAACAGCCGCATGAGGTGGTCCTCGAGCGAGAGGTAGAACCGCGACTCGCCCGGGTCGCCCTGACGACCGGACCGGCCACGCAGCTGGTTGTCGATGCGGCGGGACTCGTGGCGCTCGGTGCCCAGCACGTACAGGCCGCCGAGCTCGGTGACCTCCTCGTGCTCGGCCGCCACGGCGGACTCGGCGCGCGCGAGCGCCTCGTCCCACGCGGCCTCGTACTCCTCGGGGGTCTCGTGCGGGTCGAGGCCGAGGTCCTTCAGGGCGGCGACGGCCCGGAACTCGGGGTTGCCGCCGAGCATGATGTCGGTGCCGCGACCGGCCATGTTGGTGGCGACGGTGACGGCCCCCTTGCGCCCGGCATCCGCGACGATGGCGGCCTCGCGCTCGTGGTGCTTCGCGTTGAGCACCTCGTGGGGCACTCCGTGGCGGCGCAGCTGGTCGGAGAGGTACTCCGACTTCTCGACCGACACGGTGCCGACGAGGACCGGCTGGCCCTTCTCGTGGCGCTCGACGAGGTCGGCGACGACGGCCTTGTACTTCGACTCCTCGGTGCGGTAGACGAGGTCGGCCTGGTCGATCCGGACCATCGGCTGGTTCGTCGGGATCGGCACGACGCCGAGCTTGTAGATCGAGTTGAGCTCCGAGGCCTCGGTCATGGCCGTGCCGGTCATGCCGGCGAGCTTGTCGTACATGCGGAAGAAGTTCTGGAGGGTGATCGTCGCGAGGGTCTGGTTCTCGTTCTGGATCTTCACCCCCTCCTTGGCCTCGATGGCCTGGTGCATGCCCTCGTTGTAGCGCCGGCCCGCGAGCATGCGGCCGGTGTGCTCGTCGACGATGAGCACCTCGCCGTTCAGCACCACGTAGTCCTTGTCGCGCTGGAACAGCTCCTTGGCCTTGATGGCGTTGTTGAGGTAGCCGATGAGCGGGGTGTTGGCCGACTCGTAGAGGTTCTCGATGCCGAGGTGGTCCTCGACCTTCTCGATGCCGCCCTCGAGCACGCCGACGGTGCGCTTCTTCTCGTCGACCTCGTAGTCGCCCAGCCCGCTCTCGAGCTCGCCGCGCTCGAGGCGGGCGGCGATCTTCGCGAACTCGGTGTACCACTTCGTGGGCTGGTCGGCGGGGCCGGAGATGATCAGCGGCGTGCGGGCCTCGTCGATGAGGATCGAGTCGACCTCGTCGACGATCGCGAAGTGGTGCTCGCGCTGCACGAGCTCCTCGGTGGACCACGCCATGTTGTCGCGCAGGTAGTCGAAGCCGAACTCGTTGTTCGTGCCGTACGTGATGTCCTTGGCGTACTCGGCCCGGCGCTGCTCCGGGGTCATCGCGGCCAGGATGCAGCCGGTCTCGAGGCCGAGGAAGCGGTGCACGCGGCCCATCAGCTCGGACTGGTACTCGGCGAGGTAGTCGTTGACGGTGATGACGTGCACCCCCTTGCCGGTGAGCGCGTTGAGGTAGCTCGGCAGAGTCGCGACGAGGGTCTTGCCCTCACCGGTGCGCATCTCGGCGACGTTGCCCAGGTGGAGTGCGGCGCCACCCATGATCTGTACGTCGAAGTGGCGCTTGCCGATGGTGCGCTTGCTGGCCTCGCGGACCGCGGCGAAGGCCTCGGGCAGGATGTCGTCGAGGGTCTCGCCGTCGGCGAGACGCTTCTTGAAGACGTCGGTCTCGGCGCGCAGCTCGGCGTCGGTGAGCTTCTCGAAGTCCTCCTCGATGGCGTTGACCTGAGCCGCGAGGTTGTCGAGCTTCTTGAGGATGCGCCCCTCACCGGCGCGCAACAGCTTCTCGACGATCTTCACGAGTGGAACTCCCTTGGCGTGGCTGCATGGCGGTCGCTCGACCGGACCTGCCTAGGGTAGTCGAGCACGGAGCGCCCCATGGAACCGCCGAGCGGGCGGCGAGGGCGTCCGCACGGGCAACGCGGCGCACCGCGGCGCGAGTTCCCCACCACCGCCTCAGGTGGTTGGGTGGAGGGATGACCGCCATGCCGTTCCCGGGCTGCGTGCCCGAGCTCACCGACGGGGTGGTGCGGCTGCGCGCCCACCGCCCGGACGACGCGGAGCGGATCGTCGAGCAGTCCAACGACCCGGAGTCGATGCGCTGGACGACCGTGCCGCGCCCGTACGGCCTGGACGAGGCCCGCGACTTCCTGGCCGAGATCGAGCGCGAGTGGTCCGCCCCCGGAGGAGTCCGCCGGTGGGCGGTCACCGACGCCGCGGACCCGCGCGGCGCCTACCTCGGCACGATCGACCTGCGGCCGGGTGGCGGCGGAGTCGCCGAGGTGGGCTTCGGCCTGCACCCGCAGGGCCGCGGGTCGGGGTTCATGGCGGGTGCGGTGCGCCTCGCCTGCCGCTGGTGGTTCGGGGAGGGCGGGGTCCGCGTGCACTGGCTCGCCGTGCGCGGCAACTTCGCGTCGTGGCGGGTCGCCTGGTCGTGCGGCTTCGCCCAGCACGGCACCGTCCCGCAGTCGCACCCCGACCCCGACGACCCTGCCGCCCCGGCGCTCGACGTGTGGCGCGCCAGCCTGGGCGCCCATGACGTCATGGAGCCCCAGACGCCGTGGGACGACGTTCCGGTGCTCGAGGCCCCGCAGGCCCACGGCATCCGGCTGCGCCCGTGGCGAGACCGCGACATCACCTCGCTCGAGCCGCGCGACCAGCCCGACCACTACATGCCCGCCCGGGGGGTCCTGGACGCCGAGTCCTTCCCGGAGTGGCTGATGATCCGGCGTGAGCAGATGTCCCGCGGCAGGGTGCTCACCTGGTGCGTCGCGGACACGACCACGGATGCCGCCCTGGGCGAGGTGCTCGTGTTCGTCACCGAGGGCACCCTCGACGACGACACCGCCGAGCTCGGCTACCAGGTGGTGCCCAGCGCCCGCGGTCGCGGTGTGGCGGCCACGGGGGCGCGCACCCTGCTCGCCCACGCGTTCGCGCCGCGCGCCGGGGGCGGGCTCGGGATGCGCCGGCTGGTCGCGCAGACCGCGGACGACAATGCCCCGAGCAACGCCGTGCTCGACCGGTTGGGCTTCACCATCTGGGGGCGAGAGACCGCGGCCGACGTGCTGCCGGGCGGCCGCGCGGTCGACGCGCTGCACTGGGAGCTGCTGCGCGAGTGAGCACCGGCCGCGAGTGCGGAAACGGTCGCCCTGGGCACCGTTTCCGCACTCAGCGCCAGGCGACTCCGGACAGGTCGAGCCAGCCCGCCAGAAGGGCCAGCTCCTCGTCGAGCTCCCGCACGTCGTCGGCGGCGCCTCGCCCCGGCTCCCAGGTGCAGCGGCGCACCCGCAGCACCCCGGCGGCCCGGTCCGACTTGAGGTCCAGCCGCGCGACGAGGTCCTCCCCGAGCAGGAAGGGCAGCACGTAGTAGCCGTGCACCCGCTGCGCCTCGGGTACGTAGATCTCGAGCCGGAAGTCGAAGCCGAAGATCGCCCGGGTGCGGTCGCGCTGCCAGACGAGCGAGTCGAAGGGCGACAGCAGCGCCCGGGCGGTCACCCGCCGTGGGCGCCGGGCGTCGCGGTGCAGGTAGGCCGGCCGGTGCCAGCCCTGGACGGTGGCCGGCAGCAGGATGCCGTCACTCACCAAGGCGTCGATCGCCGGGCGGACCTGTTCTGGCGACAACCGGAAGTAGTCGCGCAGGCACTGTTCGGACCCCACCCCGTGGGCCCGGGCCGCGATCTCGACCAACTGCGCGAAGGCCTCGTCCTCGCTCGGCCGTGCGGCGACGTCCAGGGCCTGGGTGCGCAGGGCGGGCGGGAGCACCCGTGAGGGCAGGGCGTAGCGGCGCTCGAACTGTGCGGTGCGGCCCGCACTCGACACCTCACCCGCCCAGAACAGGTGCTCGATCGCGGTCTTGACCAGCGACCAGTTCCACCCCCAGTCGTCCCGCTGCCGGGGCAGGTCGTGGGCGAGCGCGAGCTCGACCTCCCTGCTGGTCAGCGGCCCCCGCCGGGCGACCTCGGCCAGCACGGCGGCGACGAGCTCGGGGTGGTCCTGCGCGACGCGTCGCATGCCACCCCACGCGTCGGACCGCGCTCGCCGCATCCGGAAGTCGAGCAGGGGCCAGGTCGACGGCGGCACGAGCGACGCCTCGTGCGCCCAGTACTCCACCACCCGGCGCGGCGCGACGTCCCGGGCGCGGTCGAGCAGACCCCGGTCGTAGGGCCCGAGCCGGGAGAAGAACGGCAGGTAGTGGCTGCGGACGACGACGTTGACGCTGTCGATCTGGACCACGCCGACCGTGTCGACGACCCGCTGGAGGTCACGGGTGCCGGCCACGAGTGGGCGAGGGCGCGCGAAACCCTGGGCCGCGAGCGCGATGCGGCGCGCCGCGGGCGCCGAGAGGTGCACGCCGACCGGCGCGTCAGTCATCCGTCGGAAGCAGGTGCTGCCGGTGCGCGTACACGGCCGCCTCGACCCGGGAGTGCAGGTGGAGCTTCTCCAGGATGTTTCGGACGTGGTTCTTGACGGTGTTCTCGGAGATGACGAGCTGGTCGGCGATCTCGCGGTTGGCCAACCCGCGAGCGACGAGGCGCAGCACCTCGACCTCGCGGTCGGTGAGCTGCGGAGCGCTCCCGGTGACGGGTGGGGGCTCCTGGCTGAGCCGGGTGAACTCGGTCAGGAGGGTCGCTGCCATGCCCGGTGGGATGATCGCCTGTCCGTCGTGGACGCGGCGGATGGCCGACGCGACCTCCTCGCCGGGCAGGTCCTTGAGCAGGTAGCCGCTCGCCCCGGCCTTGATCGCCTCGAACAGGTCGGACTCGTCGTCGGACATGGTCAGCATCAGGATGCGTGCCGACGGGATCGCCTCCCGGATCCGGCCGCACGCCTCGATGCCGCCGACGCCCGGCATCCGCACGTCCATCAGGACGACGTCCGGGAGCACCCGGCGGCACACCTCGACCGCCTCGACGCCGTTGCAGGCCTCACCCACGACTCGGGCTGAGCCGTCGAGCTCGACGACCACCTGCATGCCACGACGGTAGAGGTCGTGGTCGTCGGCGATCACGACACGAATCGGAGCCGACACGTCGACATCCGCACCATTGGTCACACCATCACCACCCACGGGCACATCGTGGCAGGTCCCGGGCGCGATGCACAGCGCTGGACCTGCGCAACTTCAGGACGCTGCTGCCTCGACACCCGCACCGTCGCCCCGTTCCTCGCCGTCGGTCAGCGAGCCGTCGAGGTCGAGGTGCAGCACGCCGTAGCTCCAGCCGTGGCGGCGGTAGACGACGCTGGCACGGTCGGTGTCGATGTCGTGGAAGAGGTAGAAGTCGTGGCCGACGAGCTCCATCTCGCTCAGCGCGTCGGACAGCGTCATCGGCGACGAGCGGTGGACCTTCTCGCGGACCTCGACCGGAGAGTCACCGAACTGGTCGCCCTCGTCGGCAGCGTTGGCCATGGGGCCACCCTCGGCCGGCGGCACGATGCGGGCCGTCGCCCTCGCGACGGACTCCGGGGTACGACGTCCTCGGTGGACCTGTCGTCGGTCCTTCTGGCGCCTGAGCCGCTCCATCAGCTTGTCGATCGCCAGGTCGAGGGCGGCGTACTTGTCCTCGACGCACGCCTCGGCCCGCACGACGGGGCCCTTGGCGTAGCAGGTGATCTCGACCTTGTCACAGACCTCGGCCTGGCGACGGTTGGGCTCGTGACTGACCAGAACCTCGACGCGCCGGGTGCGGGGCTCGAGCTGGGTGATCTTCTCCAGCTTCTCCTCGATGTGCGCCCGGAAGCGGTCGGAGACGGTCAGGTGCCGTCCGGTGACGACGATGTCCACGTGGTCCTCCTCGTGTGTGGGGGTCTCGCTGCTCAGTGCCGAACCGGCGTCAGGGGCACCACCTCCGGAGGAACGGGGCTCATGACCTGACGCTAGTCGGAGCACCTGTGGGCCACAAGGGCGGGGCCGGGTGGTGGCGTGGTGTCGTGGCGCACGTCGCTGCGACGACGTGTCGGACCCCCGCGTCGCGCAGTGCGCGGGCCGCCTCGGTGAGCGTGGCGCCGGTGGTCACGACGTCGTCGACGAGCACGCACGTGGAGCCGGCGACCGGCCCCCGCCACGGGGCACCCACCACCATCGCCCCGGACAGGTTGGCGGCTCGAGCCCGCCGGTCGAGGTGGGCCTGGTCGGCCACCCGACGGGTGTGGACCAGGGCGGGCACCACGACGAGACCGCCGGCACCCCACGCCCCGGCCGCCGGCCGGCGACCCGCGCCCTGCACGGCCCCGTTGACGGCGGCGGCGGCCGCGACCGCCAGGTCGAGGACCGGGTCGTCACCACGTCGCCGCCGGGACGCGCGCGAGGCCGGCACCGGTACGACGAGCACCTCCTCCCCCAGCCCGAGGCGGCGCCGCAGCACCGGGTCACCCCCCGCCGCGCCGGACAGCGCCGCGGCCAGGGCGCGGGCCAGGGTCGTGCGCAGGTCGCGACGGCCCTCGTCCTTGTAGGCGGTGATGGCGAGTCGCAGCGCGCCCTCGAAGCGGGCACCGGCCCAGCACGACGGCATCCCGGGGGGTGGCCGATGCGGGCCCACGTCGCGAAGCGCGACCCCGAGCGAGGAGCACCGCACGGCATCGGCGCACGTGCCGCACAGCGGCCCTCCGGGCCCGTGGCACGCGGCGCAGCGGGACGGCAGCACGAGGTCTGCTGCCGCGGCCAGCCCTCGACGGGCGCCCGCCCACACCGAGCCGGTTCCCCCTGTCACGGGTACCAGCCTGCGGCGAACCACGGGCGGATGCCGCGCCGAACCCCCGGCTGTGGACGAGGCCGTCGTGGCCGCCCACCTGTGGACGGTTCGGGTCAGCCGGCGGCGACGGCGAGGTCGGTGGCCGGCCCGCTGTCGACCCACTGCGACCCGGCGCGGCTGTGCAGCCGGCCGCTGGAGGTGACGACCCACAGGTCGCGCTCGCCACCGGTGGAGGCGATGCTCACCGCCCCGGGCACCGCCGTGAGGCCGCGCACGTCGCCCCCGGTCGAGACGATGATCGGCTGCACCGTCCTGCCCTCGAGCACGCCGATCACGGCCAGCGTGCGGTCGTCGAGCCACGCGATGCCGGTCGCCCGGGTCAGCGAGGCGCCGAACCGCAGCGGGTCGGCCAGCCGTTGCGGGAGCCCACCCCCGGTGCGCACGACGCCGGCCAGGTCGAGACGCGTCCCGGAGCCGTCGAGCGCGGTCGAGATCACCGCCACGCGGTCACCGTCCGGGGCCACCCGCGACTCGAGCACGCGACGGCCCTCGAGCCACGGCGCCTCGACGGCGGTGGCGGCGGCGCGCGGGTCGGCCGGGCTCGCCGTCTGGTCGACGACCCACAGCCGCGGTGCCGCGGCGCCCTTGGGTCCGACGCCGCCCATCCAGAGGAAGCCGCGCCGGTCGTACGAGGGGTTGCCGACGTCGGTGGCGTCCAGCGGCACCTCGTAGCGGTTGGTGCCGCGCCACCTCGAGATGCCGTCGCCGCCGGGGTCGACGCCGGCGAGCTCGGCGCCATCGGCCGACAGCGCGAGGCGGGTGTAGGTGCGCAGCACCGGTGGGTAGGTGCTCGAGGAGACTGCCGGCTGGCGGGGCTCCGCGTCGCCCAGGGTGGCCGGGTCGAACGCCGTGACCTCGTCGCCCCGGCGCACGACCGGCCGGGCGAGGGCGGGGGCGGGCGGGGGGCTGAAGCCGACCTCGGTGAGGGTGCCCGCAGAGCCGTCCAGACCCACGAGGTTGACGGGCACCCCGCCGACCGAGAGCTCGACCCGGCTGACGCCGCTGTCCTGGATGAGGGTGCTGACGAACTGCGCCCACAGGTTCTGCCGGGTGGTCTCCCCCGGGGCCAGCTTGCCGGAGATCAGGTTGACCGTCGCGACGCCCGACTCGATCGACACGGCATCCCCGAGCAGGCGGGCGCCGACCGGCACCGCCGAGACCGCCGCACCCTCGAGGTGCGCGGGCACCGGCTCGATCTGGGCGCGGGCCAGTCGGCTGGCGAGCTTGTCGACGGGGAACCAGCGGGTGTCCGGCACGAGGTCGCGCTGGCTGGTGGAGAGGTAGTGCACGTCGTAGGGCTGCACCAGACGCGACACCTCGGAGCTGGTGATCCACCGGCCGAACCCCTTGGGCAGCTCGCTGATCCGCCACTCGCCACCGACGGTCGTCATGCCGAAGTCGGCCGTCACCGTGCTGCCCGGGCGGGCCGCGGTGTAGCGGCCGTCGGCGTCGACGGTGCCTGCCGCCCGGGCGGAGATCCGTACGGTCGCCGGGTCGAGGAGGGTGGCCGCCGGCGCGGCGTCTCCGGACAGCAGCACCAGGTTGCGGTCCGGGTCCCACGGCTCGCTGGCCTTGGCGGTGAGGAAGGCCCGGGCGTTGTCGTAGGCGGCGTCGCTGGCCGTCCCGGCCTTCACGAACCCACGCACGATGCTCTCCTGCCCGGCACCCGGAACCGGGCCGGGGGGCGAGACCCCCAGGTTCGCGGGGTTGCCGCTGCCGAGGTCGAGGCCGGGCTGGACCTCCCCGCCGGAGGACAGGCCGCCGCACCCGGCGAGCACCAGGGCCATCAGCACCGCCAGGACCGCCCTGACCCGCCGGCTGCTCACGGGTCCTCCGTCGGGCTCAGCGGCAGCGGCGACCCGTGCAGGGTGTCGCCGGCGCGCTGCGGGAGGGTGAGCCGGAAGCGCGACCCGACGCCGCGCTCTCCCCACGCCTGGAGCCAGCCGTTGTGCAGGCGGGCGTCCTCGAGCGAGATCGACAGACCGAGCCCGGTGCCGCCGGTCGTGCGGGCGCGCGCCGGGTCCGCCCGCCAGAACCGGGTGAAGACGTTGGCGGCCTCGCCCGGGCGCAGTCCCACACCGTGGTCCTCGATGACGACCGCCACCGCGTCGTCACCGACCGCGACGTGGATGTCGACCGGCCGGCCGTCACCGTGCTCGATGGCGTTGACGAGCAGGTTGCGCAGGATGCGCTCGACCCGCCGCTCGTCGACCTCCGCCTCCGCGGGCACGTCGGGGTCGTGCAGCGTGACGACGCTGCCCCGGCGCTCGGCGAGCGGCCGAGCCGCCTCGACCACCTTGGCGATGGTGCCCCGCAGGTCGACCGGCTCGACGTCCAGGTCCGCGGCGCCGGCGTCGAACCGGCTGATCTCGAGCAGGTCGGCCAGCAGGGCCTCGAACCGGTCGAGCTCGCCGGCGAGCAGCTCGGCGGACCGGGCCACCGTGGGGTCGAAGTCCACCCGCGACTCGTGGATGAGGTCGACGGCCATCCGGATCGTGGTCAGGGGGGTGCGCAGCTCGTGCGAGACGTCGGACACGAACCGCTGCTGGACCGCGCTCAGCCCCTCCAGCTGGCGGATCTGCGACTGGAGGCTGTCGGCCATGCCGTTGAACGACGTCGCGAGGAGGGCGAGGTCGTCCTCGCCGCGCGTCGGCATCCGCTCGTTGAGCTTGCCCGCCGACAGCCG
The DNA here is from genome assembly GCA_035633415.1 of Ornithinibacter sp. Taxonomy (GTDB): domain Bacteria; phylum Actinomycetota; class Actinomycetes; order Actinomycetales; family Dermatophilaceae; genus Fodinibacter. The sequence goes on along the minus strand of DASQEZ010000216.1, from coordinate 19,645 downwards.
CTGGGCGACCTCACCGGCGCGGCGCACCGGCGCGACGACCTGGCGGGTGACGACCCAGGCGACCGCACCGACGAGCAGGGTCAGGATGACACCGGCGACGACGAACGCGTTGCCGATGAGCCCCATCGTCGCCACCTCCTGCTCCATCGGGTAGATGAAGAAGAGGTCGTACGGGCCGGCGTTGGGAACCTCGACGACGCTGCCGACGATGACCGCCGGCAGGTCCTCACCGTCGATGGTCACCTCGCTCATCTGGGTCTGCTGCCGCTCCGGGGAGGCGGCGACGGCTGCCCGCAGCTCGGGGCTCACGGCGGTGAGGTCGAGCGCCCCGCTCGTGAGGCTGGTGAGCACGATGTCGCTCTCGTTGCCGGTGGAGCGGCTCATCACGACGTAGCGGCTGGGCTGCGGGCCGGGCTCGCTGAGGATGCCGGACATGATGTCGCGGGCTGCCTGGTCGAGCTCGTCGACCGAGGTGGACGTCGAGTTGTCCCAGCGGTTCTGCGCCTGGCTGGTGAGGTTGAGCGACTCGTACTCGGCCGCCGCGACCCGGTCGTTCTCGAGGCCGCTGGCGATCTGCTCGTGGAGCACGCCGCCCAGGATCGACACGACGAACAGGCCCAGCAGCATCGTGGTGGTGACCACCCGCAGCTGCAGGGACTGTCGCCAGCGTCGGCCGACGTGGGCGACGGCGTCACGCACCGAGTGGTGGGCGTCGGCGAGGCCGCGGCGCCCGCGGTCGCGGCCGGAGGCCAGCGCGGTCCGCACGCCCAGCTCGGCGGAACCGGACACGCTCAGGCCCGGCCTGCCTTGTAGCCGACTCCGCGCACGGTGACCACGATCTCGGGGTGCTCCGGGTCGTGCTCGATCTTGGAGCGCAGCCGCTGCACGTGGACGTTGACCAGCCGCGTGTCACCCGCGTGGCGGTAGCCCCACACCTGCTCGAGGAGGACCTCGCGGGTGAAGACCTGCCACGGCTTGCGGGCGAGCGCCACGAGGAGGTCGAACTCGAGGGGCGTCAGGCTGAGCTGGCCGCCGTCGCGGGTCACCGAGTGGCCGGCGACGTCGATGGCGAGGTCGCCGATGGTGAGCCGCTCGGGCTCGGGCTCGTCGCCACGGCGCAGCCGGGCGCGCACCCGGGCGATGAGCTCCTGGGGCTTGAACGGCTTGACGACGTAGTCGTCGGCACCGGACTCGAGGCCGACGACGACGTCGACGGTGTCGGTCTTGGCGGTCAGCATGACGATCGGCACGCCGGACTCGGCGCGGATCTGACGGCACACCTCGAGGCCGTCGATGCCCGGGAGCATGACGTCGAGCAGGACGAGGTCGGGGCGGTACTCGCGGAACGCACCGATGGCCGAGGGCCCGTCGGCGACGTGGTCGACCTCGAGTCCCTCGTTGCGCAGCACGATGCCGAGCATCTCCGCCAGCGCCAGGTCGTCATCGACGACCAGCACGCGACCCTTCACGTCGGCCTCGTTCCCTTCCCGGAGTGCACAAGTGTGATGCATCTTCCCACAGCACTCTGGGAAGACCCTGCAAACGGCAGGAGCGGGACGTCCCCTGCAACTACGCTGCGTAGGTGACCCGCACCCGCCGCTTCCCCGGGCTCGACGCGTCCGCCAAGATCCGGCTCGCCTTCGTCGTCCTGAGCGGCCTCCTCGCCGTGCTCAACGACACCGTCGCCGAGGTCCTGCCCTGGCTGCTGCTCGTGCTGGTGCTCGACCTGGTGATCGTCGCGCTCGAGGGCCTCCCGATGGCCCGCCGCGGGGTCGTCAACACGATGATCCTCAGCCTGCTGTGCGTCTCGGCCGCAGCGGCCGGCGCCGGCTACGCCATCGCCTCCACGGGTGCGGCCCTGCTCATCCTCATCCCGGCCTACCACGCGGGGTCCAAGTACGGCCGGTTCGGGTTCCTGCTCACCTGCGTCCTCGCCGGCACCGCTTTCCTGGTGTCGATCTGGCTCTACCCGCAGCCCGACTGGAGCCGGGTGGGGATGGTCGCCTGGATCGGCGCCGCGATCACGCTCGGCATCCTCGGCGCCTGGAACCAGCGACTCACGGCCGAACAGGAGGGCCAGGAGGCCGACCCGGCGGCGCGCGAGGCGATCGAGCTGATCCAGCGCCTGCAGGACCTGTCCGGGCAGATGTCCACCGGGCTCGACGCCCCCGCCAGCGCGACCCTCGCTCTCGACCTGCTCTCGGCCGAGGTGCCCTCGACCCGCAGCGCGGTGCTCGTCACGCACGACGCCGAGCACCTGGTGCCCGTCGCGCTGCGCGGCTCGACCCGCGCCCCGTGGCACATCGCGGAGCACGTGGCCGAGCTCCTGCGCACCAACCCCGCGAGCTGGATACCCACGGAGGTGGGGTTCGTCGACGAGCTGGGCCGGCGCAACGCGCTCGTCGTGCCGTTCGCCCTCGGCAACGGCTCCACCACCGTCGTGGTCGCCGAGCGCCCCGACGGCCGGCCGTTCACCGAGGTCGAGCGTCGGATCGCCCGCGACGTGACGCGGCGCATCGCTCCCACCCTGCAGGCCGGCCTGTTGTTCGGCACCCTGCGGCAGTTCGCCAGCATCGAGGAACGCAACCGGATCGCCCGCGACATCCACGACGGCATCGCCCAGGAGCTCGCGGCCCTGGGCTACCAGGTCGACGCGCTGCGGGCCCAGGCCGGCCCACCCGGCATCCCGATGCGTGACGGCCTCGACGGGCTGCGCGACCAGCTCAGCGAGGCGATGGCCGACCTGCGCATGCACATCACCGACCTGCGGGTGGCCGAGCGCCCCGGTACCGGGCTGGGTGCCGTGCTCGGCGCCGCCGTGCAGAGCTTCGGCAGCGTGACCGGGGTGCGCACGACGGTGACGGTGAGCGAGGGCCAGCGCCGGTTGGACCCCCGGGTCGAGATCCTGATCCACCGCCTCGTCATGGACATCCTGGCCGACGCCCAGGCGTGCGGGGCCCGCAACGCGTGGGTCACCCTGACCACGTCCGTCGCCGGCCCGGCCTGCCTGGACGTGTCGCACGACGGCGACCCCCGCACGGCTCGCCGCTCGTTCAAGGACCCGGCCCTCGAGGGGCTCGACGCGACACTCTTCGTACGGTCCGAGCCCAACGGGCGAACCACCGTTAACCTGACGGTGCAGGAGCCCGCTGCCGTGGGGGCCTTCCGGTCGACGACGTGATGTGAGGAGAGCCCGTGGCTATCAATGTCGCCCTCGTGGACGACCACGCCGTTGTTCGTGAGGCCGTGGCCGGCATGCTCGGCGCGCAGGAGGAGATCACGGTCGTCGGGCAGGCCGGCTCGCTGTCCGATGGGATGGCCCTGGTCGACCGCCTGCTCACCACCCCTCCCGGGGGGCGCCTCGTGGCCGTCGTCGACGTGACGATGCCGGACGGCAGCGGCCTGGCGCTCGTGCGGGCCGCCCGTGAGCGGTCCAAGGAGATCGGCCTGGTCGTGCTGACCATGCTCAACGACGACACGACGCTGCTCGAGGCGCTCGACGCCGGAGCGTCGGCGCTGGTGCGCAAGAGCGCCCCGTCCGAGCAGGTCATCTCGGCGGTGCGGCGCGCGGCCGAGATGCCGGGAGAGTTCTCCGCCAGTGGCCTCGCCGAGGCGATGCGCCGGCAGGCCGACACCCCGCAGACCAACCTGACCGCCCGTGAGGCCGAGGTGCTCCGGCTGCTCGTCGAGGGGTCCTCGGTGGCGCAGGTGGGCCGTCAGCTGTTCATGAGCCCGTCCACCGTCAAGACGCACATCGGCAAGATCTACGAGAAGCTCGGCGCCCACAACCGCGCCAGCGCCGTGATCGCGGCAGTGCGTCTCGGCCTGGTCAGCGACATCGACCGCTGAGCCGCCGGTTCGTGCGCCGGTGCGGCGTCCGGCATCCGACCGGGAAGGTCAGAGGCCGCCGCCGCTGAAGGCCTCCATGATCCGGATGCCACCGGGGCCGATGATGACGATGAACAGCGCCGGGAAGATGCACAGCAGCAGCGGGAACAGGATCTTGACGGTGACCTGCTGGGCCTTCTCCTCCGCGCGCTGACGGCGCGAGATGCGCATCTCCTTGGTCTGCTCGCGCAGCACGGCCGCGATGGGCAGCCCCATCCGGTCGGCCTGCACGAGCGCGCTGACGAAGTTCTTTACCTCGGGGGTCGAGACCCGATCCCCCAGGGCCGCGAAGGCCTCGCCGCGGGACTTGCCGATCTGCATCTCCGAGATGACGCGCGCGAACTCGCCGCCGATCGGGCCGGTCACGGTCTTGGCGACCTGCATGATGGCCGCGTCGAAGCCCTGGCCGGCCTCGACACACACGGTGAGCATGTCCAGCGCGTCGGCCAGACCCTTGGTCAGCTCCTGCTGGCGCTTGGCCCCGAGGTTGTAGACCAGCAGGTCCGGAAGGAAGAAGCCCGCGAGACCGGCCACCGCCGCGACGAGGAACCCGCGCAGGTCGAACCCGAGCAGCACCAGGGCCACGAACGCCGCGAGCACCATGGCGATGGCCTTGGCGGCCATGATCCGTTCGAGGTTCCAGCCGGAGGGGTTGCCCGCCCTGTCGAGCGAGCGGGCGATGCGGGCCCCGGCTCCGCTCGGTGACAGCCGCACCCCCAGCCGGCGCGCCGTCTCGACGACGGGCGCCACGAGCCGGTCGTGGGCCGCGAGCTCGTACTTCGCCACCGACCGCGAGGTGGGCTGGTAGTTGATCAGCTCGAGGGAGCGGGCGACGCCGGAGGTCTGGCCGGAGTTGCCGGTGCCCATCAGCACGACGACGCCCACCGCCAGCACGACGATCACGAGTCCCAGGAAGAGCAGCACCTCACACCTCGATCTGTACGGTCTTGCGCATCCACCAGATGCCGAACAGCATGGCGAGGATGCCCATGAAGGACATGAGCATTCCCGGAAGCGTCGTCCACAGGAGGCTGACGTAGTCGTAGTTGCTGTACATCGAGAAGAGCAGCACGCCGATCGGCAGGGCGATGAGGATGTAGGCCGACAGGCGCCCCTCCGCCGACAGGGCACGCACGTGCCGCTTGAGCATCTCGCGCTCGCGCAGGGTCGCGGCCGTCGTGCGCAGGGTGTCGGCCAGGTTGCCACCCACCTCGCGCTGGATGCGGATCGCCATCACCGCCCAGCGCATGTTGTCGCTCTCCATCCGCACGGCCACGTGTTCCAGCGCGTCGGAGATGTCGGCGCCGATCCGGCTCTCGGCGAGCGCTCGGGAGAACTCCTTGGCGGCCGGCTCCGCGGCGTCCCGGGCGACCGAGTCCAGGGCCTGGAGCAGCGAGAACCCGCTGGACAGGCTCGTGGCGACGAGCATCATGACGTCGGGGAGCACGGCCTCGAAGCGCTTGGCCCGCCGGTTCGCCAGGTAGCGCAGGGCGAACACGGGGAAGAGCAGGCCCACGATGATGCCTGCCACGATCGCCAGGAGGAGCGACTTGCCGCCGATGAGGAGGGTGAAGGCGACGACGCCGATGGCGAGGCAGAGGAAGCGGATGAGGAACCACTCGCCGGCACGCCACGGCAGGTCGGCACGCTCGATGCGCTGCATGGTCTTGGTCGTCGACTCGCGCCCGGACATGACCCGGTCGCCCATCTGGATCAGCTGCTCACTGAGCTGGCTCTGGTTGCCGCCCTGACCCGGCGTGGCCGAGGCGCCCATGCCGTACTCGTGGATCTCCTCGATGCGGGCCCGGCGCTTCGAGCGGAAGGCCGGCGCGAAGAGGATCACGACCAGGATGAAGACCGCGAGGAGCATCGCTCCGACGGCGATCGGCAGGAAGACGCCGGAGACGGAGGCCACCTGCGCGGCCCGGGCCTGACCGTTGACGACGCCCTCGGGCAGGGCGCCGAGCGCGGAGTCGTCGACGACCGGCTCGCTCGCCGTCACGTCGGCACGCTGCACGGTCTTGAAGCTCTGCCCGTCGGCGGTTCCCTCGAGCGAGATGTCGTAGACACCCTCCAGGCCCGTGGGGACGACGAGGTCGAAGCGCACCTGGGAGGCCAGGGTCTTGGCGGCGGTGTCGAACGCGGCCTTGACCGCGCCCCGGTCGTCGGCGCTGACCACGGTGCCGCCACCTGCCTTCGCGAACGCGGTCAGCGCGGCCCGGCCCGCCTCGTTCTTGAACGCGACGACCTCGGCTCGCACCTTCCCCGCCGCCAGGGCGCGGGTCGCTGCCGCGAACTGCGCCCGCTCGTTGGCGCCGCCGCCGGCGTCGTCGGCCACGGTGTCCTCACCGTCACTGAGCAGGACGATGCTGCGCTCGCCGGTGGTGCCGAGCGCGGCGACCGCCGTCTGGACGCCCGCGTAGAGGGACGTCTCGCCGCGAGCCTTCAGCCCGTTGACGACGCGTTGGACCTTGCGGCGGTCCAGGGTGGGCTTGAGGTCGACGCCCGCCGTGTTGGCGAAGCTGACCACCCCGACCTTCACGTCCTTGGGAGCGGCGGCGAGGAAGTCGGCGACCGCGGCTCGCGTCGTCGCCATCCCGGCGGGGCCCATCGACCCGCTGGTGTCGATGACCAGCATCGTGGTTCGGGGCGAGCTGGTCGCCGGCGAGAGCGTGACGACCGCGGACTTGCCGTCGACCCGGGCGATCACCTGCGTGGTGTCGATCTTGGCGGGGTCGACGCCGCGGATGACCAGGGAGCCGGTCACGTGCCCGTCGGCGCTGCGCAGGTCGGACACGGTCGCGGTCGCCTCGGCGGAGGCCGAGGGGGCCAGGGCGAGGGCCGTCACGGCAGCGGCCGTCAGGGCCGCGACCCTGGCGACGACTGCAGAACGGACGCGGATCCTCACAGACGCGCTCCGAACAGCGTCAGCGGCAGGTCGACACCCATGTCGCTGAGTTCCGTGGTGAACTTCGGCCGCAGGCCCGTGCTGACGAGCTGGCCGCGGAATCGGCCGTTGTCGTCGCGACCCGCGGAGAAGTCGAACGTGAACAGGTCCTGCATGGTGACGATGTCGCCCTCCATGCCGACCACCTCGGTGATCGCGGTGATCCGGCGCGAGCCGTCCTTGAGTCGTGCCTGCTGTACGACCAGGTCCAGGGCCCCGGCGACCTGCTCGCGGATGGCGCGGACCGGAAGGTCGACGCCGGCCATCAGCACCATGGTCTCGAGCCGGGCGAGGGAGTCGCGCGGGGTGTTCGCGTGCACGGTCGTGATCGACCCGTCGTGCCCGGTGTTCATCGCCTGGAGCATGTCCAGGGCCGCACCGTCGCGGACCTCACCGACGACGATCCGGTCGGGCCGCATCCGCAGCGAGTTCTTGACCAGGTCGCGGATGTTGATCTCGCCCCGTCCCTCGATGTTCGAGGGGCGGGACTCGAGACGGAGCACGTGGTCCTGGTGCAGCTGGAGCTCGGCGGCGTCCTCGATGGTGACGATGCGCTCGTCCGAGGGGATGAACGACGAGATGACGTTGAGGGTCGTGGTCTTGCCGGAACCCGTTCCACCGGAGATGACGATGTTGCGCCGGCCCAGGACGCAGGCCCGCAGGAAGTCACGCACGGTCGGCGAGAACGTGCCGAACGCGATCAGGTCCGCGTCGTTGAAGGGGTCCTTGGAGAACTTGCGGATGGTGAGCATCGCGCCGTCGAGCGCGATGGGCGAGATGACGGCGTTGACGCGGGACCCGTCGGGCAGACGGGCGTCCACGAGCGGGCTCGCCTCGTCGACGCGACGCCCGACCCGGCCGACGATCTTGTCGATGACGCGCCGCAGGTGCGCCTCGCTCGCGAACTGGGTCTCGACGGGGTAGAGCTTGCCGGCCCGCTCGACGTAGATCGAGTCCGGCCCGTTGACCATGATCTCGGTGATCTCCGCATCACGGAGCAGGGGCTCGAGGGGCCCGTGGCCCAGGATCTCGTCCGAGACCTCCTGGGCGATCCGGGTGCGGTCCGCGTGCGAGAGCGGAGTCTGCTCGGAGTCGATGGTGGTCTGCAGCGTCTGGCGCACCTGCGCCGCGAGCTCGGACTCGGGCAGGTGCGGGTCGTACAGGCGGGGGCCGAGGCTCTCGATCAGCGACTGGTGCACCCGCTCCTTGACCTCGCCGAACGGGTCGACCAGGCGTCGCCTCGGAACGGATCCGGGAGGGCCGGTCGTCTCGCTGCTGGAGGCCGGCTGTGACCGCCGGGCACTGTCGAGCCGGTCTGCGAGGCTCATCGCCGCCCCCTGAACAGGGTCTTGCGCGGGGACGGCGCGGGTTCATCGGCGGCGATGGCCGCGGCCGAGCGCAGGTGGACGTCGGCGAGCGTGCGGATCGACGCGCTGACCGCCCCCTTGGGGTCGTCCAGGACGATCGGGACGCCACGGTTGATCGACGCCGGGACCGTCAGGGAGTTCGGGATGTTCACGGCGATCTCGCTCTTGATCGCCGCCACGACGTCCTCGGGCCGCAGGCCGACCTTGGCATCGGCCTTGTTCAGCACGATGACGCGGGCGTCCTTGGGGCTGCCGAGCATGTCGAGCGTGTCGATCGCGACGCGCAGGTTCTTGACCGCCGGGATGTCCAGGGTGGCGATGAGGATGAGCTTGCTGCTGATGTCGCAGGCGGCGAGCACGTGCTCGGTGAACGACGGCGGGGTGTCGACGATGATGTAGTCGTACTGCGTGCGGGCCACCTTGAGCAGCTCGCTCACGACGTTGACCGGGATGCGGTCGGCCTCACCGGGGTCGTTGGGTGCGCAGATGACGTCGAGCCCGCTGGGCTCGTAGAGCGTCACCAGCGAGGCCAGGCCCTGGTCGTCGATGTGACCGCCCATCGCGACGGCGTCGAAGATCGAGCTGGTGGGCCTGAGCTGGAGGCTGATGGCGACGTCACCGAAGGCCAGGTCGAGGTCGACGAGGAGGGTCTTGGCCCCGGTCGAGGCCAGGTGGACCGCGACGTTGGTCGAGATGGTCGTCTTGCCCACACCGCCCTTGGCCGAGAAGACCGTGATGATCTCGCCGCTCTCGCGCGCCGACGACCCGGCCTGGTGGCCGAGCAGTCGGGTGGTGAGCTCACGGCTGCGGCGCAGCGCGTCGGCGAGGGCGGAGTGGTCGTCGGCCGCGACGACCTCGCGGATCCCGCTGCGCAGGGCCGAGCTGAGCGTGGTCACGTCGACGCGGGGGCGGAGCAGGATGACGCCCAGCTCGGGCCGGTCGAACCGGGCGGCCTCGGCCAGCTCGCAGGCCTGCTCGAGGGCGACGTCCGGGCCGATGACGACCTGCTGGATGCCGAGGTTGTCGTGCAGGACCCGGGCCACCATGGCGGCGGAGTCGAGTTGCTGCGTGTCGGTGCCGAGGGCGAACCGGTAGCGCTCCAGTGCATCCGGAGCGGGGTCCCAGAGGATGTTCACGGTCAGCCCCCGAAGACGTTCTGGTCGGTCGTCTCCAGCTTGGGGTTGACCTTCACCTCGGAGCCGCGCAGGGCGGAGTACAGGGTGTACTGGTTCACCGCGTGGACGAGCTTGGTGGCCTGCTCGGGGGTGACGGCGAGCGTCACCAGGAAGCTGGCGCCTTGCGCCTGCTCGGTGGCGGCGGCGGCCTCCTCGTCGGTGGGAGCCGCGGTCACGACCCCGCTCTGCAGGGGCGTGCCGCCGATGCCGATCACCTGGATGTTGTCCAGGAGCACCGAGGTGACCATGCCGGCGTCGGTCTCGGCCTTCCCCTTGGGGGCCGCGGGGTGGGTCGCGAAGACGGTGAGGAAGCTGCCCGGGGTGACGAAGCTGCCGACCCGCGCGGGGTCGGACAGGGCCACGGAGACCGCGAGCTTGCCGGTGGGCACCTGGATCAGCTTCTGACCCACGGGGGTGTCGCCGAACGACGCCGCGAGGACGTACTGGCCCTGCTGGATGTCGGTGAGGGCCAGCAGCGAGGCGTTCTCCTCGGTGACCTCGGTGAGCGCTCCCGCGGGCACGCCGTTGGCGGGGATCTGGGTCTCGGTGAGCATCTGCAGACGCACGGCGTCACGGATGCTCGTGCCGGCCGGGATCAGCAGGGACGAGGTGTAGACCGTCTTCGGGGACGCGGCGGAGACGGCGCGCTGGTCGGCGTTGCGTGCGTACAGGAGCACCATGACACCGCCGATCAGGGCGAGCACGGCGGCGACGATGATGGCAAGGATCCGGCGACCCATCACGATTCCTTCAGCTGGGGTTTGACAGAGGTACGAGGGGGCGGTGCGGTCAGATCCGGTTCCGCGCGTTGAGGAAGATCCCTGACAGGTTGGCGCCGAGGAGCACGACGGCGCTGATGATCACCAGTGCGATGAGGGTGACCATGAGGGCGTACTCGACGGCAGTCGCGCCGCGCTCGTTCACGAGCTGGAGACGCCAGCGGCTCAGTCGGAGTGTCATGTCGGATCTCCTCGATCGTGAGGGCGGCGCTGGGGAGGGGCTGAGACGGAGGCGTCGGCTGCGCTGGAATTCCTGAGCGCAGCCGACGCGATGGTGACCGTCGGGTCAGATGCTGCCGGCGACCTGGGCGAACAGGCTGCTGAGGCGGGTGCCGAGCAGGATCACGGCGGCGATGATGACGATCGCGATGAGGGCGACCATCAGGCCGTACTCGACGGCGGTCGCGCCCTCCTCGGAACGGCGGGTGGTCATGGAGGTCTGGAGCTTGGCAATGGCCTTGGTCATGGTCGAACCTTTCAAGACGTTCTCGGGGCGGGTTGGTGGTGCATGGTCAACATTGGCAGTCCCGGCGGTTCCGCACGATCGCCCGATGGGCCCTTCGTCGGAGCCCGAACGGTCGAGCGGCATCAGCCGTTCGGCCGAGCGCGGGCCGGCAGGGGCGCCACGCTCAGATGGTGTTGGCGACCCGGGCGAACATGCTGCTGAGGCGGGTGCCGAGCAGGAGGACCGCGGCGATCATCACGACCGCGATGAGGGCGACCATCAGCCCGTACTCGACGGCCGTCGCCCCCTCCTCGGAACGGCGGGTGGTCACGTGGGCCTGGAGGGTGGCGAGCGCCTTGGTCATGGTCGAGTCCTTCTGCGAGGGGTTTTCTGTGGACCTGCTACCTCGCACCCTGTCGCATCACCCGGGCGCGCCACATGGCCGGAACGGCCAGCGACGCATCGACCGTTCGACCGATTCCGCCCTCAGGACGGCCGGGTCAGGATGCTCAGCTCCCCCGACCGCCGCACGACCACCCAACCCTCCCGCGTGAGCTCTTCGGCGCAGTCCTGCCCCGCCACCGCGACGGAGAGCCCGGCATCCGGCACCCGACAGTCGTCCAGGAAGTCGATGAACGCCCCCTGCACCTCGCGCGGGAAGGCGTCCACGGGGTTGGCGGCCCACACCGTGATGCCGGCCTGCGCGAAGGTCTCGGCCTCGGGCTCGATCGCGAGCACCGGAAGCGGACCGGCGATGCCACGCAGGGCCGCGACCAGCTCGTGACCCGGTGGTCGTACCTGCTCCGAGCGGTTGGCCAGCACGGCGGCCACGAGGCCCGCCGTCACCGCCCCGACGACCAGGAGCACGGCCGGGTGCCGCGCCGCCCGCACGGGTTCGCGGCCCTGGTCCGCGGGGATCTCGGCCCGACGGTGGCGGCCGGCCGCGGCGACGGGAGCCAGGAAGAGCAGCAGCCAGACCCCGTGGCGGGCGGCGGAGACGGTGGCCACCGCCACGGCAACGACGACCACCCACTCCCAGCGCACCAGCGACCGCGCCGCGAGGGCCAGCAGGGCCACGGCACACAGCACCATGGCGACGTCGAGCGGGTTGGTCAGGTCGGGCGCTGCCCACATCCCCGTGCGACGAACAGCCGCCTCGTTGCCGAGCACCCCGAGGTAGTACTCCGGCGTCCGGAGCCCGGCCGACGTGAGCACCAGCGCCGACAGTGACGCGACCCCGACCAGCGCGCGCCGGACGAACGTGTGCGAGCGCCCCGCCAGCACCCAGACCCCGAGCACTCCCAGGCCCACCAGGACGCCCCCGTGCAGGTTGCCCCAGACGATCAGCAGCGGTGGAACGACCCACACGGCACGGCCGGGGCGCTCCTCCTGACGCCGAAGGAGCAGCACCAGGACCACGAAGGGGACGAGCGAGAGCGACGGGAACCGGGCGAGGACGAAGGCGCTGGCACCTCCGACGACCACCACCGACACGACGGCAGCGGACCGTCCGGGGCCCGCGCCCATCCTCGAGGCGTCGGCGAGAACCACGAGCAGGGTGGCAGCCACCAGCACCAGCTGGAGGGCAGGCAGCGCCCACCAGCCCAGGCCGTGCACCACCGACAGGAACAGCTGGGCGAGGACGGCCGGGTTCGGCCAGTCGAGCTGGGGTGCCGACGCGAACGGCAACCCCGCCGGCACCGCACCGTCACGCCGGATCGTGTCGCCGAGTGCCACGGCCCACATCAGGTCGGCGCCGATGATGACGAAGGCCGCGAGCGCCACCGTCCAGAACCCCAGGACGACCTCGGCGAGCGGGACGGGAACGCCCGCACGGCCGCTCTTCACGGGTCGGGCCACGCCACATCCTCGAAATCGGCTCGCACGGTAGGTGGCTCGACCATAATCCACGGGTGAGGTCGGGGCGGCGGGACTGGGTGATCGTGTACCTGTGGCTCGGCTCCCTCGCCCTGGTGCGTGCCGGGTCCGTGGAGGAACGAGACCCCTACTGGCAGGCCAAGGTGGGCACCGAGTGGCTGGCCGGTGCCGCCCTGCGACGACCTGACACGTGGAGCTGGGCGCCCGTCGACGGCGTGGTGACGTGGACCTCCCCCCTGTGGAACCTGGTGCTCGGCGCCGGCTACCGTGCGGCCGGGTTCGTCGGGATCTTCCTCGTCGGGTTCCTCGCCATCTCCACCCTCCTGGCCTCGATGGTGCTCCTCGCCCGCCGCCTCGGCGCCCGCCCGCTGCCGACGCTGGCCGCGAGCGTGCCCATCCTGCTCCTGGCCCTGCCCTTCCTCTCGCCCCGCGCGACGGTGCCGGCCCTCGCCCTTGCCTTCCTCGCCCTCGCCGGGGCGGATCGATGGCGCGATCGCGGCGCGTCCACCCCGGCCCTCGTCGGGGCCGCCGGCGTCGCAGTGGTCGCCACGTGCGTCGCGACCCTGGGCATGTGGCTGCACCTGTCGTGGCTCGCCCTCGGACCCGCCACCGCCGTGGCCTGTTCGGTGCTGTGGTGGCTCGCCCCGGGTCTCGACACCGTGCGCCGGGCGACCCTCACCGTGGCGGTCCTGGTGGGCGCAGGCGCGGGAATCCTCCTGGGGCCGTACGGAACCCAGGCCGTGGCCCTGAGCGACGCGGTGCGCCAGGCGTGCCAGAACCTGATCACGGAGTGGTTCGGCATGCTCACCCCGCAGATGGTCGCCCGCTGGGGCGTGATGGGGCTCCTCGCCATCGCCGGGGCGCTGGCCTCGCTCGCCTGGTGCGTGCGGCAGTGGCGCTCCGGTCGCGAATCCGGCCGGCTCGGCCTGATGGCCGCCCTGACCACCCTGGCCCTGCCCGCTGCCCTCGGCGGGTTCAGCGCGGTGCGCTTCATCGGCGTCGCGGCCTTCGCGCTGGTACCCGCGGCGGCGCTCGCGGTCACCTTCGCCGCCGACGCGGTCGCCCGTCGGGCCGACGAGGCCGAACCCCGGGGCGCCTTCCGCAGTGCCCGGGTGCGGTTCTGGTCGCACGGACGCCACTGGCGCCCCGTCCTGCTGGCCGTGTGGGTCGTGCTCCTGCCCGGCGTCGTGCTGCTGACCTTCCCCCTGGCACGACCCCTCGACGACATCGCGGTGCTCGAGCGGCTCCCCGCCGGGTGCCGCCTGCTCTCCGACCCCGGGACCGGCTCGTCCGCGGTGCTCGTGCGCCCCGACATCCCCGTCTGGTACGACACTCGAGCCGACTACTGGGGTCGAGAACGCAACGTGGAGGCTGCCCGGGTGCTGGCATCGCAACAGGTCGACGTCCCGCCGTTCACCGAGGCCACCTGCATCGCGCTGCGGGTGGACGAGACCGGCCCCGCACGCCTCGCGGCGGCGCTCGCTGCGAGCGAGGACTGGCGCGAGGTCGCCCGCTCCGGTGACGTCGTCGGCTGGGTGCGTGCGGCGTGAGTGCCCCGTCAGAGGTGAGCCGGCCGCGAGCGGCCTCGGTCGTGGGCCTGCTCGCGGTCGCCGCGATGCCGTTCGTGATCCTGCGGCTCCGGCTGATCCCGGTCGAGGACCCGGACGCCTACTGGCACGTGCTGTCCGGCCAGAACGCGTGGCGGGCGCACGACGTCGTGGTCGACGACCCCTTCGGGAAGTTCAGCACGAACACCTGGGTGCAGCTGGACTGGCTCAGCGACCTCGCCATGGCCGGGCTGCACGCCGTGGGTGGCTACGCCGCGCTGTCGTGGTTCTACGCCTCGCTGGGGGTGCTGCTCTTCGCGGCCCTGTACACGCTGGCGAGGGCGCGCTCCGGGGTGCTGGTGGCCGGGTTCGTCGCCGTCTCGGCGTGGATCGGCACCTTCGCCAGCCAGGGGGTCCGCCCCCAGACGATCTCGTTCGTGCTCCTCGCCGTCACCCTGTTCGTCTGGCTGCGGGTCGCCCGCACGAGCGGACGGGTCCCGTGGTGGCTGATCGGCCTGTCGTGGGTGTGGGCGAGCTGCCACGGCCTGTGGTTCCTCGGACCCCTCGTCGGTCTCGTGGTGGTGCTCGGGCTGGCCCTGGACCGCGCCCGGCCGCGGGCCGAGCTGCTGCGCCTGCTCGCCGTCCCCCTGCTGAGCGTGGCCGTCGCGGCCCTGACCCCGGTGGGGCCCCGGCTGCTCACCCTCCCCTTCACGGTCAACGCCTACGCGCGCTTCGTGACCGAGTGGCGCCCTCCGGACATCCACGAGCCCTACGTCGCCGCCACGGTCGCCCTGCTGGCGGTGACGGTCGTCGGGTGGTCGCGCAGCGGTCGGCGGGTCCCCTGGGCCGACGTGCTGCTCTGGGGGATGGCGCTGGGCTGGACCCTGCTCTACGCCCGCACGGTCGCGCTCGGCGCGGTGATCGTCGCGCCCCTCGCGGCGGGCGCGCTGGAGGGCCTGCTCGCTCCCCCCGTCGACCGCGCTGCGGCGCGGCTGGAGCGCTGGCTGGTGCCGGCATCCGTGGTCGTCGCCATCACCCTGGCGGCGTTCCTCGCCCCGACCGTCGCCGCGCGACCCGCAGGCGTGCCGCTCGCGCTCGGAGCGGCGGTGGACCGGCTCCCCGAGGGCACGGTGGTGCTCAACGACGACGCCCTCGGCGGCTGGCTGCTGCTCGAGCACCCGCGGGTCTCCCCGGTCATCGACACCCGCACCTACCTCTTCGACATCCCGTACATCGAGGAGTACATCCGGGCCCGGGGCGCAGCGGGTGACTGGCCCGCGTTCGTCGAGCGCACCGGCGCGACCGCCGCGATCGTGCCGGAAGGGGCGGTGCTCGCGACCGCGCTCCAGGAGGAGCTGGGCTGGCGGGTCGTGGAGCAGGCCGACGGCTACACGCTGCTCGTGGCCGCCGAGGGCTGAGGCTCCCGGGGTGGCCCGCCCGACGGCCCGCGCGCGAGCACGGCGAGGGTGACCAGGCCGACCACGACGTAGGCCGCGGCGACCGCGCGGTCGGCGGCAGGGTAGGGCGCGGCATCCGGGACCTCGCGGTAGACGGCCCAGAAGGGCCCGAGCCAGCACACCACCGCCAGCACGACGGCCCAGGCGATCCGACGCGCGGCCACCGCCCAGAGGAGCAGCGGCGCCACCCACAGCCAGTGGTGGCTCCACGAGACCGGTGACGCGAGCAGTCCGCCCAGGGCCACGGCGAGCAGCGCCCCGACGTCGTCGCCGCGGCGCAGGCACCGGGCCGCGACCCAGGACCCCAGCCCGACCGCCACGAGGCCGCAGGCGAGCACGAGCGCCGCCGGCACCGAGGTCAGGCCGGCCAGCCGGGCGACGACCGCGGACAGGCTCTGGTTGTCGGTGCCGAGCACCGCGGCGGCACCGAAGCGTCCGAGGTCCCCGAACCCGCCGCTCCAGTAGAACCACGAGGACGACGGAGCCACGACCAGCCCGACGCCGACGGTGACGAGGCCGGCGGCCGCGGCGCGCAGCGCCGCCCCCCACTCCCGCCGCAGCAGCAGCCAGACGACGAAGATCGCCGGCGTCAGCTTGATGCCGGCTGCGACACCGATCAACCAGCCGCGGTGCCGCTCGGGGACGACGAAGCAGTCGAGCACGACCAGGGCGATCAGGACGGCGTTGACCTGGCCCAGGAGCAGGGTGCGCAGCAGCGGTTCCAGGGCCAGCACGACCAGCACCGTCGGGACCACCTGGAGCGGGGTGAGGGCCAACCGGCGGCGGAGCACCTCCACGACGGTCGCCAGGGCCGCCAGGGACACCAGAGTCAGCACCACCCTGGCCACCACGTCGGGAAGCAGGGCGAGCGGGGCGAAGAGCACCGCGGCGAAGGGCGGGTAGGTGAACGGCAGGTCGTGCACCGAGACGGCGTACAGGTCCGACCGGTCGAGCACGGCCCGCCCGCCTGCCACGTAGACGTCGAGGTCGACCCAGATCCCCTTGCGGATCGAGTGCCACGTCATCCAGACCATCGCGGCCCCCAGCAGCACGGCGAGCACCCACGCCGGGCTGGGCCGGCCCGACGGCCGGTCCACCGCGCGGGGGGTCGCCGGCGCGGTGGCGTCAGCACGCTCAGCCATGCGACCCTCCCGGTGGCACCGAGCCGAGGGGCGTCGGCGGGTCGTGGACGAGCGCCGGCGCCATCACCTCGCGCCAGAGCAGCACCAGCACCACGACGACCCACGGGGCCGCCAGCACCGTGAGTGCCGGCACCGCGCGGGCGGCCAGCTGGAGCAACGGCGCCAGGAAGAGCAGCACGTAGCCCACGGCGGCCAGCCCCCGGACCCGAGCGGTCGGGCGCCGGGCGAGCAGCCACACGACGGCCGGGATCACGATGACCAGGTCGTAGACCATCGCGTGCGGGGTGAGCAGCACGGTCGTCAGGGGCACCGCGGTCACGAGGAGCACCGGGAGGGCCACGTCGTCCAGGGCGGCGCGGCTGCGCACGGCGACGACGAGCAGGGCCACGAACGCCACGACCCACAGCAGCGTCGCGACCGGGCCCGAGCCCGGCACCAGGTGCTCGAGCAGGCCGCTGATCGAGGTGGTCTTGGCCGTCTGCCCCGAGACCACCTCGTCGCGGTAGAGCGGTGAGGTGACCGCCTCGACCCAGTCGGCCCAGGGGCCGGCCCCGAGCACCACGAGCGAGGCACCCACGAGCACGAGGCCACCGGCCACCATCCCGCTCAGGGCACGCCACCGACCCCTCAGCAGGAGGACCACGGGAACCAGCCAGGCGAGCTGGGGCTTCACGAGCGAGACGGCCAGCACCATCCCGCCCGCCAGGTCCGAGCCGGATGCGAGCAGACGAGCGCCGAGCACGAGCGCCGCGAGCACGACGGCGCTGTCCTGCCCGGCTCCGACCAGCTCCAGGACGGCCTGGCAGGACCCCGCCAGCAGCAGGGCGCGCCAACCCCGCAGGGCGGTGAACGCCGGGTGGAGGTCGGGAAGGGCCCGCACCGAGACCCAGAGCAGACCCAGGCTGAGCAGCGTCCAGGCGAGGGCGGCGAGCCCGTAGGGCAGGGCGCCGAACGGGACCAGCAGCACCGCCACGAACGGCGGGGACACGAACCACGACAGGGTGTCGGCGCCCAGTGCCTGCTGCAGGCCGGACTGCACCCCGGGGTCGTAGAGGACGTCCGCCCGGCCGTCGAGCACCAGTCGCCCGGCGGTCCACCGGGCGAGGAAGTCGGGCAGCGGCACGGTGACCGCCAGCGACAGCAGCCAGACGACCACGAACAGCGCGACGACGACGGCCGGGTAGACGACGAGCCGGTCGGCGGTCAGGTACCGGTCGACCCTGCCCCAGCCACGACGAGCCGGGCGGATGCCGGCCGCGGCACCGCCCGCGGTGGTGGTGGGCTCGGGGGTCACGTCGGGGGTCACGGCCCGAACCTCTGCCCGAGCGAGTCGATGACGAGCAGCTCGTTCACGAACCAGCGCTGGGCCAGCACGAGCAGGGCGAGCAGCACCCCCAGGGCCACCCACCTGCCCACCCGCAGGTTCCGGAACGGGCCCAGCAGCGGCACGAGGATGCCGGGCGCCAGGAGCAGGTAGCGCAGCATGCCGGGCTGGATGATGGTCACGGCGAACAGGAAGAGCGGGTACGCCCACAGCCAGGTCGACAGCTCCGGCCCGAGCGCCTTGCCGGTGCGGGTCAGCGGGAGCAGGACGACGACGAGGACGAGCAGGGCCATGAAGACCGCACCGCCCGGCCCCCAGTAGCCCCCGGCCTCCGCGACCCACCGCACCGTGATGGCGGTCAGCGCCGAGGTACGCTCGCCCGCGGCATCCGGTGCGACGCCGCCCGAGCGGGGCAGCGCGGAGGCGAGAACGGTCCACAGGATGGCCCCGACGACCGACGTCAGCACCACGACCCCACCGCCGAGCAGGTCGCGCCGGCTCGGGCCCTGGCCCTGCCGACGCCGCTGCCAGAGCACGACGGCCACGACGACGGCCAGCGGTGGCGTGACGATCCGCACCAGGCTGAGCAGCAGGGTCCACACCGTCGCGCGCACCCACCGGCCGGAGCCGATGTCTCGCAGTGCGAGGACCAGCAGGAGCAGCGCCAGGCTCTCGGAGTAGGCGGTCTGGAGCAGCGGAGCGCTGACGAACAGGCTGGTCGTCGCCACGACGGCCACGGCGAGGTATCGGTCGGCGTGGCGGCGCACCAGGTCGTAGAGCAGCACCATGGCGACGACGCCGAGCACCACGTTGAGGACGGTCGCGACGACGGCGAACGGCGCGCCGGTCATCGACATCAGGCCGCGCACCGTCAGCGGGAAGCCCGGGGGGAAGGCCCACGCGAGCTGCTGCGAGGCGAACTGGGGGTCGCCCGCCCCACCGGAGCCGTAGCCGCTCTCGGCGAGATAGCGGTAGTACTGGCCGTCCCACGTGGTGATCACGTCGAGGTACCCGGGGACCGCCGGGAAGTCGCGGGCCATGAAGAACGAGAAGTTGTCGGCGGTGAGCTGGACCTGACGACGGGCGCCGGCCACCAACAGCAGGGTGTCGACCACCCGCGAGAGCAGGAAGATCGCGGCGGGAAGGCCCCACCGCACCAGACGTCGCTCGCTCGGCCGCCCGGTGGCCGTCGCCCCGGGCGGGGCGGTCGAGAGCACCCCCGTCATCACGCGGCACACCGTACCGGCAGTTCCGTGGCCGTCCGGGCCGTTCGACAATCCCCGATCGTGCGCGCATCACGGGCACCACCGGGCACAATCGTCACGGAAAGGGGTACCCATGGATGCTGCACCCGACGCGGCGCCGGCCGGCCACGTCGGCTCCGGCGCCGGGGGTCGACTGCTCGTCGTGGTCCCCGCGCTCAACGAGGCGGCCAGCGTCGGCCAGGTCGTGTCCGCCGTGCACACCCACGTTCCCGGCGCCGACGTCGTCGTCGTCGACGACCATTCCGGCGACGCCACCGCCGCCGCGGCCACCGCGGCCGGGGCCGTCGTGCTCACCCTGCCGTTCACCCTCGGGGTCGGCGGGGCGATGCGCACGGGGTACACCTACGCACTGCGCCACGGCTACGACCACGTGGTCCAGGTCGACGGCGACGGTCAACACGACGTGCGCGACCTCCCCCGGCTCGTCGCGG
>DASQEZ010000215.1:0-5001 GCA_035633415.1 Ornithinibacter sp. | reverse complement strand
TGCACAGAGAATGTGTACTCGTGTCGTCGCAGGTCAGGTGTGGTGTGCAGGGGGTGGCGAGACGATTTGGGTCCGACCGCCCACCCCCGTAAACTTGAGCACTGTTGTGCCGTGCGCCTCCGACAGGGGCAACGAGTCCCTGACGGGAGCACGCGGCATACGCCTTTCCACCATCCTCGACGATTCAGGACACCTGATGCGTACCTACACCCCGAAGCCGGGCGAGATCACGCGCACCTGGCACGTGATCGACGCGACCGACGTCGTGCTCGGCCGCCTCGCGAGCCAGACCGCGATCCTGCTGCGCGGCAAGCACAAGGCGACCTTCGCCCCCCACGTCGACGTGGGTGACTTCGTCATCATCATCAACGCCGACAAGGTCGCCCTCACCGGCGCCAAGCTGCAGCAGAAGAAGGCCTACCACCACTCCGGTTTCCCGGGTGGCCTCAAGGCGACCTCCTACACCGAGCTGCTCGCCAAGAACCCCGAGAAGGCGATCGAGAAGGCCGTGCGGGGCATGCTGCCGCGCACCACCCTCGGGAAGGCCCAGCTGAGCAAGCTCAAGGTCTACCGCGGCACCGAGCACCCCCACGCTGCCCAGCAGCCCACACCCTTCGAGATCACCCAGGTGGCCCAGTGATGACCGAGAACGTGCAGATCGACGAGACCGCCGGCACCGACGTCAACGACGCGCTGGTCACCGAGTACACCTCCGAGTCCGACACCGCCGCCGCGGGCGAGCCGGCCCAGCGTCCGCGCGCCACGGCGCCGGGTGCTGCCACCGGTCGTCGCAAGCAGGCCGTGGCCCGCGTGCGCATCGTGCCCGGCACCGGTGAGTGGACCATCAACGGCCGCACCCTGCAGGGGTACTTCCCCAACAAGGTGCACCAGCAGATCGTCAACGAGCCGCTCAGCCTGCTCGAGCTCGACGGCGCCTACGACGTGCTCGTGCGCGTCCACGGCGGTGGCCCCTCCGGCCAGGCCGGCGCGGTGCGCCTGGGCGTGGCCCGCTCGCTGAACGGCATCGACGAGGAGCTCAACCGCCCGGCCCTGAAGAAGGCCGGCTTCCTCTCGCGTGACGCGCGCGTCCCGGAGCGCAAGAAGGCCGGTCTCAAGAAGGCCCGCAAGGCGCCCCAGTACAGCAAGCGCTGATCCCGGACCCACGGCATCGCTGACGATGCCGTGCCCGCCCCGAAGGCGGCACCCTCTCGGTGCCGCCTTCGGCGCGTGCGGGAGTAGGTTCGTGTCCGGCATCCGCTCCGAAAGGAACCCCATGTCCCGACTCTTCGGCACCGACGGCGTCCGTGGCCTCGCCAACGGCCCCGTCATCACGGCCGAGCTGGCCCTGTCGGTGTCCGTCGCCGCAGCGCGTGTGCTCGGGGACGTGGGTGGTGCCCGAGCCGACCGACCCAAGGCCGTGGTCGGGCGCGACCCACGAGCCTCGGGGGAGTTCCTGTCGGCGGCCGTCGTGGCGGGTCTCGCCTCGGCGGGGGTCGACGTCTACGACGCGGGCGTGCTGCCGACGCCGGCCGTCGCCTACCTCACCGCTGACCTCGGGGCGGACTTCGGGGTCATGCTCTCGGCCTCGCACAACGCGATGCCCGACAACGGGATCAAGTTCTTCGCCCGGGGCGGCCACAAGCTGCCCGACGAGGTCGAGGACCGGCTCGAGGTCACCATGGGTGAGCGTTGGGCCCGACCCATCGGGGCCGGCGTGGGCCGGGTGGTGACCATGGCCCAGGCCCACACCCGCTACATCGCGCACCTGCTGCGGGTGCTGCCCAACCAGCTCGACGGGCTCAAGGTCGTCATCGACGGGGCGCACGGGGCCGCGAGCATGGTCTCGCCGGAGGTGTTCCGGCTCGCGGGCGCCGAGGTGGTCGAGATCGGCACCTCGCCCGACGGGCTGAACATCAACGACGGTGTGGGCTCGACGCACCTCGACCCGCTGAAGGCGGCCGTCGTGTCCCACGGCGCCCAGCTCGGGATCGCGCACGACGGCGACGCCGACCGCTGCCTGGCCGTCGATGCCACCGGCACGGAGGTCGACGGCGACCAGATCATGGGCATCCTCGCCGTGGCCCTCAAGGAGCGCGGGGCGCTGGCCCACGACACCCTCGTGGCCACGGTGATGAGCAACCTCGGTCTGCTCCAGGCCATGGAGCACCAGGGGATCCGTGTGCTGCAGACCGGTGTCGGTGACCGCTACGTGCTCGAGGAGATGCGCGCCGGTGGGTACTCCCTC
Source organism: Ornithinibacter sp. (assembly GCA_035633415.1). Classification (GTDB taxonomy): domain Bacteria; phylum Actinomycetota; class Actinomycetes; order Actinomycetales; family Dermatophilaceae; genus Fodinibacter. Next base: position 2,756 of record DASQEZ010000215.1, on the reverse strand, counting down.
GGTGGCGAGCAGTCCGGCCACGTCATCATGCTCGACCACGGCACCACCGGCGACGGCGTGCTCACCGGCCTCATGCTCGCCGCACGGGTGGCTGCCACGGGCCGCAGCATCGCCGACCTCGGCGCCGTGATGACCCGGCTGCCCCAGGTGCTCGTGAACGTGCGGGGCGTCGACAAGGGCCGCGTCGAGAGCGACGAGGGCCTGCAGTCGGCGGTGCGCCACGAGGAGGCCGCCCTCGACGGCTCCGGGCGGGTGCTGCTGCGCAAGTCGGGAACCGAGCCACTCGTGCGGGTCATGGTCGAGGCGCCGACCCAGGAGCAGGCGGATGCCGTGGCGGCCCGCCTCGCCGGAGTGGTGCGCGAGCGCCTCGCGCTCTGACCGGGTCTCTACGCTACGGCCGCGTAGCGTAAAGTGGTGGCCATGACCTCCACACCGTCCGCGCCGGTCGAACGTGCGATTCCTCCGGCCCTGCTCACCCGCGTGGGCAACCCGGTGCTGACCTGGCTGCTCTCGGGGCGTCGACGCGCCACGAAGGTCGGGCAGGACCTCGTGCTGCTGCACGTCACCGGGCGCCGCACCGGGCGCGTCTATTCCACGCCGGTGGCCTACCACCGCCGACCCGACGGCCGGCTGCTGGTGCTCACCAGCTCGGGGTGGCGGGTCAACCTGCGCGGCGGACCCACCCCGGTGGAGCTCACGCTGTTCGGTCGCCGGGTGGCCGCGAGCGCGCTCCTGGAGGAGGACCCCTCCGTCGTCGCCGGGGTCTACGAAGGCCTGATCGACCAGATCGGGCTGGCCGCGGCCGGCCGACGGCTCGGCATCCGGATCGGCGTCGACAGGGCGCCCACGCACGAGGAGCTCCGGGACGCCGCTGAGCGGGAGCACCTGAGCGTGGTGCTGCTCGACGTGGACGCAGAGGCGGTATGAGCCGCCCGGTGCTCGTCCTGGGTGCGACGGGCAACGTGGGTGGCGCCACGGTGCGCGCGCTGCGTCAGCGCGGCATCCCGGTGCGGGTGGCGGTGCGCAACGCGCAGCGTGCGGAACCCGGGGCGGACGTCGAGCACGTGGAGCTCGACGTGTTCCGCCCCGAGACCTTCGGCCCGGCGGTGCAGGGCATCGCCGGGCTCTTCCTGCTGCGGCCACCGCCGGTCTCACGGGTGGGGCCGACCCTCAACGCCCTCACCGACGCGGCGCTCGCAGCCGGCGTCGAGCACGTCGTCTTCTCGTCGGTCGCCGGCGCCGACACCAACGCGGTGGTGCCGCACCACCGGGTCGAGACGCACCTGCGCGAGCACGCGCCGTCGTGGACGATCCTGCGCCCCGGGTTCTTCGCGCAGAACCTGGCCGACGCCTACCGGCAGGACATCGTCGACGACGACCGGATCCACCTGCCGGCGGGGCGGGGCCTGGTCGCGTTCATCGACACCCGCGACATCGGCGAGGTCGCTGCTGCCGCGTTCGCCGACCCTTCGTCCCACCGGGGAAAGGGCTACACCCTCACCGGACCGGTGGCTCTGACCTTCGACGACGTCGCCGCGATGCTCACCCGCACGCTGGGCCGGCCGATCGCCTACCAGCCCGCCTCGGTCCTCGGCTACGCGAGGCACCTGCGCGGCCAGGGGCTCCCGATCGCGCAGGTCGTCGTGCAGACCGTGCTGCACACCGGGCTGCGCCGAGGCGACGCCGAGACCGTCGACCCGACGCTCGAGCACCTGCTGGGGCGCCCGGGCCGCACCCTGGAGGAGTACGTCCACGAGAACGCCGCCACGTGGGCGCCGGCCGGGCGATGACCGCCCGGCGCGACCCGCGCGTGGTCCGGTCCCGTGAACGGGTGCTCGCCGCAGCCGTCGACCTGGTGGCCGAGCGGGGCATGGCGGGGGCGACCATCGAGGCCGTCGCCGCACGGTCCGGAGTCGCGAAGACGACCATCTACCGGCAGTGGTCCCACCAGGCCGACCTGGTGCTCGACGCACTTCGCGGTGCCGCTCCGGATGCCCCCGCGACGGACACCGGCAGCCTGCGAGCGGACCTGGTCCTCCTTCTCGCAGGCCTGGCCGGGGCGCTGGGCTCAGGCCCCGCCGGGCTCCTGATGGCGGCCCTGATCGACGCAGCCGGGCGAGACGTCGACCTCGCCGAGCTGCACGCCGAAGAGGCGCGACGACGGCACGGGCCCGTGCTCGAGGTGCTGGAGCGTGGCCTCGCTCGGGGCGAGCTGCGCGCCGATGTCGATCTCGACGAGCTGCTGGACCGGCTGGCCGGCCCGGTCTTCCACCGCCGCTTCGTCTCCGGGCTGCCGCTGGACCAGCACTTCGTCGAGCGCGTGGTCGACACGGTGCTGGCCGCTCCTTGAGGCCTCAGCGGGCCAGGGCCATGAGCCGTGCGAGCAGGTAGGACCTGCTGTTGCCGTCGTCGACCCGCTTGTCGTCGAGGTCACGGGCGGCGTCGAGGGCGGTGCGGGCGTCATCGCGGCCGGCCAAGGCGGCGTACATGAGCAGGTGGTCGCCGAACTGCTGGTCGTACCCCCGGTCCGCGGTGGCCTCGGCCGCGGCGGCCCGGATGCGGTCCGCGTCGCCGGCCAGGTAGGCGGGCGTGCTGGGTGAGGCCGGCAGCACCAGGATGCCGAGCATGGCGCTGTGGAACCGCGGGGGCACGGTCGACGACCCGACCGGCCTGCTCGACACCTGGCGCGAGGGTGGGGCGATCACCTGGTGAGGTGCCGGCCGAGGAAGTCGTCGATCCGCGCCCAGGCATCCTTG
>DASQEZ010000214.1:0-4244 GCA_035633415.1 Ornithinibacter sp. | reverse complement strand
CGAGGTCGCCGACCCGGCGCACCTCGTCGCGCCCGACCTGCGCGAGTAGTGCCTCGGTGGCGGCATTGTCGCTGCGGGTGATCATCCGCTCGGCGAGCCGGCGCTGGCGGGTGCTGAGCTGCTCGTCGTCCTCCTGCAGCTGGTGCAGCAGGGTGGTGAGGACCAGCACCTTGATCGTGCTGTAGGTGTACCCCTCGTCGGCCTCGTACCGGAACGACTGGCCGCGGCGCAGGTCGACGAGCTCCAGCCCGAGGTCGCCGCGGCGGCCGTCCAGGTAGTCGTCGAGACGGCCGGTCAGCGTCGGAGCCTCGACCCGCTGCACCGCCGCCACCGAGGGGCTCGCCGTGGGGGTCGGGGACGCCGTGGGCGAGGGTGAGGCAGTGGGCGTCGCCGACGTCGTCGTCGTCTCGGGGCCGGCGGATGCCGTGCCGGTCGCCCCCGTGGACCCGTCGCCGCTGCAGCCGGCGACGACCGCCAGGCCGGCTGCCGCGCCTCCCCCGACGAGCAGCCGGCGACGGTCGAGGCTGCCTGGCATCACCCGGACAGGGTACGGAGCGGACCTGCACAAGCCGAAATCCCGCTCTCAGGAACGCATGAGCACCGGGGGTCCGTGGTGGTCGCAGGTGGCGACGACGTCGTCGTCGACGGTGAGCAGGGGCAGCCCCGGGTCGCCCTCGGGCGTGGTCGCCCAGCGGTGCTCGAGGGCGACGTGCACGACGGGGACCCGGCTGCGCGCCACGTCGACCGCAGCGGTCATCGCGTCGGTCTCCGCGGCCGGCCAGTAGAGCCGGGTCACCGAGTGCCACACGACGCTGAGCACGTCGTCGTCGACCGGGTCGGCGAGGCGCTGCGCGACCCAGGTCGACGCGGGAGCCCGGTCGACCACCACGGGGTGCTTCCGCACCACCTCGAGTGCCGCGGCCAGGCGCTGGTGGCGGTCGAGCTGCCACGGCCACACGAACGAGGTCAGGTAGGACGCCCCCGCGTCACGGGCCGCGTCGACCGGCGCGACGTCGCAGCCGCGGCGGTCGACGATCTCGACCTCCTCGGGTACGAAGCCGGCGGCCCCGCAGCCGCCGACGACCAGGGGTGATGACTGCGGCCCGGCAGACCAGCCGTCGCCCTCGAAGCGGTAGTGGTCGACGAGCAGCCCGAGCCCTGCTGACGCCCCCGGCTCGAGCACCCTCACCCGGCGCAGGCCGGTGCGCCGCACCGCCTCCGCGAGCCCGACCAGCAGGGCGACCGTGCGGGCCGGCTCGTTCGTCTGGGGAGCCTCGGCCAGCGACTCGTGGAGCTCCTCGGCGTGCGCCCCCAGCACCGGGCGCACCACCGCCCAGGCGTCGTGGTGGTCGTCTTCGCCCCCTAGTGCCGGGTAGAAGCACTCCAGCTGCGAGGCGTCGCCGCGGAGCACGATGCGGAACAGGCCGGCCAGCATCCGGAGCTGCGGGAACTGCCGTGCGGGGGCGTCCTCCCACCCGTCGAAGATCTCGCGGGTCACACCGCCGACCTCCCAGTCGTCGGCCATCTCGGCGAGCAACGCGCCGTAGAGGTGGTCGGTGTGGCCGAAGTGGTTGCGGAAGCGGTCGGCCAGCGTCTCGCCGTCGAAGGCACCCATGTGACGAGGCTACTGGGGACGACGTCGTGGGCCGGCGCTGCACGGGGCCGGCGCCCGACGGCCCGCATGGCAGCATGGGTGGGTGAGCGAGCAGCAGAAGCAGGCAGAGAACCGCGCCCGCGCGACGACCGACGAGTTCCGCGCCTTCGTGCGCGACGGGTGGGCCCCGCGCCGCTCGGTGGTGACGGGGGCGTCCCCGGCCGCCGGCCCCGCCGCCGCCAGGAGGGCGGTGGTCCGCGCGGCCTTTCCCCGCCAGCGCCTGATCGTCCCGGCCGGTGGCCTGAAGGTGCGCAGCAACGACACCGACTACGTGTTCCGCCCGCACACCGCCTTCGCGTGGCTGACCGGGCTGGGCGCCGACCGCGAGCCGGATGCCGTGCTCGTCCTCGAGCCCGTCGTGTCCGACGACGGCGCGGGCGCCGGGCACGAGGCCGTGCTCTACTTCCGCCCGCTCGGCGAGCGCGACAGCGACGAGTTCTTCGCCGACGGCCGCTACGGCGAGTTCTGGGTGGGTGCGCGACCGACCATCGCCGACGTCGAGCTCGAGCTCGGCCTCACCGCCCGCCACATCGACGAGTTCGACGCCGCCGCCGCGAAGGACGCCGGCGAGGTCACCGTGCGGCTGGTGCGCGATGCCGACCACGAGCTGACCGCGCGCCTGGACGCGGCCCGGGTCGAGAACGGCGCCGCCGCCGAGAGCCTCGAGGAGGCCGATGACGCGCTCGCCCACGACATCTCGCACCTGCGGATGCGCAAGGACGAGCACGAGGTCGAGCAGCTGCGCGCCGCCGTGGCCGCCACCCACCACGGGTTCGAGGCGATGATCGCCGAGCTGCGACAGGCCGTCGAGAAGGGCCGTGGTGAGCGTTGGCTGGAAGGCACCTTCGGCCTGCACGCCCGCCACCGCGGGAACGGGGTCGGCTACGACTCGATCTGCGCTGCCGGCGACCACGCGAACACGCTGCACTGGATCAAGAACACCGGCGAGGTCAGCGACGGCGACCTCGTGCTCATCGACGCCGGCGTCGAGGTCGACTCCCTGTACACCGCCGACATCACCCGCACCCTGCCGGTCTCGGGCACGTTCACCGACGCACAGCGGGAGGTCTACGACGCCGTCTTCGCCGCACAGGAGGCCGGGATGGCCGCCGTGAAGCCCGGCAACAGGTTCAGCGACGTCCACGCGGCCGCCATCCGGGTCATCGCCGAGCACCTGCACGCCTGGGGCCTGCTGCCCGAGGGCGTGTCCGTCGACGACACCCTCGACAAGGACCACGGTCAGTACCACCGGCGCTGGATGGTGCACGGCACCTCTCACCACCTGGGCCTCGACGTGCACGACTGCGCCCTCGCCACCCGCGAGGAGTACATGGACGCCGTGCTCGAGCCGGGCATGGTGCTCACCGTCGAGCCGGGGCTGTACTTCAAGGCCGACGACCTGCTCGCCCCGGAGCGGTTCCGCGGCATCGGGGTGCGCATCGAGGACGACGTGGTCGTGACCGAGGACGGCTGCGAGAACCTCTCGGCGGCGATGCCCCGCTCGTCGGCCGATCTCGAGGCCTGGATCGCCCGCGTCCAGAACCCCTGAGCCCGGCGCCCGGCCTCAGCCGCGTCGGATGACGTCGAACAGCGCCGCGTGCTCGACGCCGGCGGCCTGACCGCCTCCGCCGAGGATCATCTGGAGCAGCTCGCGCGGAGCCGGGAACTCCGGTGGCAGCGCGGCGTTGTAGGCCGCGTGCGCCTCGAGGGAGTGCACCGACGCCTCGAAGTGCTCGCCCGACACGTCGACCCAGTGCGTCGGGGTGGCACTGCCGGCCACGGCCAGCACCGTCACGCCGCCCCACGGCTCGAGGCCCTCGTCGGCGAGCTCGGTGTGCAGCCAGCGGTTGCCGGCGTCAGCGACGGCATCCAGCGTCGCCAGCCCCACCGCACGGTGGTCGGCCTGGTTGACCATGCCGCCGCCGAAGCGCTCGCCCCAGGTCTGTGCGACGACGAGGTCGGGGCGGTGCCGCCGGATGGCGCGGGTGATGTCCCGGCGCAGGGCCACGCCGTACTCGATGGCACCGTCGCGGTGGTCGCCGAAGTCGACGTTCTCGACCCCGACCCGGCGAGCACTCTCGCGCTCCTCCTCCTCGCGCACCCGGGCGGCCTCGTCGGGCGACATCGTGTCGATGCCCGCCTCGCCGCGGGTCAGCAGGAAGTACGCGACGGTGGCGCCCTCACCCACCCAGCGGTGCACGGCGGCCGCGGTGCCGTACTCGATGTCGTCCGGGTGCGCGACGACGCAGAGCACGGACGAGAAGGAGTCCTCGAGGGGCTCGAGGGAGACCGGTTCGGGATCCATCGGCCGACCCTAGCGGCCCGCCGGGCACGACCGGAACCCCGTACCGGTCGGGTCTCGTCGCGGGGAATCCGAGTGCAGCAGCGGCTCTGCGCCGTGAGGCGACGTAGTAACTTCGTGGACCTGGGGTGTTGTACGTCACAGGGGCGCTGTCCCAGACGACTCGACGAGGAGTGGTGATGGCTGAGCCGGTGCGACGTCCGAGGATGGGTCTGAAGCTGGCAGCGGTCGTGGCCGTTGCCCTCACGGCAACGGGATGCCTGCAGAATCCGACGCCTACCGGCGGGG
>DASQEZ010000213.1:0-8078 GCA_035633415.1 Ornithinibacter sp. | reverse complement strand
CGCGGGCCCATCGACCGCCGCCGCCGTGACCGCGAAGGCCGCGCGCAAGGAGACCTCGCCGCCCTCCGCGACGAAGGCGGCCGCCAAGGGGCGCGCGGTGGCCAAGGCCGGGCCGTCCTCGGGCGCGGGCGAGACGTCCTCGAGCCGCGCCGGCGCGGCGGGCGCCGGGCCGACCTCGGGCACCGGCTCGACGCGGAAGCGCCCCGCCAAGAAGAGCTGAGCGCCGGGTGCACGTCCGGCACCTCACCGTGGTCGACTTCCGCAGCTACACCAGCGCGGAGCTGCCCCTCGACCCGGGAGTGACGACCCTCGTGGGCCTCAACGGCCAGGGCAAGACGAACCTCGTCGAGGCGCTGGGCTACCTCTCCAGCCTCTCGAGCCACCGGGTCGCGACCGACGCCCCGCTCGTGCGGTTCGGCGCCAGCCAGGCCGTGGTGCGCGGCGCCGTCGTGCGCGACGGGCGCGAGACCCTGCTCGAGCTCGAGATCACGCCCGGGCGGGCCAACCGGGCCCGGATCAACCGGTCCCCCCTCCCCCGCCCCCGCGACGTGCTCGGCACGCTGCGCACCGTGCTCTTCGCCCCGGAGGACCTCGCCCTGGTCAAGGGCGACCCGGGCGAGCGGCGCCGCTTCCTCGACGAGCTGCTCGTCGCCCGCCAGCCCCGGTGGTCGGGGGTGCGCTCGGACTACGACAAGATCCTCAAGCAGCGCGGAGCCCTGCTCAAGTCGGCGGCGCCCGTGCTGCGGCGAGGTGGCCGGCGAGGAGGTGCGCGCCCGGCATCCGTGGACGCCACTGACGTTGTGGCAGAGCGGGACTCGGCGCTGCACACCCTCGACGTCTGGGACTCGCACCTGGCCGAGGTCGGGTCCCAGCTGCTCTACGCGCGGCTGCGGCTCCTGCGCGACCTCACCCCCTACCTGGGCAAGGCCTACGACGAGGTCAGCGCCGGCCAGTCCGATGCGCGGGTGTCGTACAAGTCGTCGTTGCGCGAGGAGACGGCCGCCCGGATCGCGGCGGGGGAGGTGCCCGAGGCGGAGGAGCTTCGCGCCGAGATCCTCGCCTCCCTGGCGGAGGTACGCGGCCAGGAGGTCGAGCGCGGGGTCTGCCTGGTGGGCCCGCACCGCGACGACGTCGTGCTCACCCTCGGCGAGCTGCCGGCGAAGGGCTACGCCAGCCACGGGGAGTCCTGGTCGTTCGCGCTCGGGCTCAAGCTCGCCGCCTACCAGCTGCTGCGCCACGACCTGGGCGACGACCCGGTGCTCGTGCTCGACGACGTCTTCGCCGAGCTCGACTCGGGGCGGCGCGAGCGGCTGGCCGAGATGATCGCCGACTGCGAGCAGGTCATCATCACCGCCGCGGTGCCGGAGGACGTACCGGCCGGCCTCGTCGGCCGCACCTATGCCGTGACTCTGGGGACGGTGGTGGAGCGTGACTGACGAGGTTGCTCCCGTTGCGGACGACGAGAACGGTTCCGGCACAACGGATCCGGCTGATGATGCGCTGCCAGGAGTGGGTGACGCGGGCGAGGCCGCCGCGGCCGCGCTGGCCCGGGCCCGGGCCGCTGCCAAGGCGAAGGGGCTGCGCCCCGGTCTGCGCCCCCGGCGACGGACCAAGGACGTGCCGGTCGGCGACCGCTCGGGGACCGGTCGCGACCCGAAGCTGCTCGGAGACCAGCTCGACCAGTTCGTGACCGAGCGCGGGTGGGCCGTCGACGTCGCGGTGGGGGCCGTCATCGGGCGCTGGCCGCAGATCGTCGGCCCGGAGATCGCCCAGCACTGCGCGCCGGTCGACTTCGTCGACGGGGTGCTCACCGTGCGGGCCGACTCCACCGCCTGGGCGACCCAGATGCGCCTGCTCTCCTCCAGCCTGCTGGCCCGGCTCGCGCAGGACGTCGGCGAGGGCACGGTCGGCGAGCTGCGGGTCGTGGGCCCGGGGGCGCCCAGCTGGTCGCGCGGGCAGCGCCGGGTGCAGGACGGCCGCGGCCCCCGCGACACCTACGGCTGAGCACGGGCCGCCCCTCGACGCGGTGCCCGGCTCGCGGCAGGATGCCGGGCATGACTGCGACGCCGGATGCCGTGGACCGCTACCTCGAGACCGCTCCCGAGACCGGGCGCGACTACTACCGGGCGGTGCGCGACCTCGTGCTGCGCCACGCGCCGACGGCCACCGCGACGTTGTCGTACAACATGCCGACCTTCGTGGTCGACGGCCACCGCCTGCTGCACGCCTCGGCCTGGAAGGAGCACCTCGCGATCTACCCGCTGCCTCCCGCCGAGGACCTCGACGCGGAGGCGACCGCGGCGTTGGAGGCGCACAGCTCCGGGGCCAGCACCCTCAAGCTGCCCTACCGCGAGGACTTCCCGACCGCGCTCGTCGACGCCGTGGTGCGGGCCCACCTCGCCCGGGTCGCCGACGGCCGCTGACAACGCGCCCCTCAACGACGGTCCTCACGCGAAGTCAGGAGCACTTCGCCGAGTCAGGGCCGGATACGCACCTGAGCCCGCGAAGTGCTCCTGACTTCGCGGGGGGTCAGGGCAGGTCCAGGCCGCCGCGGAGCACGTCGAGCGCCATCCGCACCTGCTGGTCGTAGGCCTGGCGCGGGTCGCGCAGGGTGTCGGTGCCGTACTGCCCGAACACCTCCAGGCTCGTGGCACCCACGACGGTGGCCCAGAGCAGCAGTGCTCGCGACAGCACCGCCGGGTGGGTCGCCAGGCCGACCTGCTCACCGACCACCCGCAGGTCGCCCGCCAACGGCTCGGGCGGGTCGTGGGGTGCCGGCCGGTCGGGCACGTCACCTCGGGCGACCCCCTCGGCGACGAGGTCGAGCAGGATGCCGATCACTCTCGTCCCCGGCTCGATGGTCACCTCCGGCGGGGCGGCATAGCCGGGCACCGGGCTGCCGTAGAGCAGGGCGTACCGGCTGGGCTCGGCCACCGCCCAGGCCCGAAAGGCGTGCGCCGCGGCGAGCAGGCGGTCGGGCCAGCGCTGGTCGGCCGCGGACTCCACCGCGGCCGCGACGGCATCGGCCTGGGCGCCGTAGGCGTCGACGAGCAGCAGGGTGAGCAGCTCGTCGCGGCTGGCGACGTACCGGTAGACCGCTGACGACACCATGCCGAGGTCACGGGTCACCGCGCGCAGGCTCAGCCCGGCGGCACCGTGCTCGGCCAGGTGCTGCCGGCCGATCTGCAGGACTCGGGCCGTGAGGTCCTCGCGGCGCCGGGCCCGGTCGGTGGTCATGGGGCCATCCTGCCACAACCGAGAGCACTGCTCTTGACATCCACGCCGCCGTCCGCCACGCTGGGTGCAGGAAACGAGAGCACTGCTCTTGCAAGCACCGATGGAGGACACCATGTCAGAGCCCACGACGTCAGAGCCCACGGACGACCACACCTCGACCACGCCGGTCGACCCCTCCCGCTACGTCGCGCCCGGTGGCCGGATGGACACCTGGTCGGCCGCCGTGGTGCGGTGGCTCACCGCCCACGGCATCAGCCTGTTCGGCTCCCGGGTGCTGGTGGTCCGCGGCCGCAGGTCCGGCGAGCCGCGCAGCGTGCCGGTCAACCTGCTCGAGCTCGACGGCGAGCGCTACCTGGTGGCTCCGCGCGGCAACACCCAGTGGGTGCGCAACGCCCGGGCCGCGGGCTCCGGCGAGCTCCGGCTGGGCAGGCGCACGGAGCCGGTCGAGCTGGTCGAGGTCCCGGTCGGGCAGCGGGTGCCGGTGCTGCGGGTCTACCTCACCCGGTGGGGCTGGGAGGTCGGGCGGTTCGTGGAGGGGCTGTCGAAGGGCTCGACCGACGCCGAGATCGCGGCCGTGGCCCCCGGGATGCCGGTCTTCCACGTCATCGGCGCCGCCTGACCTCGAGCTGGGTGCTCAGGTGGCTGCCCCGGCAACCACCTGAGCACCCGACTCGGGAAGTGGCTAGGGTCGGGCGGGTGAGCGACGCACTGGTGTACCGGGCCGACGACGACCGCATCGCGGTGCTCACCCTGGACTCCCCGGCCAACCGCAACGCACTCTCCAGACGCCTCGTCGCCGAGCTCACCGAGCAGCTCGCCGAGGCCGGCGCCGACGAGTCGCTGCACGGCGTGCTGCTGCGCTCGTCGCACCCGGTGTTCTGCGCCGGGGCCGACCTCAAGGAGGCCGCGACCGTCGACATGGTCGAGGCCGCCCGCCGCATCATCGCCCTCCAGCGGGCCATCGCCGACCTCCCGGTGCCGGTCGTCTGTCGGCTGGACGGCCCGGTGCGGGCCGGGGGCCTGGGTCTGGTGGCGTCCGCCGACGTCGTCGTGTGCCGCGACGACGTGACGTTCGCCCTCACCGAGGTGCGGCTCGGTCTGGCGGCCGCCGTCATCTCCATCCCGCTGCGGGCCCGGCTCAGCCCGCGCGCGGCATCCGACTGGTTCCTCACCGGCCGCTCGGTCGGCGCGCACGAGGCGCGCGAGCAGGGGCTGGTCACGCACGTCGTCGCGGCCGACGAGGTGGATGCCGCGGTGGCCCGCGTGCTCGACGACCTGCGCGCCGGGGCCAGACAAGGGTTGGTCGAGGCCAAGCGCCTGCTGTCGGTCGACCTCGTCGCGGCGTTCGACGAGCGTGGTGACGAGATGGCCCGACTGTCCGGGCTGCTGTTCCACTCGGCGGTCGCCCAGGAGCGGATGGCCGCGGCACTGCACCGTTGAGCCTGCCCGAGCCCGGTTGCGAGTTCTCGCACACTTCCGGGATCCCCCATCGGGCCGCTGAACGGCACGGATACGATCCGCCCAGCCCGTGTGCCCGCCGACGGCCGATGTCACGGTGACCTCGAAGGACGGCAGATGTCTCGTCGATCGCCCGCAGCGTTGCTCCTGGCGGTGCTCCTCGCACTCCTGACGCCGGTCGCGGCCCGGGCAGGGACAGCGCCCGGCGCACCGACCTCGCTCAAGGCGGTGGCGACCATCGAAGGGGTCAGGCTGACCTGGCAGCCGGCCGCCTACGTCGCCGGAGAGCCGAGCGCCACCGGGTGGGTCGTCACCCGCACCGGTCCGGGGATCGACCGCACGTGGACGATCACGAAGGCAGGCTTTCCCTGGCAGCTCGACGATGACGAGCTGCCAGCGGGGGTCGTCGCGACCTACGCCGTGCGGGCGACGGCCGGCGGGGTCGACGGGGCACCCTCGGAGCCGGTGACCAGCGCCAAGGCCGCCGACCTGCGGCCGTTCGCCCCCGCCCGCCAGGCACTGACCGTGACGTGGGGCCATGAGGACGACGCCCACCAGAGCGCGGCCCTGGTGGGCGACCAGGGTGACGCACTCCAGGCGACGCCGGTGGCCGGCGGAGTCGCCATCACCCGGGTCGGCTACACCGGTCTTGGTCCCTCGCTGACCGTCCCCTGGCCGGTGACCGACGGCACCTACGAGGTGGGCACTGCCGACGGTCAGCTCGACGTGTCGGCAACGGGGCAGCTGGGATCCTGCACCGGCGCCACCGGCTCGGTACGGATCCTCCACGCCGTGCCCAGCCGGCTCACCTGGTGGGCGGCGGTGAGCATCGACGCCGACCTGACCTGTTCGGACGGCGCGACGGTGCGGGCCAGCGGCCGGCTCTCGACCCCCGAGACCGTGAGCGCCGTGACCGGTCCTCGTGCCACCGCGGTCGGTGCCTCCCCCGGTGGCACGGCCACCAGCACCCACGTCGTGCGCAACGTCGGGCAGGAGAGCGTCGACCTCACCGGCGCGCGCCTCGTCCGAACCAGCCAGGCCGACCCGGCGGGCGTGCTGTCGGTCGCGCTGGGCTCCTGCGCCGGCGCCACCCTCGCGCCCGGCGAGACCTGCTCGCTGTCGCTGCGGGAGGACCGACCTGCCGCGGACCCGGTGTGGACGACGTACACCGCACGGGTCGTCGTCACCACCAGTGAGGGCGAGAGCACCGTCGGCACCGTGTTCGGAACCGATCGCGACGAGCTCGCGGGACCCCAGGCAGTGCTCGCCCAGGGCAGGCCGGGCCTCACCAGCGTGAGCTGGACCCCGGGCACGGCCAACTCGTTCTCGACCTACACCGTCCTCGACGAGAACGGCAGCACCATCGGCTCCTCGACGTCCACCCCGGTGTACCTCAAGGACCTGGCTGTCGGTGCCCACGTGTTCCGACTGCGCCAGGTGCTCGACGACGGGCGGGTCTACACCACGGCGCCGTTCCGGTTCGTCGTGCCCTCGGAGTGGCTCTACGTCGACTCGGGTGGGAAGGGCGTTCGCGCCGTCGGCGTCTCGGCCGACCCCGACGTGCTCGACGGCCTGCGGATCGCCGAGACCGATGGCGGGCTGAGCCGGATGACGACCGTGCACCTGGCGTCCTCGCCGACCCGGGCCGAGCACGCCGCCTTCGACCGCTACTCCGGCGACGCCTGGTTCTTCACCTCGACCCAGATCCAACGCAGCTGGTACACCGAGCAGTCGAAGGCGGGCCGGTACCGTCCCGACGGCGCCGTCCTCGCCGTGCAGCTCAGCGAGCTGCGAGACGGCGACGTGGTCGTGAAGCCGGGCGGCATCGCCCTGCGCACACAGGCGACCGGGGTGGTGACCGAGATACCGAACTCGCGCTCCTGGGTGTTCGCCGACTGGACCCCCGACGGGACCTCACTGCTCGTCGTCCCGACCGACGGCCCCGGACTGTTCCGGATGAACCCCACCACCGGGGCCACGACCGCGGTTCCCGGAGCCGGCGACGCGGGGACGGCTCGGGTGTCTCGCACCGGCCGGGTCGCTGTGTACCGGTACTCGTTCGGGACGCTCTACGAGATCCCCCTTGCAGGGGGGACCCAGAAGGACCTGGGCATCTACGCCTGGGGTCGCGACTACACGTGGGACACCACCGGAACGCGGCTCGCCGTCGGCTCGGCGGCATGGATGGCAACGGGGACCGGCGAGCTCTGGGACCTGTCCGGCAGCACCGGGCGCAAGATCCGTGACCTGCCGACGAGCCGGAGCGTGACCTGGGTGGACCCGGTGTCGTCCGCGCCCGCGCCGGTCGCCACGGTCGCCGCCTGGACCACTGCGGCTCCGACCGTCACCGTGTCGGCCACCGACCCCGACGACGCCCCGGGCGGGCTGCGCACCGAGTGCCGGCTCGACACCTCCCCGACCTGGGTGCCCTGCGCCGGCGCCTGGAAGCCGGGCACGCTCGCCGCCGGCAGCCACACCCTGACGGTGCGCGCCACCGACCCCGCGAATGTCGTCGGCCAGACGAACGCCAGCTGGAAGGTCGACGCCACCGCACCCACGGCATCCCTCACCGCCCTGCCCGCCGCGAGGCTGACCACCTCGATCCCGCTCACCTGGTCGGGCACGGACACCGGCGGCTCGGGCCCGTCCCGCTACGACGTGCGCTACCGCAAGGCCTCGACCGGGTCAGGGCTGGGCGCGTACACCTACCCGTCGACCCTTCAGCTCACGACGGCCAAGGCCACCACCCTCAAGGTCTCCGCCGGTTACCAGTACTGCCTGTCGGTGCGGGCCCGTGACGTCGCCGGCAACGTCGGCGCCTGGGGTACCGAGCGGTGCACCGTCATCGCCATGGACGACCGGTCGCTCACGGCGAGCAAGGGCTGGTCGCGCGGCACCTCGACGTCGTACGTCTACGGCACCTGGACCAAGGCCACCACGAGCAAGGTCTCGCTGACCCGGTCCGGGGTCTCGGCGAAGCGGATCGGCATCATCGCCACCACCTGCTCGACCTGTGGCTCGGTCGACGTCTGGGTCGGCAGCACGTACGCGGGCAGGGTGTCGTTGGTCTCCTCCACCTGGCGGACCAAGCAGGTCAAGTGGCTCGCGACCTTCGCCTCCACGCGCTCGGGGACGCTCACGCTGCGCACGACCTCCTCGAGGACGACGATCGTCGACGGGGTGCTCGTCTCGCACTGAGCGACCCCGGCGCACGGGACGCCTGCGCGCTCCCCGGTCGCCCCGATGTTCCGTGATGAGGAACGTGCGTGGTCGCGCCCCCGGGCCTCGGCGACTCTCAATGGTGGGACGGCACGGAGCCGCCCCACCACTGAACGCAAGGGAGCGCCGGTGCCGACCGTGACGATCCACCCCACGGGCGAGGT
>DASQEZ010000212.1:0-21530 GCA_035633415.1 Ornithinibacter sp. | reverse complement strand
CCACGAGCTCCGCCGAGAACCTCAAGGAGCTCGTCCGGGCCGGCATGGACGTCGCCCGGCTCAACCTCAGCCACGGCAACCACGCCGACCACGAGCAGGTCTACGCCGACGTGCGCAAGGCCAGTGACGCCACGGGCCGGGCCGTCGGCATCCTCGTCGACCTGCAGGGCCCGAAGATCCGCACCGCACGGTTCGAGAACGGCCCGATCCTGCTCGTGCCCGGCTCCACCTTCACCATCACCACGCGCGACGTGCCCGGTGACGAGAAGGAGGTCGGCACCACGTACGCCGGCCTGCCCGGTGACGTCACCGCCGGCGACCGCATCCTCATCGACGACGGCAAGCTCGCGCTGATCGCCACCTCGGTCAGCGAGACCGACGTCGTCTGCCAGGTGCTCGAGGGCGGCATGCTGTCGAACAACAAGGGCATCAACCTGCCCGGGGTCGCCGTCTCGGTCCCGGCGATGTCCGAGAAGGACAAGGACGACCTGCGCTGGGCACTGCGGATGCGCGTCGACATGATCGCGCTGTCGTTCGTGCGCACCGCCGACGACATCCGCGACGTGCACCAGATCATGGACGAGGAGGGGCTGCGACTGCCGGTCATCGCCAAGATCGAGAAGCCGCAGGCTGTCGACAACCTCGACGAGATCATCCGGGCCTTCGACGGTGTCATGGTCGCCCGCGGCGACCTCGGGGTCGAGATGCCGCTCGAGGAGGTGCCGCTGGTGCAGAAGCGGGCCTGCGAGATCGCCCGACGGCGGGCCAAACCGGTCATCGTCGCGACCCAGGTGCTGGAGTCGATGATCGAGAACAGCCGCCCCACGCGCGCCGAGGCCTCCGACGCCGCGAACGCCGTGCTCGACGGTGCCGACGCGCTGATGCTCTCCGGTGAGACCAGTGTCGGCAAGCACGCGTTCGCCGCCGTGCGCACCATGGCCCGGATCATCGAGAACACCGAGGACCACGGGATGCACCGCATCCGCCCGCTGGGCACCCGGCCCAACTCCAAGGGCGGGGCCGTCACGGCGGCGGCGGCCGAGATCGGCGAGCTGCTCGGCTGCAAGTACCTGATCACCTTCACCACGAGCGGCGACTCGACCCGGCGGCTGTCGCGGGTCCGCCCGCGCATCCCGATGCTCGCGTTCACCCCGAACCAGGCGACCCGCAGCCAGCTCGCGCTGACCTGGGGCGTCGAGACCTTCCTGGTCAGCGACTCACGGCACACCGACGAGATGGCGATGCAGGTCGACGAGGTGCTGCTGGCCGCCGGTCGCGTCGTCGAGGGCGACAACGTCATCATCGTCGCCGGGTCGCCCCCCGGCATCCCCGGCTCGACCAACGCCCTGCGCATCCACCGGATCGGCGACGCCAAGAACCGGGTCGCGCCGGCGTACAGCGACATCGCGACCGGGACGGTCTGAGCGGGGAGCACTCGTCGATAGACTGACGGCGCCCCGGCCGGGGTGGTGGAATGGCAGACACGGAGGACTCAAAATCCTCTGCCCGCAAGGGCGTGCGGGTTCAAGTCCCGCTCCCGGCACATGAGTGAGACTCCGCCCCCCGCGGCCCCGTCGTCGACCAAGCGCGTCCTCGTGGCAGAGGACGAGGCGATCATCCGCCTCGACCTCGCCGAGATGCTCGCCGAGGCCGGGTACGAGGTCGTCGGCCAGGCCGGTGACGGCGAGCAGGCCGTCGAGATGGCCCTGGCGCTCAAGCCCGACATCGTCATCATGGACGTCAAGATGCCGGTCATGGACGGCATCACCGCCGCCGAGCAGATCGGCAAGGAGCGGATCTGCCCGGTCGTCATGCTCACGGCGTTCAGCCAGACCGAGCTCGTCGAGCGCGCCCGTGATGCCGGCGTCATGGCCTACGTCGTCAAGCCGTTCACGGCCGGCGACGTCACGCCCGCCCTCGACATCGCGCTGTCCCGGTGGAGCGAGCTGAAGGCCCTCGAGGCCGAGGTCGCCGACCTCGGCGACCGGCTCGAGACCCGCAAGGCCGTGGACCGCGCCAAGGGCGTGCTGATGGCCAAGCTCAAGATCACCGAGGCCGAGGCCTTCCGCTGGATCCAGAAGACGGCCATGGACCGCCGGATGGGGATGCGCGAGGTCGCCGACGCCGTGGTCGCCGGGATGGAGAAGGCCTGACCGCCCCCGGGTGGCCACGTCCGGGGCGCCGGATCTTCCCCGACATCTCGGTGACGTCGGGGAACGTCAACCCCGTCGGGGAAGCTTCCCCGACACCGTCGAACAACCCCGACGTCACAGTGACGTCGGGGTTGCTCAGCTGACCCGGCGAGGCGGCCTCAGCGCAGCCAGACGACGATCTGGGTGAGCAGGGGCGCGACGAGCAGGGCCGGCAGCATGTCGCCGACCGGCACGTCGCGGATGCGCAGCAGGCGCAGCCCGATGCCGGCCAGCAGCAGCCCGCCGGTGGCCGTGAGCGCCGAGATGTGCGCGTCGGGCACCAGTCCGCCGAGCAGCACGCCGAACAGGGTCAGCAGGCCCTGGACGACGAGGACCGACACCGCCGAGAGCAGGACGCCGACGCCGAAGCTCGCGGCGAACGCCATCGCGGCGAAGCCGTCGAGCACCGACTTCAGCGCGAGCTGGTCGATGCCACGCCCGAGGCCGTCGTTGAGCGACCCGAGGATGGTCAGCGGGCCCACGCAGAAGAGCAGGGATGCCGTGAGCCACCCCTCGATGAAGCGCTCCCGGGCGGCGTGGTCGGTGCCGCCCTCGGTGCGCCAGCGCCGCGACACCCAGCTCTGGATGCGGCCTGCCAGGCCCTCGAGCCGCTCCTCGATGCGCAGCGCCGAGCCGGCGATCGAACCGATGAGCAGGGCCCCTAGGACGACCAGCAGGGGGACGCCGGTGCCGACCGCGTCACGCAGGGCGGGGTCGGTGACGGCCACCGCGGACAGCCCGGCGACGAGCAGGGTGACCAGTCCCAGGACGTCGGTGACCACCGAGCGGGTGTGCTCGCGCAGCCGGTGCCCGACCAGCATCCCCAGCCCGGCTCCCAGGAGCACCGTGAGGACGTTGAGGACGGTCCCGAAACCGGGGAACAGCGAGGTCACCGGGCCACCCTACGGGGTGGTTCAATGCTCATCTACCGGGCTTCCGCCCGGTGCTCCCGGGGTCTAGGGTCGGGTGCTCGAGGGTCCTTTTCCCGGCGGCGCCCCGTGGCGCCCGACGGACCGACGACGGAGGTGCTGTGGCCAGGCGGACGGTTGACGTGGTGCCGGTGGACCGGGACGACCTGCGGGACGTCACCGGTCTGTGGTTGGCGGCCCGGGTCGACTCCGGCTCGAGCAAGGAGGCCGCCAGCCGCTGCGTCACCGACGGGCGGCTGTCCACGGCCCTGCTCCGCCCGGGCGTGCAGGCGTTCGTGGCCCGCGTCGACGGCGAGGCCGTCGGGTACGCCATCACCACCGAGAACCCGTTCGGGATCAGCCCCCAGGCCGAGCTGACCATCGAGCAGCTCTGGGTCGGCCCCGACGCCCGCCGGCACGGGGTCGCCAAGGCCCTGGTCGCCGCGGTGCTCTCCAGCGCCGAGCGCTCCGGCTGCGAGCTGGTCGTGTCCAACGTGCCCACGACCAGCCGCGACGCCAACCGGTTCTTCGCCCGGCTCGGGTTCTCCTCGGTCACCGTGCGGCGCATCGTGTCGACGGGCCAGCTGCGCCGCAAGCTCGCGCCCGAGGGCACCGAGACGGGGCACGTGCTGCTCCGCCGCCGGCGGTCGGTGCGCAGCCGCGCCTTCGCGACACCCACCCGCCAGGTCTGACCCGCGGGTCAGCGGGCGCGGACGATGCCGAGCCGCTGCGAGGGCAGCCCGGGAAGGACGGTCGACGCCGTGAGGCCGCACCGCTTCTCGAGGATCTCGCCGAGCACGACCCGGTAGTCGGTCGTGGCCTGCAGGTCGCCCGCCTGCAGCTGCGCGGTCGCCAGCCCCGGCCAGGAGCCGTACACCGCGCCGCCGTTGACGCCACCGCCGAGCACGAACGACACGTTGCCGTAGCCGTGGTCGAGCCCGCCGGAGCCGTTCTCCGCCACCCGCCGGCCGAACTCCGACAGGGTCACGAGGGTGACCCTGTCGGCGGCGCCGCCCAGGTCGGTCATGAACGCGGCCAGCGCGCGGCCCACCTCGGTGAGCTGCCGGTACATCCAGCCACCGTCGCTGCGGCCGAGGTCGGCGTGCATGTCCCAGTTGCCCGAGTCGATCGTCACCGCGCGCAGGCCCACCCCGGCCTTCACCAGTCGGGCGGTGTCGCGCAGGGCGTCGCCGAGGGACCCGGACGGGTAGGACGCCCCGTTCGCCGGGGTGTACCCCGCGGCACGCAGGGCGGATGCCGTGGACAGGGCGTCGAGCGTGGCGCGGGCCGGGACGCCGATCGACGCAGGGGCCCCGGCGTGCAGCGCGCGCAGCGCCGTGCTCCACCGGGTGCTCTCGGCGGCGTCCCAGGCCCCCGAGATCGACAGCGAGTCGACCGAGCGCATCGCGAGCTCGGGGGTGGGCCCGAGGTGGCTGCTCGGGGCGCTCGTCGAGCCGATCGCCGCCCCCGCGAAGGGGCCGGGCGTGGTCGTGGCGCCGACCATCCGGTCGAGCCACCCGGTGCGCAGCGAGGAGCCCGGGGCCGCACGCTCCATCTCCTCCATGTCGGTGAAGTGGGAGCGGGTGGGGTTCGGCTGCCCCACCGCGTGAACGAGCGCGAGCGTGTTCGCCGTGTAGAACGGCAGCAGGGGCGCCAGCGCCGGGTGCAGCGCGAAGCGCGGGGTGAGCTGCAGCCCGCGCGACTGCGGCACGGCGATGTTCGGCCTGGCGGTGTAGTACTCGGGGTCACCGACCGGGGCGACGGCCGACAGCCCGTCGAACCCGCCGCGGAAGGACAGCACGACGAGGGTGTCGCCCGAGTATCCGGCGTCCGCGAAGGTCAGGCTCGTGGCGGCCTCGGCGGTGGACCCCCAGATCGCGGATGCCGCGAGGGTGCCCAGTCCGGTGGCCCCGGCGAGCACGCCGCGTCGGGAGACCCCCGTCGCCGATGCGGTGAACTCGGGGCACCCGCACCCGACGGTGGAGGCGGGCGCGGCCGGGGGAGCGGTGGTGGTGGGCTCGGTCATCGTCGTCCTCAGCGGGTCGCGAACTCGGGGGTGTCGAGCACGAGGGCCACGACGTAGGGCAGGCGCCACCCGACGGCGGCGTCGGTGCTGCGCAACGGCGCGGCGGCGGTCTGGTCGAGGAAGGCGCACACGGCATCCCGCTTGGCCGCCGGCAGCGGGGCGTGCAGCAGCCTGGTCGCGAGGGCGTCGACGAAGGCCCCGTACGTGGCCGGGAGGGTCGTCGGCAGCAGGGAGCGCAGGGCCGGGTACGTGATCCGCAGGTTGGTGGTCTGGGTGGCGGTCCAGCCCTGCGACATGTGCCAGTTCCACACGCCGAGGGTGGCGCCCGACCCCGCCCACGCGGCGGCGACGTCGGGGTAGCCGTTGGGTGCCGGCCAGGCCATGGGGGCCTGGCCCGCGGTGCGGGCCGACCAGATCAGGTCGCCCAGCCAGGCCTTGGTGTCCGGGCCGGGGGCGGCTCCGAGGGTGCGCGCCGTCGAGATCATGTTCTCGAGCGGACGCTTGGTCTTCTGGCCGGCCGAGGCCGCGAACTCGGCCGAGGTCAGCAGTGCCTTGAGAACCGGCGCGATGCGGGTGTCCTGGGCGAGGTAGACCTTGGCGAGGCGGTCGACCAGGGCCGCGGGCGGGGTGTCGGAGACGAAGCGCACGGCGAGCTTGGTCGCGATGCGCCGCGCGGTCCTCGGGTGGCGGGCGAGGTAGGTCAGGTACTCGACGCCCACGCCCTCGCCGTACGCCGAGTCGTTGGCGTGCGCCCAGCCGAGCACCGTGAGCCTGCCGCGGTGGTGGCGGATCGGCCGGTACAGGTACTCGCCGGACTCCTCGTCGGTCGACATGCCGGTGAGGGCCAGGGCCGAGCGCCGGATGTCCGACTCGAGGTACCCCCCGTCGACCCCGACGGTGTGCAGCTCGAGCACCTCGCGGCCGAAGTTCTCGTTCGGGGCACGCTTGGTCGACGACTCGTTGTCGAGCTGCGCGAGCATGGCGGGGTGCTTCGCCGCGGCCACGAGCATGTCGGCGTAGCGGCCGAGCGCGTGCTTGCGCACGACGTCGACGTGGAAGCGGTGCACGGCGTCCCATGCCTCGCCCCACGGCGCGGTCACGACCAGGTGGTTGGTCCAGACGTCGACCATGACCTCGAGCAGCTGGCGTCGCGACCACAGCGCTCGCGCGACGTACGACTCGATGACGTCGGTGCCGAGGTCACCGGTGCTGTTCGGCCAGTACTGGTCGTGCACCTCCCAGGTCTTCAGCTTCAGCCGCGGCCACTGTGCGGCCACGAGCGCGTCGACGGTGGTGTCCGGCACCTTGGCGAGGGGGTCGAGCTGGGCGTCGATCCAGGCCGTCACCCCGACCTTGCCGATCTCGGCGACGAGGGCGGGGGTCGCACCCCAGCTCGCGCGGCGCGCGAGGTGCAGTGCTGCGGGCACGGTGGCCGCCGCCGCCGCGGGGGCGGGGGCTCTGGGCGCCGCGGTGGGCTTGGTCGAGGTGGCGGGCCACATGGCGCCCACGGCGCGGGGCGCATAGGCGGCGTCGACGGCAGCCGACGTGGGCGCCTTCGGCGACACCGGCTTCGCGTCGACCTGGGCGTTCTCGCTCGGCTCCTCGGGCTCGACGGGCTCGACGGTGGTCGCGGCCGCGGCGGCTCGACCGGGGTCCGGCGCACCGGAACGCGGGGCGGATCTCACGGTCTCGACGGCGGAGGCCACGAGGGCGGCGGCGGCCGATCGGCGGGGGAGTGCAGGGGACACGCGCTCCATGCTGGCGGCGGCTGCGGGGGGCCGGGTCGGCCGAACGGCTCGACCTCCATGGGCCCAACGGGCCGCGTGGGGCCGTTCTTGACCGGCTCTTGACCGTTCGCTGGTGCGTCGCTGACCGGGGCCCGGCCGGACGCTGACGAACGCCCCGGGGGCTCAGGCGCCGGGTGCGCCGTCCCGGATGAGGCAGGTGATGCGGCTCGTGCAGAGCCGCCGGCCCCCGTCGTCGCTGACCACGACCTCGTAGCAGGCCAGCGTGCGGCCCAGGCTGATCGGCGTCGCGACGCCGGTGACCAGGCCCGAGCGCGCCGCCCGGTGGTGGGTGGCGTTGATGTCGAGGCCGACCACGGCCTTGCCGGGCCCGGCGTGCAGGGCGGCGCCGATCGACCCGAGGGACTCCGCGAGCACCACCGAGGCGCCACCGTGGAGCAGCCCGTAGGGCTGGGTGTTGCCCTCGACGGGCATCGTCGCGACGAGCCGGTCGGAGGAGGCCTCGAGCACCTCGATGCCCATCCGGTCCATGAGCGAGGTCGGGTTCATCGCGCGCATCGCGGCGACGCCCGCCATCAGGTCGGGGTGGGGCGACGGGGCCGGGTCGGGGCGGTCGGTGCTGTCGGTCATGGTGGCTAGGCTGCCATGCGTGAAGCTCCTCCTCCTCGACGGACACTCGTTGGCCTACCGTGCCTTCTTCGCCCTCCCGGTCGAGAACTTCTCGACGAGCACCGGCCAGCACACGAACGCCGTCTACGGCTTCACCTCGATGCTGATCAACGTGCTGCGCGACGAGGCGCCGACCCACGTGGGCGTGGCCTTCGACGTCTCACGCAAGACCTTCCGGGCCGCGGAGTACCCCGAGTACAAGGCGGGCCGCTCGGCCACCCCCACCGAGTTCACCGGCCAGCTGCCGCTGCTGCGCGAGGTGCTCGACGCGCTGCGGGTCAAGCACCTCGGGGTCGAGGGCTTCGAGGCCGACGACGTCATCGCCACCCTCACCCACCGGGCCGTCGAGCAGGGCCACGAGGTGGTCATCTGCACCGGCGACCGAGACGCCTTCCAGCTGGTCAACGACAAGGTGACCCTGATCTACCCGGTGCGTGGGGTGTCCGAGGTGTGGCGGATGGACCCGGCCGCCGTCACCGAGAAGTACCTCGTGCCACCCGAGCGCTACAGCGACCTCGCCGCACTCGTCGGCGAGACGAGCGACAACCTGCCGGGCGTGCCCGGCGTCGGGCCGAAGACGGCCGCGAAGTGGCTCGGCCAGTACGGCGACCTCGCCGGCGTGGTCGCCCACGTCGACGAGATCAAGGGCAAGGCCGGCGAGAGCCTGCGCGAGCACCTCGACGGGGTGCTGCGCAACCGCCGGCTCAACAGGCTCGTCGACGACCTCGACCTGCCGCTGTCGGTCGACGACCTCGAGCGCCAGTCCTGGGACCGCGAGGAGGTGCACCGGGTCTTCGACGGCCTGGAGTTCCGCGTGCTGCGCGACCGGCTCTTCGCGACCTTCGACGTCGAGCAGGACGAGGTCGAGGGCGGCTTCGAGCTCGAGGGCGAGGTCTTCACGGCCGACGACCTGTCGATCCGGTTCGGTGACGGCGCGGTCGGCCGGCGACTGCCCTACGGCGTGGTCGTGGGCGGCCACTACCGCGGCGGCAGTGGTGACGCGGGGTCGGTGTCGCTGGCCGGCGAGGACGGCAGCACCGCCCACCTCGACCTCACCGCCCTGACCCGCGAGCAGGAGGACGTGCTGGCCGGGTGGCTGGCCGACCCCGCCGCGCCCAAGATCCTCCACGACGCCAAGGAGCAGCTCCAGGCGCTCTCCACCCGCGGCCTGCCCCTGGCCGGAGTCACCTGCGACACCGCCCTCGCGGCGTACCTCGTGCGGCCCGACCAGCGCTCCTACGACCTCGAGGACCTCGTCGTGCGGCACCTCGGCCGCGAGCTCAAGGCCGAGGAGTCCACCGGAGACCAGGGGATGCTCGACTTCGCGGCAGACGACGACACGGCGGCGCGCGACGCGATGATCCGGGCCCGCGCCGTGCTCGAGCTGTCGGCCGTGCTCTCGCAGCGGCTCGACGAGACCGGCGGCACCGAGCTGCTGCGCGACCTCGAGCTTCCGCTCGTGGAGATCCTGGCCCGGATGGAGCGCACCGGGATCGCCGTCGACGAGCCGGCCCTGGCCGAGCTCGAGGCCGACTTCGCCGCCAAGATGCGCCAGGCGCAGGAGGACGCCTACGACGCCATCGGCCGCCACGACGTCAACCTCGGCAGCCCCAAGCAGCTGCAGGAGGTGCTCTTCGACCAGCTCGGGATGCCGAAGACCAAGCGCACCAAGACCGGCTACACCACCGATGCCGACGCCCTCGCCGACCTCTTCGCCAAGACCGAGCACCCCTTCCTCGAGGCCCTGCTGCGGCACCGCGACACCAGCCGGCTGCGGGTCACCGTCGAGGGGCTGATCAAGGCGGTCGCCCCCGACCGGCGCATCCACACCACCTACATCCAGACGATCGCGGCCACCGGCCGGCTGAGCTCGACCGACCCGAACCTGCAGAACGTGCCGATCCGCACCGAGGAGGGGCGCCGCATCCGTGAGGTGTTCGTCGTCGGCGAGGGCTACGAGTCGCTGATGTCCGCCGACTACAGCCAGATCGAGATGCGGATCATGGCCCACCTCTCCGGTGACGAAGGGCTGATCGAGGCCTTCCGCACCGGCGAGGACCTCCACCGCTTCGTCGGCGCGCGGGTCTTCCACGTCGAGCCCGAGGACGTCACCGCCGCCATGCGCAGCAAGGTCAAGGCGATGAGCTACGGGCTGGCCTACGGCCTGTCTGCGTTCGGCCTGTCCAAGCAGCTCAACGTCTCCACCGGCGAGGCGCAGGGCCTGATGGACGAGTACTTCGCCCGGTTCGGCGGGGTCCGCGACTACCTGCGCGAGGTCGTGGCGGAAGCCCGGGCCACCGGGTACACCGCCACCATGCTCGGCCGGCGCCGCTACCTGCCCGACCTCACCAGCGACAACCGGCAGCGCCGCGAGGGGGCCGAGCGGATGGCGCTCAACGCACCCATCCAGGGGTCGGCGGCCGACATCATCAAGCTCGCGATGAAGGGCGTCGACGGCGCGCTCACCGCGGAGGGCTTCACCTCGCGCATCCTGCTCCAGGTGCACGACGAGCTCGTGCTCGAGGTGGCACCGGGTGAGCGCGAGGCCGTCGAGTCGCTGGTCCGGCGCGAGATGGGTGCGGCCGTCGCGATGGACGTGCCGCTCGACGTCAGCGTGGGCGTCGGCCGGAGCTGGCACGACGCCGCGCACTGATGCCCGGGCCCGGGCCCGGTCTCGCGAGCCCGCGGGCTCAGAGGTCGACCACGTAGGGGTCGGCCGGGGCCGGCGCCGGCCGACCGGGTGAGGTGCCGAGCAGGAGCACGAGGCCGTAGACCGCCACGGCGAGGCCGCCGGCGAGCACGGTGGAGGCGATCTCGGCGATCGAGTCGTGGCGCCACAGCAGCACGGTCGCCGCGATGAGGGCCGCGACCGCCCACACGGCGTAGCCCAGGCGGTGGTCGCCGCGCGACAGCCGCCAGTAGACCAGCACCTGCGCCACCGACCACGCTGCCCCGGATGCCGTGAGCAGCGGCACCAGCGGCGCGAGCCCGACGTAGGTGGGCCCGCCCACGATCCGGATCAGGGGCTCGGCGAGCAGCGCCGACAGTCCCACCCCGACGAGTGCGATGACCGTGGTCGACCCCACCGCCAGCAGCGCGCTCCGCCGCGTCGTGGCCCGCGCCATCCTCGGGTAGAAGAGCGTGGCGAGGAACGCCGGGCCCCAGTAGGCCGCCTTGGCGAAGAGCGAGACCACGGCGTACTCCCCGGACTCGACCGGCGGCAGCACCGTGCGCGCGAGCGGGATGTCCATGTTGGTCACGACGAGCAGGGCCGAGGTCGCGGTGGCACTGTGCAGGACCGTACGCACCCACGTGCTGCGCAGCCGCGCGCCGGCACCGCGCACCGCGGCCGGCACCATCGCCAGCGAGATGGCCGCGGTGACCCACGCGGCGACCACGGTGGCGCCGATGACCCCCGACACCCCGAGCCCGGCCCACGCGGCGCCTGCGCCTGCGAGGAACCGGCCACCGGCCACCAGGACGTAGACGATCCCCAGGGCCCCGAAGCGCTCACGCCCGAGGAGGCACCCCTGGGCGGCGAAGGTGAGGTAGGTGGGCAGCACTCCGACCGCGACGAGGACGGCAGGCAGGAGGCCATCGAGGTCGAAGGCCACTGCGATGACCGGGCTGGCGAGGAGCATGAGCCCCGTGACGGCCAGGCCGAGCACCGTGCCGGTGGCCACGGCCGCCGCCTCGGTGGCATCACGGGAGTGGGCGACGGCGCGGTCGGTGGCGACGTGCCGCGCGGCGACGAGCTGCAGGGCCAGGGCGAGGACCGCGGAGATGACCGTCAGGTTGAGCAGCGCCGCCACCGCGCCGAGGTCCTGGGGGGTCAGCGCCCGGTTGAGGACGAGGTACAGGGTGTACGCCAGCACGTTGGCGCACAGGGTTGCGGCCGCGAGAACCGCAGCCGTCGGCGCGTGCCGCAGCAGTCTCGCGGCGGCGCGCCGGCCGGTGGGCGGCGTCGTCACGGGCTGCCCGCGGGCGATGCCGTCGGCACGCCGACGGTGGCCGTGGCCAGGCACAGGGTGTCGCTCGGGTGCTCCAACGAGAGCCAGACCTGGTCGAACCCGGCCGTCACCAGCACGTCGACGGCGTTGAGCCCGGCCTGCACGGGTACCTCGATCCGCTGGCCGGCCACGTCGACGACGGCCAGCCCGGAGGTGGCGGTGTAGTAGCCCAGCCGGAGAACCCAGCGACCCGGCGGGACGGTGCGCTGGAAGGGGACGGCGGCGCCGGAGAGGCGGACCGGCCGCGGACAGGCCTCGTCGTCGGTGGGCTCCATCTCGACGGAGCCGGTGAGCACGACCGGGCTGAGCGAGCCGTCGGGTCGCACGATCCGGAGCCGGTGGCTGGGCAGGTCGAACACCGGGCTCTCGGGTGCCCGGGCCAGCACCGTCGACACCCGGGCCGCGTCCCCGAACCAGGGGCTGAGCACGCCGGGTGGCACCCCGCCGTCGAGGAGGACCGCGGTGCGGTCCTCGCGCAGGGCGGCACGGGTGGCATCGACGTACGCGCGGTCGTCGTCGTGCAGCAGCGGGGCGGCCAGCGCCGGCGTGCTCACCGCTGCGGACCCGATGAGGGCCACCGCGGCTGCCACGGCCACGAGCAGCTCGCGCTGGCGCGGAGCGGCCTCGCGCAGCCGCGGCACGGGCAGGCCGGACAGGCTCGGCGCCGGAGTGCGGCGCAGGGCAGCCGCGACCACGAGGGTCAGCACCAACGCGGCATCGGCCCCGTGGCGGTGGATCAGGTCGAGTGACGCCGCCAGGGTCCCCTGGCGCTGCACCGCGAGCAGCCCCAGGCCGAGCAGCGCGTAGACGGCCAGCGTGGCCCAGGCCAGCCTGGCGTCCAGCCCCCCGTTGGTCAGGGTGAGCGCCACGACGGCCAGCAGCACCACGAGCCCGACGCCGACCGCCCACGACGGCGGGGCGAGGTAGGCGTGCTCGACGACCCCGGAGCCCCAGGGCCCACCGGGCAGCAGGGCGCCGAGGTGGCGCAGGTAGGCCGTGACCAGCTCGTTGGGCGACTGCACGTCGCCGAGGGCGGCCGGGACGACCAGGACCCGCAGCACCGCGTAACCCGCGATGACGACGCCCTGGGCGGCCCACATCAGGGGATGGTCGACCACGGCGACCCGCAGCCGGTCGCGCACGCTCGGGCCCGCGCTGACGGCCAGGGCGAGGCCGACGAGCACCACGGGGGCGAGCACCCATCGCTCATTGGTGGAGAGCGCGGCGAGAGTGCCCGCTGCGGCGACCCACGGCCCGGCGGTCGAGCCGCGCTGCAGGGTGTGCAGCACCGCGAGCACGGCCACGAGCACGGCGAGAGCCGCGGGCCAGAACTGGAGGGCGAAGGTCCACCACTGGGTCGACCACAGGGTCAGCGGCGTGACCGCGAAGAAGGTGAGGACGGGCAGGCGCAGCCACCGGTCGGGCAGCAGCCTGGACAGCACGTGCCACAGGACGAGCAGGCTGACGGTCTGGAGGGCGATGACGACGGCGGCGGCCAGCGGCCAGCCGAGCGGCGCGAGGTTCGCGACGCCCTGGGCGATCGCGACCGACCCGGGCGAGAACCCCGCGGTGACGACGGTCTCGGTGGGGGAGGTGGTCGGGAGGGTGACCAGGAAGTCGTTCTGGCTGAACCAGCCGCGTCCGACGATGCTCGCGCGCCAGATCGTGCCCCCGGCCACGACCAGCGCGGCCACCGCACCCTGGGTGGACCGCCAGGTCCGCACCGGGGTGCTGGCCGCGGGCTCGGTTCCGGGATCAGCGGTCATGGTGACTCCTCGTCATCGGGGATGTCGGTGTCGGCGGGGGTGGGCAGGGCCGCGAGAAGCAGCCCCACACCCACGCCCGCCACCAGGTCGGCAGGGCCGGACACGTACCCCTGCCCGGCGGCCAGCGAGATCGCGGTGACGAGGCCCCCGGCCGCGACACATCCTCCGGCAGCGACGAGCCTGGCCCGCGGGCGGGTCCGCAGCACGCTCCCGGCCAGAGCCCCGGTGGCCAGCGGAAGGCCACCGACGACCGCGCTGCCCACGACGAGCGCCGCCCGCGTGGTGGCGCGGTCCGGCATCCGGGCCCAGCGTGGCTCGACGACGTCGGGAGCGGGGCGGCGCCGTCCGCGCCCCACGGCCACGAGGGTGGCGACGAGGAGGAGGAGCGCGAGCGCGGCACCGGTCGCGAGGCCGGCGCGGTAGACGCGGTCGGGGGCGAACTCGATGACGACCCGGCCACCGGCGCCGGCCGGCACCCGGTAGCCCTGTTGCCACCCGTCGACGACGAGCGACTCCAGGGCCTGACCGTCCAGGGTCGCCCGCCACCCCGGGTTGGCGTTCTCGGCGACGCGCAGCACCGACTCGCCACCCACCCCGACGGCAACGACCCGGCGGGTGTCCTGCCAGTCCTCCACGCTGAGGGAGCGTTCCCCGACCGTGGTGCCGGTGGGCGCCGGCGCGGTCAGGGTGGCCGAGGTGACGGCGAAGCGGTCGGTCGAGGGAACCACCAGGCGGTGCTCACCGCTGGGCAGCACCTGGGGTTCGGAGCAGGCGAGCACCTCGAGCGGCGTGCCCGCCAGGACGTCGGCGAGGGTGCCTCGCACCTCCGTCTCGACCCGGCGCCCGTCGATCGTCGCGGCCGGCCCGAGCCCGCACGGCGCGCCGGTGGCCGACGTCGGGTCGGGGCGGTAGGCGAGGTCCTGCACGCCGTCGATCTCGAGCTCGGCCACGGCCAGGGGCCGCCGGAGCGCCTCGGTGTCGGTGGCCTCGACGGGGAAGGTGACCTTCAGCTCGCGCGCCCTGACCGAGGGCAGCGGCACCATGTCGTCACCGGTCACGGTGACCGGCAGCACCCGGCCGCCGACGGTGACGAGTGCGGTGCGGGGCACCCGGGTCGGCGCGTCGGCGAGCCGGATGCGCACGCCGGACACGGTGCGTTCGTCCTCCCAGCCGACGGTGAGCGAGGGCGCCGGGTCGCCGACCGCGCTCGACCACCAGGTCGTCGGGTCGCCGTCGTGCGCGAACGCCGGGGCCACCAGTGGGTCGTCGGCGAGCACCGTCGACGCCCGCACCGTGGCGGCGTCGCCCGGCGGGTCGAGAAGCTCCAGCGTCGCGGCACCGGCCCTGGCCACGACCGTCCCGGACGGCGACCAGGTGCCGGGCTCGGTGGTGCGGAACACCCGTCGCAGCCCGGTGTACTCGTCACCGACGCGGGCCAGCTCGGGGTCGCACCGCAGCGTCTCGTTGGCCCCGGTGCAGGCGCGCCGCCCCCGGTCGGCCCGGAAGTGGATGTCGGTGCCCGGGGTGACCGCACCGGGCAGCTCGGCCTGCTGCACGGCGTCGACACCGGGAACGCTCACCTCGCGCAGGGCGACGACGCCCGTCGGCGCGCCACCACGAACCGCGGACACGGTCACTCGCACCGACGAGACGGGGGCGCCGGTCAGCCGCACCCGGGCGAACCCGCTCTCCGGGTCGAGCTGTTGCTCGACCGACTGGTCACCGGCCGTGACCGTCACCCGGCGCACCGGTGTACCGGTGAAGCCGTCGACCGCCGCGCGGACGTCGACGTGCTCGACGGGGCGCGGCGCCGGCAGCCGGACCTCGAGCCACTGGCCCACCGGTTCGGTCAGCGGCGACGACCGCCACATGGTCTCGAGCGACCCGTCCACGGCGGCCGCCGGGCCCAGCTCCGGGCGCACGGGCCCCACGCTGTCGGTGTAGCCGCTCGACGAGGATGCCGTGGCGCGGGCGCCCGACGACGACGTGGCGGTGACCTGTTCGACCCCCTCGGGCCCGGCGTAGTCGTGGACCGCCCGCTCCTGCCGATAGGCCTCGTCCGCGCCGAGCAGCGGGCCGACGGCGTCGTAGGTGCGGCCGAACTGGCGCTCGCGGCGCTGGAAGGCGTCACCGACGGCGTCGACGTCGGCGGCGCCGGTGGGCACGAGCTCGGTGGGTCGGTCCGCTGCGATGACGCCGCCCTCGAGCAGGGCGATGACGTCGTCCGGGGCCCCGGTCACCCGGGTGACGTCCTGAACCGGGGTGAGGTCGACGGCGTCGACGTGGCGCTCGACCCGGTAGACGTCGAGGCGGGAGCGCCCGTCGTCGTCGTCGAAGGACTGCACGAGGGTCAGGCCCCGGCTGTTGCGCAGGGCGGCCCCGACCCGCTGCACCGACGGAGCCGTCGTGACACCGGCGCCGAGGTCGTGTCGCAGCAGCACGTGGCCGATGCCGGCCCGCGCCAGGGCGTCCGCGAGGGCGGGGGAGCCGCGTCCGTCGGACACCCGTGCCTCGAGGGCGTCGAGGTAGCGCATCGTCTGCTGCGGGACCAGGGGCACCTGGCTGCGGGTGACCCACGCGGCCCGGGCCAACGGCTGGATCGGCTCGTCGACGGTGCGACCCCACGTCTGGCGGCCGAAGCCCGAGCCGGGGAGAACCCAGGTACGGCCATCGTCCGCGTGGTCACCGAGGTAGGTCGCCGCCTGCCGCCACTCCACGGGCACCTCGGTCCACCCGGCCTGTCGGGCTGTTCCGGCCACGAGCGGCCAGGCGCTCGTCACCAGCAGGGCCACGACGGTCGTGACCACGGCACCGGCGAGCAGCGGGCGCGCTCGCGGGCCGACCCTGCGCCGCACCCCGCCCGCCGGCCTCGCCCGGGTCGACCGTCGGGCCACGAGGACCCCGACCAGGTGAGCCAGGCCGAGGGCCAGCGGCAGCCGCACACCCGGGTCGAGCTTGTGGACGTTGCGCAGGGGGGCCAGGACACCGTCGAGCAGGTCCCGCGTGGCGCCGGCGAGCGGGCTCGCGAGCACCCCGGCATCGTGGCCCAGGACCATGAGGGCGACGCCGACCAGGGCGCCGGCCGCGAGCGGAAGGCGGGCCGGCATCCCTCGGTGGAGCAACCCGACGAAGCCCAGTGCCGCGACGGCAGCGGTGGCGGCGACCAGCACGGGGGAGGAGGCCAGCTGGGCCGCGCCGGCCCACCAGGGCCCGCCGTCGACCACGGCGAAGAAGAGCCAGTCGTCCAGGCCGCGCGCGACGTTCGACCACCCGAGGGGGCCGGTCGTGGCCCGCGCGGTCTCGATGACGTCGAGGAACGGTGGGCTGTACCTGCCCAGGACGAGCAGGGGCAGGACCCACCACGCGGAGGCGGCGAGCACGGCGGCCGACCACCAGGCGGCCAACCGCAACCGGGACCCGGGGCCCCGCCCGAGGAGGACGACCAGGGCCGGCAGCGGCAGGATCGCGACCGCGGCCGTGGCGTTGATGCCGCCCACCATGAGGAATGCGAGCCCGGACAGCCCGGCCGCGCGGGCCGGTGTCCAACGCCCGGACACGGCGTGCACGAGGGGCAGCACGACCCACGGCAGCACCGCTGCCGGCAGTGCCTCGGCGCTGAGAACCCCGACCAGGCCGACCGTGCGCGGGGCCAGGGCGTAGGCGAGCCCGGCGATCAGCCAGAGACCGGGGGCGCTCGCGGGGGAGACGGCGCGCAGCAGGCGACGGGCCCCCTCGAAGGCTGCCACGAGCACCAGGGCCGACCAGAACCGCTGCACGAGCCAGGGCGGCAGCCCGACGGCGTCGCCGAGCGCGAAGAACGACCCGAGCGGGAAGAGGTAGCCGTACGCCTGGTTCTGGAGCTCGCCGAAGGAGAGCAGCGGGTTCCACAGGTGAACGGCGGACGCGAGAAGGCTCGCCGGGTCGACCACGAGGTCGAGCTTGGTGTCGAACGTCTGTCGGCCCGGCTGCTGCACCAGCTGGGACAGGACGAGCGTCGCGATGATGACACGGTGCGCCACCCTGGGAAGGGCGGTGCGTCGCCCCCAGTCGGGTGGTGCCGTGGTCAACTCGCCCCTACCTAGTAGTAACCTGCCGCGGGCAGTCTAGGCCCGTCCCCCGGCTGCTCGTGCGAAAGGCTTCCACCATGACGTCCCGCCCTCACGACCCGCCCCCCGGCGCGCTCGACGACGAGTTCGCCGACGCGTGGGCGGTCGCACAGGGTGTCCCCGGGTGGCTCAAGGTCGGTCAGGCCCGGATGCTCTTCGACGCCGTCGTCGCGCTGCCGGACGGCGCCACGGTGCTCGAGATCGGCAGCCACCAGGGGCGCTCGACCGTCGTGCTGGGTCGGGCCCTGCGCGCCCGGTCCGGCACGCTCGTCTGCGTCGACCCGTTCGTCGACGGACGGCTCTTCGGTGGAATGTCCACCCGGGCCAAGTTCGAGCAGAACGTGAGCGACGCGGGCATCGCCGACCTGGTGAGCCTCGAGGCCGAGTTCAGCACCCGCCTGCGGCCGCGCTGGTCCCGGGGTGTCGACCTCCTGTACATCGACGGCAAGCACGACTACTGGACCTTCACCGACGACCTGCGCTGGGCGGCCTTCCTGCCCGAGGGCGGGCGGGTGCTCGTGCACGACGCGTTCTCCTCGATCGGGGTGACCCTCGGGGTGCTGGCCAAGGTGCTGCCCTCCTCCTGGCTGCGCTACCTCGAGCGCAGCGACTCGATGGCTCTGTTCGCGAAGGAGACGCCGGCCGCCGCCGACCGGGTCAGGGTTCTGCGCGAGATGCCGTGGTGGGTCCGCAACGTCGGGATCAAGGTGTTGCTGCGGCTGCGCCTGCGCGGGGTCGCGGCCGCGGTCGGGCACGACTCGCCCTACGACCCCTACTGACCGCGAGGGTCAGCCGGTCTGCTTCACGGCGACCGGGTCGCTCGTCGGCGCCTCCCCGGCCCCGGGCCGCTTGGACCAGCGGATCGCCGGCTGTTCGACCCACGCGTACGTCGCGGCTCCGAGCGGGATCGTGATCGCCAGGGTGAGCCCGTAGAACACGAGGAAGCCGTCGACACCGTCGCGTGCGACGTGCGGGGCCAGCAGGACGATGACCGGCAGGTGCCAGAGGTAGATGCTGTAGGACCACCGCCCCATGGCGACGAGCCAGCGCATCGACATGAAACGGGTGACGGGGGACCGTTCGGTGCCGAGCGCGGCCCCGACGAGCAGGAGCAGGGCCAGCACCGTCACGCAGGTGAACCGGATCTGTCGCTCGACGAACGTGGCCGGCACGTAGTCCCACGGACCGCCGAGCCGCGAGTTGCCGATCGCCATCACGACGGCACCCAGCCCCACGAGCACCCAGGGGCGCTTCTCGCCGAGCCAACGCAGCATCCTGCTACGGGCGAGCCCGGCCCGGTCGGCCTGCAGCACGTGGCTCACGGCCGCACCGCCGAGGAAGCAGACGAGGAAGCCGGGGAGCCAGAAGGAGTACGTGAACAGCGGGTTCAGGTCCTCCACCTCGAGCCACCAGCGCCAGGCGGCCGACAGGGGGATGGACAGTGCGAACAACCCGAGGACCACCTTGGCCCGGGCCGTGGGCGCAGCCCGGTGCGCGACCCAGCCGGCGAACAGCCCGATGAACGGCAACGCGAAGTACCAGCTGACCTCGGTGCCGAGGCTCCAGGTGTGTTCCATGCCGGGCCGCAGGCCGTCGCTCGCGGTCGTGTGCGTGAGGGTGAGGCCCCGCAGCCAGCCGTCGACGCCGGTCGGCTGCGACTCGGGCAGCACCACGGCGACGATCAGCACGACGACGATGTAGGCGGGCAGGATGCGGGCGGCGCGGTGCCGCGCGAAGGTCCGGATGCTCGGTAGGGACCCGAGGCCCAGGGCCCAGCGCGACCACGGCCGGTAGAGCAGGAAACCGGAGAGCACGAAGAGGCTGACCGGGCCGTAGCCGTGGATGCCCATGAAGGTGTAGTCCGTGCGCCCCGCGACGTGCACCGTGAGCACGACCAGGGCGGCGAAGCCGCGCAGGCCGGTCAGGGCGTCGACGTGCCCGCGGGTGATGGACGGCGAGCGCCGGTCGCCCGACTCGTCAAGCACCAGGGCACTGCTCGCAGCCACGGGACATTAGACCACGGCGTGCCCGTCGAGCCACTCGGGTCCCACGGCCTAGGCTCGCTCAGCGTGACGCCTGCCTCCTGGACCGCGACGCTGCGGCGCCGGGTCCCGCCGGCCGTGCTCGTCGGCCACGTGGTGGTGCCGGCGGTGGTCGCGATCCTGGTTCTCGGGCCGGCCCTCGGCCGAGGGGTCGTGCTCGCCTACGACCTCGCGTGGTCACCCGACCCCCGGCTCACCCCGTTCACGCTCGGCACGAGCACGCCCGCACCTCGCGCGGTCCCGAGCGACGCGGCCGGGGTGGTGCTGGGCTGGCTGCTGGGCGCCGGTGTGGCCCAGGCGCTGGTGCTCTGGGGCGCGCTCGTGCTCGCCGGGGCGGGGGCGGCCCGGCTCACCGCGGTGCTGGCCCCCGGGGCAGGCTGGGCGCCGCGGTCGGCCGCGGCGGTCGCCGCCATCTGGAACCCCTTCGTCCTCGAGCGGCTCGTCGTCGGCCAGTGGACCGTGCTGCTCGGGTACGCCGCCGTCCCCCACCTGCTCGTCGCCTGCCTGCGGGTGCGCTCCGGGCGGGCGCCGGTCTGGGCGCCCGCGGTGGGGCTCGCCGCCTGCGGGATCGGCGGCGCCAACACCCTCGTCGTCGGGGCACTCGCCGTCGCCGGGATCCTGCTCGCCCCGCGGCCGCGGTGGGCGGCGCTCGGCCTCGCCGGCCTGAGCGCGCTCGGGGTGTCCGCCGTCTGGGCGCTGCCCGCCGTCACGGCCGGGGTGGCGTCGGCGCCCGTCGGCGTCGCGGCGTTCGCGGCTCGCGCCGACACGCCCCTCGGGGTGTTCGGCTCTCTCCTCAGCGGAGGGGCGTTCTGGAACCCGGCGTCGCACCCGGCATCGCGCGACGTGCTCGTCGTGGCGCTCACCGCGACCGTCCTGGCCGTCGTGGCGGTCGTGGTCGCGGCGCGGGCGGCGCGCCGCGAGGGCGTGGGCGCCCTGCTGGTGCCGGCCGTCGCCGGCCTGCTCCTCGCGGAGCTCAGCGCGCTCGACCCGTTCGGACTGTGGACCGCCCTGGTCGTCCACGTACCCGGTGGAGGGCTCCTGCGCGATGCCCAGAAGCTGGTCGCACCCTGGGTCGTCCTGGCCGCCGCGGGCGCCGGGGTCCTGGTCCGTGACCTGCTGCGGGTGCGCTCGGCCGGCCCGGCTCTGGCGGTGCTCGTCGCCGCGCTTCCGGTCGCCCTGCTGCCGACGCTCGCGTGGGGGGTCGGCGGCCGGGTGACCGCGGTCGCGGTGCCCGAGGACCTGCGCACCGCGGCGTCCATGCTCTCGGCCCGTCCAACCGGTTCGGTCGGGCTCCTCCCGTGGTCGCAGTACCGCCGCTACGGCTGGAACGGCGACCGGGTCTCGCTGACCCTGGTCCCGCGAATGGTCGACCAGCGGGTCGTGCTCGACGACGGCCTGCCCCTTGCCGACGGCGTCGTCCCGGGGGAGGACCCGGTCGCCCGCGCCGTCACGGCCCGGATCGCCGCCGGGGCGACGCCCGTGCAGGCGCTGGCCGAGCAGGGCGTGCGGTGGGTCGTCGTCGAGAAGGACACCGGCTTCCCCGACCCGGTTCCCGCTTCCGACCTGCCCGCCTCGGCGCGCGTGGTCCACGACGGCCCCGCCGTGCGGGTGCTGGAGCTCGCCGGTGGGGCCGCCGACCCGCCGGCGCGCACTGCCACGATCTGGGGCTGGGCGGTCACCGCCGTCACGTGGCTGGCCGCCCTCGGGTGTGTCGTCAGCAGAACGGCACGAGCTCGCCGTACTGACTGGTAGAGTCCGCCGCATGGGTTTTGGGATCGGGGCCATCGTGTCCCTCGTCGTCGGTGTCTTCCTCGCGCTCCTCGCGATCTTCGGAGGGGTCTCTGCGGTGACCCCTGACGCCAACCCGGCGTCGGCGTCCGAGCAGGTCGTCCGCTACGACGCACCCTGACCCCAGCACCTCCACCTCGGCCCCGGTCCACCGACCGGGGCCGCTTCACGATGTCCCGCGCCGGGACGAGCGCCGCTCAGCGACCCGCCTCCTCCAGCAGGACGCCCTCCCATGCGTCGACGCAGTCCTCCCAGCGAAAGCGTGACACCCAGCGGCG